>JACAEV010000135.1 GCA_013388645.1 Syntrophaceae bacterium | reverse complement strand
TAATTACATTAAAAAGGAGAGGTTTATGGTACCGCATGTTGATGTTTTTAAATGTACGGGTTGTGGAATTTGTGTTAGAGAATGCCCAGAGGGGATCATTGGGTTGGTAAAGGAGAAAGCCGCCATCCTTAGCGATCTCTGCGTGGAATGTGGAATCTGTGCCTTTGTTTGTCCTTTTGTCGCCATCGTCAACGAACTTCCCAATGGAGGCTACGAAACTGGGAACATCATGCATCTTTCAAAGAGATGAGGGGAGGAACCTACCCATTCACCCATTCTTGTGAATGTTTTTTAAAGAGGAAGTTTGGTTAAAAGAATTGAAGAATATTGACGAAAACTGAAAAGAAGGAGGTGTCTGATGAAGGTCAACAAGATTGATCATATCTGTATTGCAGTAAAGAATCTTGAGGCAGCTCGGAAAATCTGGGAACCTATTTTGGGGAAGGGTCCCGATGATCCTTATGTGGATGAGCCTGAGAAAATCAGAGTAGCCAGATATTGGCTGGGAGAAGTTGGATTTGAATTGATGGAATCCACCACCCCTGACGGTGATGTGGCCAAATTTATCGAAAAAAGGGGTGAGGGAGTCATGATCATTGGGTTGAATGTGGATAGCACCGAAGCGGCCATGAATGAGCTTAAGGCGAAAGGTTATCAATTCATCGGTGGCTTGAGACCTTTCAGGGGTTGTAAATTTGCCTTTGTTCATCCCAAAAATGTGAATGGAGTTCTCCTCGAGCTCATCGATTATCCCTGGAATGAGTTTAAGAAAAAGTAATGTAAGTCTTAAGAGAACCTTTAATAATTCCTAATTCGTTGCTCCCGCCTCGTATCAGGTACGGGGTAAACTCCAGCGGGAGTCCAGTCATTTCAAAAGTTTATGAATTCCTGCTTCCGCAGGAATGACATTTTTAGAGGTTGTCTTAAAATTTCCCTCGAATAAAAATGGCACTTTGGTTTCCCATGGTGCCATTTTTTTATTCCACCATCCATCCCAATAGAAAATAAGCTATCCTCTTTAAATTTATGATGCATTGACCCTTAGAAAGGAATCTGCCCTACTTCCTGGTAGGCAGGTCTGTTGGATCATGATACGTTCGAATAACAACTCAGAAGGTTTGAAAAAATTTTCCCATTTTATCCCATAAAACAGAAGAGGGAATTCTATAGGTTCTGAGATCGAATCGTCCCTTTTATCCCGAACCAAGAGGACCGCGGGTTCTACCCGTGGGTGAATTGGCCCTCTGGTACGGGATGTTCGCCCCTTGTGGGGCGTCTTTTGAGAACCACGGGCTTAGCCTGTGGGGCTCCATAAAATATGAGCGAAGATCATTTCTTCATTCTTTCTGAGGCGACGCAAGAAAAAAAGGTTGACAAGTGGAAGGAGTTCTAATAACCTATTTCTTAATTATAGAACATTATTCTATATACAGAACTTTTTACATCCCCTGGTCGTCCTGGAGTTTTGACCCATGGGGATAACGAGAGGGAGATGCTAAAGAATCAAAAAAAAGTCAAATCGATCTATAAACCCCTCGTTCCAGCGGTGGAACAGGCATCTCGTATCCTTCTCTTTTTAGGTGAGGGTCCACAATATAAGATGAAGCTTACGGAGATATGTCGGGGCGTTGGAATTCATAAAAGCAAGGGCCATTCTATTCTGAACACACTCAAGCAGTTCGGCTTTGTAGAAAAAAATCCTGAAGGAAAGACTTATTCCTTAGGACCTGCATTCATTTTCTTGGCGCGGCATGTTCTGAATAACCTTCAATATCCGGAGATCGTTGCGCCTTTCCTCGAAAATCTTGCAAAGGATACGAACGGGACGGCTCTTTTTGGTTTAATCTATGGCGACCATCTCTTGGTAGTCGGAAAGCGCGAAGGAAATCAAAATATCGGATTTTCCATTCGTCTTGGACATCGGTTTCATATGACCTTAGGGGCTCATGGAAAAGCGATCGCAGCGTTTATGCCCGAAGCAGATAGGGAGAGACTATTGGCTAAAAAAAAGGTTTATTTTCATGGCCTTGATCCTTCACGACTGAACCTGAAGCGGTTGAGAGAGGAGCTGACGAGATGCAAACAACTGGGATATGCTCAGGATGTGGGCGAAATCACTGCCGGAGTGAATTTCATCAGCGCACCGGTATTTGGGTTGCAAGAAAAAATCATTGGATGTATCATCCTCATTGGAACTTTTGCAGAGACATTAATCGAGCAATACGGTCCCAAGACAGCAGACGTCGCAAGAAGGATTTCTTATCGGCTTGGCGCCAATGTAAAAAACCTCTATCCAGTGGGATGATGCCTTTTCTCGAGGAGTTTGGCTTATGAAATACTGGAACCCCTATTTAGAGACCCTGCCCAGAAAACGATACAATGAGATCGAACTTTCCTATTTTCGAAATATGCTTTCCTATGCCAAAGAGCATTCCATGCTGTATCGGGATAAATTAAAGGGAATTGAAAGTAAGGATATCCAATCATTGGATGATCTGAAGGGGATTCCCTTTACGGAAAAAGAGGAGATGAGAAAATATCAAGATATGGATCCGTTTCCATACGGGGGACTGCTGGGGAGCGAGATCGGAAAGGTGACGACCTTCAGGCAGACGAGCGGCACAACAGGAAAGCCCGTTTATGTCCCGGAGACCTATGAAAGCTGGCAATGGAGGGTTGAGGCATGGTGCCATATCCTTTATATGGCGGGATTTAGACCACACCACCGGATCTTTCTTCCCTTTGTTTATAATGTCTATGTTGCCTTTTGGGAAGGGCATTATGCTGCAGAAAAACTTGGATGCGAGCTCGTTCCTGGAGGAGGACTCGACACAAAAGGAAGGATCAACAAGATCCTTGAGATCCGGGCCAATGCGATGATGAATACCCCCACTTATGGACTTCACATTGCTGAAGAGGCAAAGGCCATCGGCATCGATCCTGCTTCTCTCGGGATCGAAAGAATGCTCTGTGCCGGAGAGCCGATGCCCTCTGCAACGAGAAAGAGACTGGAAGAGCTCTATCACTGTCATGTTTTCGATCATATCGGAGGAACAGAACCGTGCGCCTGGGCTGGCATGTGCGAGGCTAAAGATGGCATGCATCTCATCGAACCTTTCTTCCTGGTTGAAATCCTTGATCGTGAAACCCTTCAAAAAGAAGTGGAGGAAGGTGAGGTCGGCGTGGCCGTGGTGACGCCCCTGGGACGAAGATCTTTCCCCCTCATACGCTTCAACACGAAGGACTTGGTCATCAAAGGAAAAGAGACCTGTTCTTGCGGTAGGACCTCAAGAAAGATTAAAGAGGTGGTGGGTAGAATTGATGATCTGAGAAAGATTAGGGGAGTCCTCTTTTCACCCAAAACAGTGGAAGAGGTGATCCGAAAAGGATACGCTGAGGTCATGGAGTATGAGATTGTGGTGGAGAGAAAGGGGATCATGGATGATGTGACTCTCAGAGTGGAGTTTCCTCCAAATTTTGATCCAAAGAAAGCGGACCAAATCAAATCTCGGCTTCGAGAAGATCTGAAAGTCAAGACGAATCTGAGTTTTCTTGTACAGATTGAATCCCCTGGTTCACTTCCGAGATATATGCTTAAGGCAAAACGTTTTAGAGATATGAGGGAAGGTGAAAAAAATGAATAAGCAGATAAGAAGAGAGATTGAAAGACTTGAAGAAAGTGCTACAAGGTTGCAAACCCTCGCCCAGGATAATCCAGCCATCCTTAAAAACGCTGAGATCATATTGACCTTTGTGTATATTCTGAAGTTTATCACCCCTGAGAAAGGGAAGGAGGAAAACTGATGGAAGAGATTAAAAAAATTCGAACAGCTTGTCGAAGTTGCCACGGTGGCTGCGGGATTATCGCCCATGTCAAAGATGGCAAGGTGATCAAGGTCGAGGGGGATCCGAATTCCCCTATCAGCCATGGAACTCTGTGTAGCAAAGGTTTGGCCATCACGCAATTAGCCTACCATCCTGATCGGATCCTCTATCCCATGAAAAGAAAGGGTGCCAAAGGGGAAGGAAAATGGCAACGAATCACTTGGGATGAAGCCTTGAATACCATTACAGAAAAATTCAAGAAAGTGATTGCGGAATATGGACCCGAATCAATCGTGGTAGGTCAAGGGACCGGCAGGGATTATGAAAGCCATCTTTATCGTTTTGCAAATCTCTTGGGGACCCCGAATGTTTTGACTGCGGGGCACATGTGTTATGTCTCAAGGGTTGGATCCACCCTGATTACCTGCGGCACTCTGCCCATTGCCGATTATGAAGGCGGTCCCAAATGTATCGTTATCTGGGCCTGTAATCCACAGTGGACCAATCCGGACGAATATAAAGGGGAGAATTTCTGGAGGGCATTTAAAAGAGGAGCCAAGCTGATCTGCATCGATCCGAGAAAGGGATTTATTGCGAATCAAGCGGACCTTTGGCTTCAAATCCGCCCTGGAACAGACGCCGCCCTCTCTCTTGGATTTCACCGTGTCATCATTGAGGAAGAACTTTACGAGAAGGAGTTTGTAGAAAATTACATCAATGGCTGGGAGGCCTTTAAAGAAAGAGTGATGAAGGACTATCCTCTGGACAAAGTGCAGGAGATCACTTGGGTGGATAAGGATCTCATCCGAAAAGCCGCGAGAATGTATGCGACCACCAAACCGGCCTGTATCCATTGGGGAGTTCCAACGGAGCAGACGATCAACTGCGTCAATTACACGCGGGCCACGACAGGGCTGATGGCCATCACAGGCAATCTGGATGCTCCTGGAGGAAATGCCCTTTTTGTGAACCCGCCCACACGGACGGTGGCTGAATTTTCTCGACATCGAGATCTTCCCCCAGAGCAACAGGCAAAGAGGTTGGGTGGCGATCAGTTCAAGCTTGGGGCAAGGGTGGCTTTAATCAATCCCAAGAAGGCATGGGATGCGATCCTTACTGGCAAGCCCTATCCCCTTAAGGCAGGCATCCTATGCGGTAGTAACCCCGTGATCACCCGGGCCAATGCGAAAGAGGCTTATGAGGCCTTAAAGAAAATCGAGTTCCTCGCGGTCATCGATTTCTTCCTGACCCCAACAGCAGAGCTGGCTGACATCTTTCTGCCTTCGGGCACCTGGCTCGAGCAGAACCACGTCGCAGACAACTGGAAACGGCATGGATATGTGTTGGCAAGACAAAAGTGTGTGGAGATCGGTGAGTGCTGGCAGGACCACAAGATCTTTCTGGAACTTGGAAAACGAATGGGCCAGGATTGGCCAAATACGGTCGAGGATGCACTGGATTACCTGCTCGAACCCTCTGGATTGACTTGGGAACAGTTCAAAGAGAAGGGATATTTGCGGGGTGAAATGGTTTATTACAAATACAAGCAACGAGGCTTCTCCACCCCTACCAAGAAAGTGGAACTTTATTCGACCATTCTCGAGAAATGGGGATATGATCCACTTCCCAAATATGTCGAAGTTCCTGAGAGCCCAATCTCCACGCCTCATCTCCTCAAAGATTATCCCTATATCCTCAATGCGGGGCTTCGAACTCCCACCTTTTTTCATTCTGCGAACCGACAAATACCTTCGTTAAGGGAGATCAGACCTGATCCCATTGTGGAAATCCATCCTGAGACAGCAAAGAAACATCACATTAAAGAAGGTCAATGGGCTTATATCGCATCGCCGAGGGGGCGCATTAAACAACGCGTCAAGCTCAACGAGAACATTGATCCCAGGGTGGTGGTGGCAGAACATGGATGGTGGTATCCGGAACAAAAAGACCCGAGTCATGGTTGGGATGTATCCAATGTCAATATCCTTACGGACAATGCCTACGAGACTCTGGACCCTGCCATGGGTTCCACGAATCTGAGAGTCTGTTTGTGCAATATCGCTCCCTGTGAGGATCAATAATGATGACCCAGTTTCCGCAAAAAAGATTACACAGATTTTTCTTTACATCCAAAGCATTTTATTCTGAGCAATCATCTCATAATCGATGTAATCAGAGATGTCTGAACTTTTCAGAAATCTCATGATAGGAGGAAATCCATGGGAAAAGTATCCTTAATGCTGAACGAAACTGAATGTATGGGTTGCCATGCGTGTGAAGTCGCTTGCAAACAGGAGCATGGACTCAGTGTTGGGCCAAGAGTCATTCGAGTGATTGAGAGAGCTCCCTATTTTAAGCCCCTATTTTGCCATCACTGTGAAGATGCTCCCTGTGCCTTGGCCTGTCCAGAAAGTGCCATTACCAAAGACCCTAAGACGGGAGTCGTTTTGGTTGATAGCGAAAAATGTAATGGCTGCAATGCAGTGGAAGGCAAGTCCGGGGCTGAAAAACAGGAGACTTCTTTATGTAAGGTAGGATGCCCGGCGCATATTGATGTCCAGGGATTTGTGAGCCTTGCCGGAAAAGGAAAATTTCAAGAGGCCCTACAGCTCATCAAGCTTGCAAGCCCTTTTCCTTCTATCTGCGGAAGGGTTTGTCCTCATCCCTGTGAGTCGGAGTGCTACCGCGATGAAATTGACAAACCCGTGGCCATTCATGCGATTGAGCGTTTCTTGGGTGACATGGATCTGAAGGCAAAGAAGCGTTATTTGCCAGAGATGAAACCAAAGAAAAAGGAGAAAGTTGCCATTATCGGGTCAGGCCCTGCGGGTTTAACCTGTGCCTACTATCTTGCAAAAGAGGGTTACAAAATCACGATCTTTGAAAAAGCCAAGGTATTGGGCGGAATGCTTACGACAGGGATCCCTCCATATCGGCTGCCGCGAAACATTGTGGAAGCTGAGATCAAGATGATTCGCCAAATGGGTGTGACCATGAAAACGGGCGTTGAAATTGGCAAGAATAAGACGGTCGCTCAACTCCGTCGCGAAGGATATAAAGCCTTTTTCCTTGCTATTGGCGCCCAAGAAAGTGTTCGGCTGGGTGTTCCAGGTGAAGACCTGGTTGGGGTTTATAGAGGATTGGATTACCTTCGTCAACTCAACCTCGGAAAACCGATCAAGCTGGGAGAAAGGGTTGCAGTCATTGGCGGAGGAAATGTAGCGATGGATGCGGTCAGATCTGCTCGAAGATTGGGATCTGAAAAGGCCTTTATTCTTTATCGACGGGGTGTGGAGGAGATGCCCTCCACACCAGAAGAGATGAAGCAGTGCCGGGAAGAAAAAATTCCTATCAAGATCCTGACTCAACCGGTGCAGTTTATCAGTAACAATGGCCGGGTTCAGGCGATCGAGTGTATTAAAATACGCCTGACAGAGCCTGACGAAAGCGGACGGAGAAGGCCCGAACCGATCCCCGGTTCTGAATTTACGATTAAAGTGGATGCGGTGATCACAGCTCTGGGGCAGGAATCAGACTGGTGTTGCTTGACACCCGAGTGTGCCTGTTCGTTAACGGATTGGGGGACCATGAAGATTGATCCCCTAACGCTTCAAAGTGATGATCCCGATATCTTTGCGGGCGGAGATGCAGCAAGAGGTCCTAAGACCGCGATCGAAGCCATCGCAGACGGGAGACAGGCTGCTATTTCCATTAATCGATATTTAAGTGGCGAGAACCTTCGGTTAGGTAGAGAGATACAACTGAAAGCAATCAAAGAACCTCAGAAAGGGAAATACGATCGGACGGCTAGGGCATCGATGCCTTACCTGGACCCCAAAAAGCGAATAAAGAACTTCAATGAGGTCCAAAAAGGGCTCACCAAGGGAGTGATGATTCAGGAGGCCAAGAGGTGTATCTCGTGCGGGACCTGTTGTGTTCAGACCTGTCCTTATGACGTCATGCAGTTCAATCACGAAGTCACCAAGGCGGTCAAATGTGACCTCTGTGTCGAAAAACGAGAAAGGGGAGAAGTGCCCGCATGTTATGCGGTTTGTCCGACGAGATGTATTTTCTGGGGAGATCCAAAAAAGTTTGCAGGGAATTATAAGGTTCTATAAAAGATAAAGATAACATCAAGGGTCCAAGGGGCAAGGATCCAAGGGTCCGAGTGAATTTCGCTTGAACCCTTGACACCTTGAATCCTCGAACCCCCAACCCACATATAATAAATATGGCCGATCTCTGTGGTTCCTGTGCGGCAAAGCCTACTATACCAAATGAACCCACCTGGAAAGATCCTAAAACTGGTCTTGAGTGGCAGTGTAAATCTCCGGGTCAGATGAATTGGTACGAAGCCCAGGAATATGCCAAATCACTTGTGTTGGACGGAAAAGCCGGTTGGCGATTACCGTCTTTAGCTGAACTGGAATCCTTATTGGATAGAACCAAAGCGCGTCCTGAAGGAAGACCCCCGATGCGCGAAGACGTTCCTTTTCGAGATGAGTTATCGTACTGGTCCTCCACGACCTTTGAACATGATACGAAGAACGCGTGGATCGTGATGTTCGATGGTGCCTATGT
>JACAEV010000076.1 GCA_013388645.1 Syntrophaceae bacterium | reverse complement strand
CTAAAATCTCTCCGCTCTCTACCCTCTATGGATAACTCAAAGGATCACGAAATCGAGGTGTGCACTTTTAAAATGAAAATCTAAAAAAACGGTGCACTTTTAATTTGCAAATGACAGGTGCTCTGAGGGGATTTGACAATCCACCTTAATTTTGATAGGATGATTTATTATCTACTTAAAGGAGGAGTTTTATGAAAGAGGTTAAAAAGATTTTTGTTTCGCTTCTTGTGTTTTCATTGGTGATAGGGTGTTTTTCTTTAACAGGTTGGGCTGAGGAGAAATGGGTAAAAGATGATCCCGTTGGTCACGGATGGAGCGCTCTCGATTTGATCTTTGCAAGACCTTTCGGTGTCGCTACAGGAGTTGTAGGATCAGCCATCTTCGTCGTCTCGCTCCCTTTCACCATTCCTGCAGGGGGAGTCAAAGAAGCAGCAGAGATTTTAATTTTAAAGCCTTTTCGATTCTCCTTCGCTCGGGAATTCCCAGATGATGATATTTGAGATGAGCTTTGTAGCGAAAAAGAAGGTCAAGAAAGATTGAGGCTTATATTCTAAAACAGAAATAACAAGGTGGTTAATTTAGACATTCAAATCTTTTTGGTCATTACCAGATTTCTTTTAATTTGGGTTCCTCTTTCAACTTCCGATGACAAAAGGGACAAGCTTTTCCCTCTTTAATAAGAGATTCTTTCATCATTTCGATCAATTCACTATCCTCTAAGATTTGTTTCACGATATGCGGATGGGGCTTGCGATCAAATTTTCGATAAGGGAAACTACTCTTACCGCTCATTTCCTAACTCCTTTTAAAAACATTATAAAATTTATTTTTGAATTTGACAAGTAAAAGAGATGGACTTCTTTTTTAGATGAACGATGCAAATCCCGTTATTCTGAAAGGCTTTTTAAAAAGCCTTTCAATTTGCTAAGGTCATCAGAGGAAATATCAATAAATTTAACCCCATATCGGTAATCTCCCCAGCCTTTTCCCAAATGGATATCCTTCCAAACGATCTCAGCCACCGCCTCAATGGAGTTCAATTGTGACCCCGATGCAAAAAAAAGTTTTATTTTAAGGGGCTGGCCAATTTCGACCTCTTGTGGCAAATAGACCAATAATCCTCCTTCGCTGGCATTGAGAACTCGACCTGTTTCCCTCATCGTAGGTGGGATCAGTTGATACTCCATTGGTAAATCAATAGAAAAACGTGGAACTCTCCTTCTTTCTAAATTGACGACGCCTACATGGGATTTCATTTCTTGTTTTTCTGTCACGTTAATCCTCTCAAATTACTTTCTCATCCCTTTTTCTGACGGATCAAATTGAAGATGAAGTCTCGGGCAAAAAGTTTCGAAGAGGCACCCCTCGCATTGGGGTTGAGTCGGGAAACAATGCCCCCCTTGGTCTTCCTCCATTGCCATTAAAGTCATAGGTTCTTCAATCATCAATGGGTTCTGGGGAAACGCCATCTGGGCAAAGGATTGAATTTTAATGTCCCCTGTGGAAGGCGCCCTTTGAGAAGTGTCAAAATGGGGATTCAAAATCCCCAAGCGAGAGGCAACCCGATATAGCCTTTCCTCTATGACGACGGGAGTATTTGAAAAATCAATTTCGATTAATTCCGTAAACAGTTCATGCATCAAATCAATCGCCAATCGACTATTCTGATGACCCATCTGCGGGATAACTTGGAGGAGACGTTCCAGATCAAAGGCTTTCCATCTTCTTTTTTCCAAGATTGCATTTCCAATCTGATGGAGTTTAGGAAGTGCTCTGTGAAAAAGGTCTTTCCATCCCTCTCCAGATATAAAGGTTGTCCCTTCGAGAGGTGGAATATCATCTGCTGAAATATCTCTTTGAAGGATTATTCTAACTACCCTTTGAGTATTCTCTAAGGCCTGAACCGGCTGATTCCCTTGATCAAACCTTGAATAGGCCAATAGAGTCAAAAGAGCGTGAATGGAATTTATAAAACTCCCCTCCTTTTGGCACTCTTTAAACCAATTCGCAAAAATATTAGGAAGCCTTTGGTAATAGATTTCGACCGATCTTCTGAAATCTTCTAACCAAGGGAAGGGAGAAGGCTTTTCCTCCCTGATGCTTTTTTCAGAAATCGTTTCTAACAAATGGGTGGCTTCTTTAAAAACAGAATGATGTAAAATGGATTCTTTGGGAACCTCTTTTTCGATTGAAGAAGGCTCTAAATCGGGTAATCCTTTTTCTTCCTCTCTGGGTTCTACTGATCCTTCTGATGCCGGCAGGGAAGAGGTCTCGAATGACTCAAGTTTCAAAGGACTCATCGGTGCTTCTTGTTTTTGCCATTCGTTTTCGTCTGATAATTTTGGGGAGATTTTTAAATCTGGTTCGGCAATCGCCATCCCTTTTTCTATAAAATCTTCCTCCAGCCTTAACGGTGAGATTTCTTGAGAAAACTCCTCGATGGGGAGACCATCCGATTTCTCTGCTCCAGTTGGAGTTTCCTCTTCAGAAAATTTAGGACCTTCAGCCCGCTGCTCCATTGCCGGTGGTCTTTCTGGAATCGAAAGGAAATGTTCATCTGCTTGGGTCAGTTCCACTTCGATCCACTCCCTCTTTTTCCTTTTATCCACTGCCGGAATGGGTTGCCCTAATGCATTTTTAAAGGCTATCGAAATTTTTCTAATGGTCGCCTCCCCTTCAAAAATGACTTTAAAAGGAGACCCTTCTTCTGGAGGAAGGGGATTAATCGGTAAAGGTGATTCTTCAAAAGCAACAAATTCTCCGAAGACATCAAAGAATTGAGCAAGCGCCCATATATCAGTCAACATTTCGTCCGATATATTTTTGATCCTTCCGATGATACTCCACGCTCCTCCGGGCGCTTTCCGGAGATAAGAAGACTCTAACGCCAATTGATGCGGCACTAAATCCTGAAATTCGAGTAAGATGGGTGGGTCATCTCGTCTTTCTTCGATTGAGACATTTCCCCCAAATGCTTTGAGGGTTCTTCCGAGGAGTTCCGCTTTTTTTAGAGAGAGGTTTTTTTTGAGAATGATGGGACAACGGCCTACAATTTTTTTTAATACGGGTAAAGGGATACCATAATTTTTAGAAAGCTGATCACAAAAAGAATCGATCTCTTGTTTGCTATTTTCCCCAATACCTAAAAGGAGGACTCTGTATCTTTTTTCTTCTTGATCTAATTTATCCATTGCGGTCCTTCCATACCGAATTGGTCCTCACCTTTCAAGATGAAACCTTAAAACCCCATCTCAGCTATCCTTGAAACGGCTTACCCATTTTCTTATTATTTTTAAATAATTTTTAAAAATAGGTCAACTTTTTTTTATTTTCTTAAGCTTAGAAAAAATCATTCAGAAAAAAAGTTGACTTGTGAGGCGGTCCCGAATACTGCTTGGGAAGCAATGAGATGGGGTCCTGTCTTGAGACTGGAAGGGAAGGTCATTTTAAGTTGAAAGGCAAAGAAAGGTGCCCTCCTATAAGACAGGGATATATGGGGTTTATTTTCCCACTTCTTTTAGGAGCGCGGTCAATCTGCTGAAGTCCTTGTCCTCAATATGTTCGAACTTTAAACCATATCGATGCTCTCCCCAGCTTTCTCTGGCCGCCATGTCAGACCAAACCACTTTTACCATGGCCTTAATGGTATCCAACTCCAATCCTCTCACATAGAATAGTTCAATTTTTAATAAAGTTCCTATTTCAATTCTTTCCGGTAAATAGACGAGAAGTCCCCCTTCACTTGCATTGGCGACCATCCCTCCGAGGGTTGCTTTTTCATCAACTCGTGAATAATCAAGAGGTAATTCGACACTATATCTTGGGTGTTTCCTCTTCTCAATGGCGAGGACTCCCATTTTTCTGGGAGGGGTTGATGGGTGATCCTGGTTTACTCTTTTCATTTTATCAAGCATTATAATATTGCATTTTTAATGCCATTTATTCTCGGTTTACTGCAGTCTGTCATTTTGGTCAGGATTTATGTAAATATTTAATCAATCCT
>JACAEV010000099.1 GCA_013388645.1 Syntrophaceae bacterium | reverse complement strand
ATGAGATCCGATTCTGGTGTGAAGGGAAGTTGATCGATACCCATAAAGTCAAAAGCTCTGATCTCGAAGGTGTGCACTTTTAAATTGAAAAGTGTGCACTTTTAAAAAGTTGGTAACAATCCCCTCAGAGCACCTTTCATCGAAATGAAAAGGTGTGTCGTCCTATCATAAAGTTAATGGTGCCATTTCATCCTTCGTGATTCAAACTTATTAAGCATGATCAGTTTCAACAAATGGAGGTATATCTTTACAAGATGGAGGTAAGTAAATATTATTTTTTTTATATCTGTTATCATTCCTTTATCTCTGCTGAAAAATCATTCTCGAAAATTTAAAAATGAGTAGATGACTTTTGATATAACACTTCAACGAAATAAGAGGCTGATTGCGATGCGAAAAAAAAGATGGGTATATACATTTTATAAATGGAGATAAGATCATGGTAAATTAAATGCAATTTTTTTGCCAAATTGATTATTGGTTTGGATTAAATATAATTACTTGAAATATAAGGACAATTTTATTTAAATTATTAAATTTCGAATCGAAGCAGGCTTCATAAATGACAAAGTGTGTTATTTTAACAAAAATTGTCCGTTTGGATCTGACTTTTCAATTGAATTGGAAACCGAGTGGAATGAGGCTCGGTTCATTCATCCTATCAATGAGTTTGCTTCGCCAATGTGATTTATTGCGATTTTAATGATTGGCTCGTTCCGTTGGGTTACGTTGAAATACTTGACAACTAAAATAAAAGTCGCTATATCTATTCCACATTCAACGGGGTCTTTCCGTTTTCTTCATGAACGTATGGAATGGACACTGCTTCTCAATTCGACGTTTGAGCCGTTAAAAGTGGTGACCTGGAAAAAGGCGATCATCATGGTGATGCTCGAAAAAGTAGAGGTGATTGAAGAATACGATCGTCGAATTCGGGGGGTTCGTTTTTCCTTGCGACTTCCCGCTGTCATTCGATTGAATCGTTTTATTAAAAGGAAAACTCCAATCGTAAAATTCTCACGTCAAAATCTTTACGTCCGAGATCGAGGGAAATGTCAATACTGTGGGGCGCCATTCGAGCATAGAGAGTTGACCTATGATCATGTCATTCCGCGCTCAAAAGGTGGACAAACAGAATGGACCAATGTGGTCACCTGCTGCACGGCCTGCAATCTTAAAAAAGGTGGTCGAACCCCCGAAGAAGCAGGAATGTCACTCATCCGAAAACCGAGAGCTCCCATTTGGATACCCTTATTACCGATGAGCCTTGGTATCAAAGAGACTCCGGATCCTTGGAAGGATTATCTCTACCTTAATGTAGAGTTATCCTCATAGGATAAGTTATCATGAAGATCGATACACTTATCCTCTATGGTTTCGAGGAAGACGGTTAAAAAGCCGTTTCGGCGCTATCAACTCTATAAGGCATGGATCATTCACAGCGAAGGGATGAATCGCAATGAAATATCTCTGGGCTCCGTGGAGGATGGATTATATTTTAGGAGAAAAGAAAAAGGGATGTTTTTTCTGTCAAAAACTTAAGGAGAAAAAGGATATCAAGAACCTGATCCTTTATCAAGGTCAGGATGTATTTGTCATCATGAATAAGTATCCTTATGGCCATGGCCATGTGATGATTGCTCCAAAACGGCATTGTTTGGATGTGGAAAAATTAGACCCCCATGAGTTGAGAGAGATGATCGACTTATTGAAGACCTCTGTTCAAGTGCTCAAGGCGAACCTTCATCCTCATGGATTCAATATTGGGATGAATATCGGGAAGATGGGAGGAGCTGGGGAGAAACATCTCCATCTCCATATTGTACCGAGATGGGCAGGAGATACCAATTTCATGCCAGTCATTGGGAGGACGAGGGTCATCCCTGAGTATTTAAAAAAGACCTATCAGCAACTTCGCTCCGCTTTCATCGAATTTGGGGGAAAAGGGAGACCAGAGAGGAGGACGACAAGGTGAAATGGGTCAGAACCTTTTTTTGGACAGTGGCCTTTTTTGTGGCGGTCCTTTTCGCAATCCAAAACCGTAATGATGTCATCCTTCGTTTCATCTTTCCTATAGAGAATATTCGATGGTTTGAAATTCCCCCCACCCCTCTCCCACTTTTCTTGGTGGTCTTCTGCTCCATTTTTCTAGGTGTATGCATCGGAGTGGGCGGCGATCTCTTAAAACATTTCCGCCTTAAAAAGACGATACGTCAGCATCAAAAGACGATCGAGAGGTTGGAGAGAGAAATTCAATCCATTCGAATTCCAGGTTTGGATCAGCCTTCGTTTCTCAAGGAGGAACATTGATTTTTATACAGCTTAACGCAGCGGTTTATCTCATCATCCCGATTCCAATCCGATTTAATAAAATTTTTCTTGCATTTCAGAAAGATTTGTAGTATATAATATTTAATTTGTTGGTCTGCTGAAAAAGCGGGCTATAAGCCCGCTTTTTTTTTAAAACTCGGAGCGAAGGCAAAAAGATGATGTCAAATGAAATTGAGGAACGGGTAAGAGCCGTGATTGCCCCGATTCTGCTTCAGGAGGCATTGGATCTGGTGGATATCGAATATCGAAGAGAGTCGAAAGGATGGGTTCTTCGGCTCACCCTGGATAAAGAGGGGGGGGTCACCCTGGACGACTGTGCCCGGGTCAGCCATGAAGTCGGGAGGAATTTGGACATTGAGGATTTTATTCAAGTCCCTTATACGTTGGAGGTTTCTTCGCCAGGATTGACCCGGCCATTAAAAACCGAAAAGGACTTTATCAAATATTTTCATCGCCTCATTAAAGTGAAGACCCTCTCCCCTATAGAAAATCGTCGAATCTTTAAAGGGAAACTCTTAGGGTTATTTGAGAACAAAATCAAAATAGAAAGTGATGATGGGATATTTGAAATTCCTCTCGAGAAAGTAGCAAAAGCGAACTTAGAGTTGGATCAAGAGATGGTAAAGAGGAAAGTCCGCGGCAACCAGCCACCCATTTAGGAAAAGCTCCGTGACTCCAAAAACAGCGGAGCGTCATTTTGAAAGGGAGAGATGAATTATGCCATCCAATCTCAATTATGTGATTGAACAGGTGGGGAAGGATAAAGGGATTGATCGGAAGGTGATCATCGAAGCCTTAAAAGAAGCTGTGCTAAAAGCCTCTAAAAAGAAATATGGGCATCAGGGAGAGATCGAGGTCCGGTATAATGAAGAAGAGGGAGAGGTGGAGCTATTCCAATTTAAGCAGGTGGTCGATAAGGTGATTGATCCCACGGCAGAGATCTCACTAAAAGAGGCAAGGGAATTAGATTACGAAGCCCAGATCGGAGACAGTCTTGGAGTAAAACTGAATACAGATTTTGGACGCATCGGAGCTCAGACGGCGAAGCAAGTGATCATTCAAAAGGTGAGAGATGCTGAACGGGAAAACGTCTTTAATGAATTCAAGGATCGAAAAGGAGATTTAGTCAGTGGGACCGTCCAGCGGATGGAAAAGGGAAACGTTTATATCAGTATCGGGAGGGCAGAAGCCCTCCTCTTCTCAAAAGAACAGATTCCCGGAGAAACGTATCGACAGGGAGAACGGCTTCGAGCCTATATTCTTGAAGTACAGAAAAACTCAAAAGGTCCCCAAATTTTCCTTTCCAGAACGCATCCTGGATTTTTAATCAAATTATTTGAAATGGAAGTGCCAGAGGTTTCGGAAGGAGTGATTAAAATCATCAGCGCTGCCCGTGAACCCGGAGAAAGGGCAAAGATTTCTGTCTATAGCTCGAACCGGGATGTCGATCCGGTAGGGGCCTGTGTTGGGATGAAAGGTTCACGAGTACAGAATGTTGTTCAAGAGCTTCGAGGGGAAAGAATCGACATCATCCCTTGGTCCCAGGATCAAGCGAAATACGTTTGCAATGCTTTGGCACCAGCGAAAATCTCCAGAGTTTATATTGATGAAGAGAATAGACATATGGAGGTAGTGGTCGCTGACGATCAACTTTCCCTGGCCATCGGAAAGAAGGGCCAGAATGTCCGATTGGCTTCTAAGCTCACCGGTTGGAAAATTGATATCAAGAGTGAGTCCAAAATGGAAAAAATCTCCAATGAAATTTTGGAAGCATTCAAAAGCCTCCCTCATGTTGGAGATGTGGCGAGTCGTATCCTTTATAATGAAGGGTTCCGATCAATCAAAGAGGTGGCAGAGGTCGATCCAGAAGAGTTGGCTAAGGTTTTGGAAATTGAGAAAGAGAAAGCCCTGGAAATCGTTAAAGGCGCCATCGAGGCATCTCCAAAAGAAGGGGGCCCTGCACTTGAAACGGTAGGTCCCATCGCGCCAGCTGACCCAGCCCTCGATCCGGTCGACCATATCGAAGGAGTAGGTGAAAAGACGGCCCAAATTCTGGAAGCAAGTGGATTAAGGACGGTTCAAGATATTTTAGAAGCAAGCTCAGAAAAACTCTCTCAGCTTCAAGGGATTGGAATGAAAAAGGCTGAGAAATTGATTCAATCTGCAAATCAATATATCCATGGAAAAGGGCATGAGTAGCAGAGGCCATGTCCCCATCCGAACCTGTATTGGATGTCATAAAAGGAGGAAGAAGGGGGAGATGATAGGGTTAACGCTCAATCCGGAAGGAGGCGTCCAAGTCCATTTAAAATTTCCCCGTCGGGGGAGAGGAGCATATCTCTGCCCCAATCTGGGATGTTTCAATAAGGCGAAGAAAAAGTTTAAAGAGATTCGGTTCTTGGAGGCAAATGAGTTTCAAGCTCTTTTTGCAAAAAACCCTTCCAATCAAATTGAACGATGGGACAGAGGAGGAAGTGAATGACCAAAAGCAAAGTCCTCGATCTCGCCCGTGAAGTCGGGATGGAGGATGATAAACTACTTCTTAAATTGAAACGGATGGGCGTAAAAATAAAAGATAAAAAGCTTGCTGAGCCCGATAAAAAAGTCCCCCTTTCTGAAGAAAAAGTGATTGAACGGGATTCCGAGAGAGAAATTGTTGAAAAACGAGTCAAACCCACCGTTATCCGAAGAAGGGCAAGAACATTAGAGGTCAAAGTAGAGTCGCCCCCTCCCCAGGCCGTCGTCGAACTGGAAGTCATCCCAGAGGTCATAAAAGAAAAGATACCCAAAATTAAAGAGAAGAAAGTAACCCTTGAGGAAAAGGTTCAGAAGAAGGCCATTGAGAAAAAAGAATTGAAAAAGGAGGAAAAACCCCCTTCCAAATCTACCCGAGGGAGAAAAAAGAAAGAAGTACCCGCCGAACCCCCCCCTTCCATCGAAACAAAGGCTGCAGGAGAGGAAATCGTCCCAAAGGCCCCTGAAATATTGAAGCCACCTGTCTTGGTTAAGGAAGGTGAAGAGACGGCAAAGCTTGAGAGAGAACCCCTCAAACCAAAACCTGTGGAGCCCCCTGAAAAAAAGGTGGAACTGAGACTCCTTGAGAAGGAGGAATTACTGGAAAAAGAAAGATTGGGCCCTCTCGTAAAGAAAAAGGCATTGATTAAGAAGAGGAAGAGGATTGAGGAAAGGATGTTGGGGGAGGAGGAAGTCGAAGGCGATAAATTGGAAGAAAGGGAAGTGGAAGTCAGTTTGAGACCCTTCAGGCCGATGAAGAAAAAGGTGGTGCTCAAGACACCCAAGAAAACCGAAGTGACCGTCCCCAAACCCATCAAGAGAATTATACGAATCGCCGAAATGATCGCTGTGGGAGATTTGGCGAAGCGGATGGGAGTGAAGGGAGGAGAATTGATTAAAAAGTTGATGGAGATGGGTGTCTTAGTCAATATAAACCAACTTATTGATGCTGATGTGGCGTCTTTGGTGGCCAGTGAATTTGGCTATGAAGTGGAAAAAATTTCCTTGGAGCGGCAAGACCTTCTTGAGAGGAAAGAAGATCTCCCTGAGCAATTGAAACCGAGGCCACCCGTAGTGACCATCATGGGCCATGTGGATCATGGGAAGACGATGCTATTGGATGCCATTCGGAAGACCAATGTGATGGGAGAAGAGGCGGGAGGGATCACTCAACATATCGGAGCCTATGACGTCGAGTTAGAGAATGGCCATGTGGTTTTTATAGACACCCCGGGTCATGAAGCATTTACCGCCATGAGGGCGAGAGGTGCTCAAGTGACAGATGTGGTGGTGCTGGTGGTTGCTGCGGATGATGGGATGATGCCACAGACCAAAGAGGCGATCGATCATGCTCGAGCAGCAAAAGTTCCGATCGTGGTCGCCATCAATAAAATGGATAAAGCGACTGCGAATCCTGAAAAAGTTAAAAAAGACCTTTCAGAGTATGGACTCGTCCCTGAGCAATGGGGAGGGAACACTCTTTTTGCAGAGGTATCCGCCAAACAGAAGACAGGAATTAAAGAATTACTGGATTTAATTCTCCTTCAGGCAGAGGTTTTGGAACTGAGGGCCAATCCGGACAAACCGGCCCGGGGGGTCATTATCGAATCCAAGTTAGATAAAGGGAGAGGGCCTGTGGCCACCCTTCTCATACAAGAGGGAACATTAAGAACAGGCGATGCTTTTCTCGCAGGGTCTCACTATGGTCGAGTCAGGGCGATGTTGAATGATAAAGGACAAAAGATCGAAGAAGCGCTCCCATCGACCCCGGTAGAGGTCGTAGGGTTCACGGATATTCCTGAGGCCGGGGAAACCTTCATCGTTGTTTCTGAAGAACGGATGGCCAGACAGATCAGCCTCCATCGCCAAGAAAAAATTCGTGAGAAGGAGCTGTCAAAATTGAGCAAAGTCTCTTTGGAAGAGCTCTATGAAAAAATCAAAAAGGGGGAGGTCAAGGAGCTCAATGTCATCATCAAGGCAGATGTTCAGGGGTCCATTGAGGCAGTGAAAGAGGCATTGAAAAAACTCTCCACGAATGAGGTCAAGGTCAATATCCTTCACGACGCAGTGGGTGGAATTACGGAGACGGATGTCAATTTAGCCTCTGCTTCCAACGCCATCATCATTGGATTTAATGTCAGACCCGGACCCAAGGCTCAATCCTTGGCAGAACGGGAGCAAGTGGATATCCGGACCTATTCGGTGATCTATGATGCGATCACAGACATTAAAAACGCTTTGGAAGGACTGTTGGAGCCGACGTATAAAGAACACATTCTGGGAAGGGCTCAGGTGATCCAGGTTTTCAATATCCGGAAAGTGGGAACAGTGGCGGGTAGCCTCGTGACAGATGGAAGAGTGGTGAGGGGGTCTCATGCGAGATTGCTGCGCGATAATGTCGTCGTCTATGATGGCCGAATTTCTTCACTGAAGCGATTCAAAGACGATACAAAAGACTGTGGTCAGGGGCTCGAATGTGGCATCGGTATCGAGAATTTCAATGACATCAAGCTCGGGGATATCATTGAATCCTATGAGATGGAAGAGGTCCAACCAAGGTTGATATGATTGGATCTCAGGTCTTCTCTTTGAGAAGGACTCCTTTCACTCAACAAAGAAGGGGAAAGCGATGGTGATTGGAATTTGCCAACTGGATCTTCGGATCCCAGAGAATCGTTCCCTAAAGGGAAAGCGGCATGTGATTCGGAAACTGATCGATCGAGTACGACACCGATTCAACGTAGCGATCTCGGAGGTCGGAGATCATGACCTTTGGCAGCGCGCGCAGATTGGTTTTTGTACTGTTGGAAATGATCGACGCCATATCAATTCGAGTTTGGATAAGGTGGTTGATTTTATAGAGCAGATGAACCTGGTTGAGATGGTTCAGACGGAAATGGAGATCCTGAGCGTATAACGCCCTCAGAGGTGTGAATGGAAGGGAAACGTTCTGAAAAAGTGGCGGATTTAATCCACAAAGAGACATCCCAAATACTGATGAAATCGATTAAAGATCCTCGAGTGGGTCTTGTCACCGTCACACGGGTTCATGTCTCGGAAGATTGTCGATTTGCAAAAATCTATTATAGTGTCGTTGGGGATCTCAAAGAGAGGGAGAGGTCGATGGAAGGCCTGGAAAGCGCCACGGGATATGTTCGAAAAGAGTTGGGCCGTCGCATCCGACTGAGATACACCCCTGAAATTGTATTTCAATTCGATCCCTCCATTGAGTATGCCATCCACATGGAAGAATTGATTCAACGCATCCATCATGAGGAGGAACATAGTACCGATGGCGAGGGGGATGGACGGTCTCCTGATCATCGATAAATCAGAAGGGATGACCTCCTTAGATGTGGTAAGGGAGATCAAACGTCGATTGCGTGCGAAAAAGGCAGGGCACATCGGAACCTTGGACCCCTTTGCAACTGGTGTATTGCCGATTGCCATCAATGAAGGGACAAAATTGGTTCCTTTTATAGAAGAGGGGCCTAAAGAGTATGAGGTCACCCTCCAATTAGGAGAAGAAACGACTACCGACGATTGGACCGGAAAAGTCGTCATGAAAAAACCATGGGAAGAGGTGCAACCGGAAAAGATAGAAGCACTGCTATCTTCTTTTTTGGGGAAGATTCAACAGACGCCTCCTATGTTTTCGGCTATCAAAATGCAGGGCAAGCCCCTCTATCGACTGGCCAGGAAAGGAGTGGAGGTCGAACGGAAGCAGAGAGAGGTGGAAATTTACAAAATACAATTGAAGAAGATTGATTTGCCGTTTGTCCATTTTCAAATCTCTTGTTCTAAAGGGACTTATATTCGTTCACTCGGAAGAGATCTCGGGAGGAAAATAGGATGTGGGGGGCACCTCCGCCATCTCAGAAGAACTCGAAGCGGACCCTTCACCCTCGAGCAAGCAATCCCTTGGTCAACCGTCAAGGGCTTTTTTCGACGCTATCAATTTTCCCCTTGGTTGATCTCTTTGGAAGAGGCGCTGCCCAGTTTGCCTGAACTGATCGGTGATGAGCAGCTTGTCAGGAAGGTCCGCTTTGGAAAAGAGATGGTCGTTCAGGATCTACCTTCTCAGGTACTTCCCCCTTTCGACAAAGGCGAATGGGTCAAGATCTCTTCCCCAATGGAGGGGTTGGTAGCCATCTTAAAATCAGAAATAAGGGGAGGGGAGATTCCATGGGCTGATCCAGAAACGGTCGCCTTTCGTCCGATCAGAATATTTCAACCCCACGAACGATTTTCTATGGAAGGTCGTCTTTGCTAAAAAGGAGGGTTTCATGACACTGGTTCAGGAAAAGAAAAAAGAGATGATCGAACAATTTAGAAACCACGAACGGGACACAGGGTCCCCCGAGGTCCAAATCGCTCTGCTCAGTGAACGGATTCGATATCTAACAGAACACTTTAAATCCCACCAAAGAGATCATCATTCTCGTAGGGGGCTTCTCAAATTGGTTGGCCAACGGCGGAGACTCCTCAACTATCTTAAAGAAAACAGGGTAGACCGGTATCGAATCATCATTGAAAAATTAGGATTACGAAAATAGGATGGATCGACGGTATCAAACGAAAAAGGAGTATACTAAATTTTATGAATTATAAAGAAGAGATACATTTAGGAGGAAGACCCTTTTCCATTGAAACGGGGAAGGTGGCAAAACAGGCAAATGGGTCGGTCATGGTCCAATATGGAGAAACCGTTGTGCTCGTGACCGCCGTCACCTCTGAAAAAAAACGGGAAGGCCTCGATTTCGTCCCACTTACAGTTAATTATTTAGAAATGACCTATGCAGCGGGGAGGATCCCAGGTGGTTTTTTTAAGAGGGAGGGAAGGCCCAGTGATCGCGAGACGTTGATTTCCCGTTTTATTGATCGGCCCCTGAGGCCCCTTTTCCCAAAAGGATTTCAGAATGAGATCCAAATTATTGCGACGGTTCTCTCGGCCGATCAGGACAATGACCCCTCCATCTTAGGAATGATTGGGGCTTCGAGTGCGCTTTCCTTGTCGGATATTCCCTTTGGAGGGCCTATTGCTGGAGCCAAAGTGGGTCGTATTGATGGAGAGTTTCTTCTCAACCCAACCCATGAGGAATTGGAGATCAGTGATATGGATCTCTTCGTGGCCGGCAGTGAGGACGCGATTATCATGGTGGAAGGAAGCGCCAAAGAGGCGAAGGAAGAGGAGATCTTGGAGGCGATCTTATTTGGCCATCGATCCTTAAAACCGGTGATCGACCTCCAAAAAAAGATGAAATTGACCTTAGGGATTATGCCAAAGGAATTCGAACTTCAAAAGCCGGAGGAGTCTTTATACGAAAAGGTCAACCTGATCGCACAAGAAAAAATTCGTGAGGTGTTTCAGATCACTGAGAAAGGAAAAAGAAGAGAACGACTGGAGGAGATCCTTCAGATGACTTTCCAGGAAATGGGAGCCGTGGAGGAATCCTCTCAGAAGGTAGTGGAGATCGCTTTTGAAGAAACGTATCGCAGGCAGATGAGAAAATTGATTTTAGAAAAGAAGCGTCGGATCGATGGAAGGGGACTATCCGAAATTCGAACGATCTCTTGTGAAGTGGGGATCCTTCCTCGAACTCATGGATCAGCCCTTTTCACTCGCGGAGAAACTCAAGTCCTCGCCGTCGTCACTTTTGGAACTTCGGAAGATGAGCAAAAAATTAATTCCCTGTTAGGAGAAACTTATAAATCCTTCATGCTCCACTATAATTTCCCCCCCTTCTGCACCGGAGAAGTCTCTCCTTTGAGGTCACCCAGCCGGAGAGAAATTGGTCATGGGGCATTAGCCGAAAGGGCGATTCTGCCAGTTCTTCCGTCCAGCGAGAAATTCCCCTATACCATTCGGATTGTTTCAGAGGTATTGGAATCGAATGGATCTTCTTCCATGGCCACGGTATGCGGTGCCACTCTTTCCTTGATGGATGCAGGGGTTCCGATTAAAGCCCCTGTCGCAGGCATCGCGATGGGTTTAATTTTGGAAAATGGGGAAATGGCTGTCCTCTCAGATATCTTGGGAGATGAAGATCATTTTGGAGACATGGATTTTAAGGTGGCAGGGACCGCCGATGGGGTGACTGCCATCCAGATGGATATCAAAGTCCAGGGCATTTCCAAAGAGATCATGCGAACCGTTCTGGATCAGGCCCGAGAGGGAAGGTTTCATATTCTGGAAAAAATGAGAGAAACGATTTCAGAGCCCCGTAAAGACCTTTCGCGCCATGCCCCTCGAATCGTTAGCCTACAGGTGAAACAGGAGAAGATACGAGATGTCATTGGCCCTGGGGGAAAAAACATTCGGGCCGTAATCGATCAGACAGGGGTCAAGGTCGATGTGGATGATACAGGGTTGGTCAAGCTGGCTTCCCCCAATTATGAAGCGATTGAAAAAGCCATCTATATGATTAAGCGGCTCACCCAGGAAGTCGAAGTGGGCCATCTCTATACCGGAAAAGTGACTCGAATTTTAGGTTTCGGGGCTATTGTTGAACTTTTTCCGGGAACCGATGGCCTCATCCATATTTCCCAATTGGCAGAGGGACATGTTAAGGAGGTATCGGACATCCTGAAAGAAGGAGATGAGGTCCTTGTCAAAGTGATTGATATCGATCCTCAGGGGCGCATTCGATTGAGCCGAAAGGCAGCCATGAGAGAAATGAAACAGAACGTAGAAGGAAAGGAAAAGCCGTAAGAGTGGATCAAGAATGAAAAACTCCTTAAACCAGTCCTGGATCGAAACGGGAGCAGGCTATCAGAAGACGGTTCTCAGTAATGGGATACGAGTGATTACTGAACAAATCCCCTACCTTCGATCTGTCTCCATCGGCGTGTGGGTGATGACCGGATCCAGGGACGAACAACCCAACGAAAACGGGATATCCCACTTTATCGAACACCTCCTCTTTAAAGGAACGGAGAAACGGACCGCCTTTGACATCGCCAAAGAAATTGACTCCGTGGGCGGTACCCTGAATGCTTTCACGGGAAGGGAGTACACCTGCTTTTATGCCAAGGTGATCGAAAAGAATTTACCTCTCGCCATCGATCTTCTTTCGGATATTTTTCTTCACTCCCTGATGGATATCAAGGATGTGGAAAAGGAAAGAATGGTGATCCTTCAAGAGATCAAAATGGTGGAGGATACTCCGGATGATTTAATCCACGATCTTTTTAATCGGGTCTGTTGGGGGGAACATCCTTTGGGTTTTCCAATTTATGGGACCTCTGAGCTGGTTCAATCTTTTTATCGAGATCAACTTTATCGGTTTTTTAAGGAAAATTACTCGCCTGATCGAATTATCATCTGTGCCGCCGGGAACGTGCAACATCAAGAGGTGGTCGATCGGGTTAACCGGACCTTTGGTCAGATTCCAAAGTCCGAAAAAATAAGGGACAGGATCAGACCTGACCCGATCTCTACGATGAACGTTTGGAAACGAGATTTAGAGCAAGTCCATTTTTGTCTTGGCACCAAAGGACTCCAATATAACCATTCCCTCCGCTTTGCCTCTTATGTATTAAATACCATTCTGGGGGGTGGGATGAGTTCGAGGCTTTTTCAAGAGATCCGTGAGAATCGCGGGTTGGCTTACTCCGTATATTCCTATCTTCCTACTTACATTGATACAGGATTGGTGGTCATCTATTCGGGAACGAATGAAGACTCCTTCCCAGAGGTCATTGAACTGATCCTCAAGGAGTTCTGTCGCCTAAAACAAGAGCCGTTCATGAATGGAGAATTGGAGACCGCAAAAGAGCAATTAAAGGGAAACCTTCTTCTCAGCCTAGAAAGTTCGGACAACTTGATGACCCGATTGGCGAAGAATGAAATCTATTTCGAATCCTATCTTCCAGTGGAAAAAATTCTAAAAGGGATTGAAGAGGTGACTGAAGAAACGGTTCAACAGTTAGCCCAGGATATCTTCGACGAACGCTATTTCTGCTTGACCGTGCTCGGGCCAGCCGATGGTAATTACTTGGAGAAAATCCGATGGTTCGGAAAATAGCGAATCATTTTTGTTCGAATGGCAGAGGTCGAAGATGAAAATTTATATCAGACGCTTAAAAAAAGAACATCCCGTTTCCATGCCCCGATATATGACGAAAGGGGCTTCCGGAATGGACCTTTTCGCTTCTCTTGAAAATGAAATTACGTTAAATCCTGGAGAAAGAAAGCTGATTCCCACTGGCATCGCTGTCGCCATTCCGATGGGATTTGAAGGGCAGATCAGACCTCGCAGTGGCTTAGCGATTCAGAAAGGGATCGGCATCGTCAATGGACCGGGGACGATCGACTCCGATTATCGCGGTGAGATCGGTGTTCTCTTGATCAATTTCGGGAAGGACCCTTACACCATCCGTAATGGAGAAAGAATTGCCCAAATGGTGATCTCTCAGGTATTTCATGCCCATCTGGAGGAGGTCGACGATCTACCATCCACCCAGAGACAAGGAGGAGGTTTTGGACACACGGGGATCTGAAGGACATTGGACGACGATGAATCTCTATAGTGAAGCAGAGGGAATCATCCCCTCTGCTTTTTTATTTAATTTTAATTTATGATATGAAAGGACACAACAGGGAACAAGGCAAACCATCCCATTCTTTTCAATCTCAATCGTTGAAAGGATTGCCTTATCGCTCGCTTTTCTTTTATGATTGGAAAATCAAATGGATCAATGGTTAGATCAATTTCTCCATTTCCTCATTGTTGAAAAAGGGCTTGCGACCAATACCATTGAGGCCTATGGCCATGGATTGAACCGATTCATAAATCATCTGAAAGAAAAAGGAATGCAGGAGATTCAAGAGGTGAGCAAGTTCCATGTCCGGAGTTTTCTTCTTTCGATGAGAAAAAAGAATCTCTCTCCTAAAAGCATCGTGAGAAATTTGGTCGCCATTCGAACCTTTTTCAGATTTTTAGTTCAAGAGGGAATTCTGAAAGTGAATCCTATCGAGAATTTAGAGTCACCGAAGGTGGCGAAAACCTTACCACAAATCATGACTTTAAAAGAGATCGAGCAATTATTGGAGCAACCTGATCTCCACACCCCTTTGGGTCTGAGAGATCGGGCGATGTTAGAGATGCTCTACGCCACAGGGATGAGGGTTTCCGAACTCACTCAGCTTCCAATCCATCAGGTTAACCTGGAGGGAGGTTATGTCCTTCTCTATGGGAAAGGTTCAAAAGAAAGGATTGTCCCGATCGGAGGTGAAGCCGTGAGATGGGTCATTCGCTATTTACGGGAAAGTCGGGAAGTCCTGACGAAAAAAAACCAAAGTCCATTTCTTTTTGTCAACCGACTGGGGGGAGCGATGAGTCGACAAAGGTTCTGGAAGAGCCTTAAAAATTATGCTCGAAGGGCTGGCATCCAAAAGAGGATTACCCCGCATCTGCTCCGACACTCTTTCGCAAGCCATCTCCTGGAAAGGGGGGCCGATCTTCGCTCGGTCCAGTTAATGCTTGGCCATGTGGATATCTCCTCCACTCAAATATACACCCATGTGACCGGAGAGCGGTTAAAAAAGGTTCATCAACGTTATCATCCAAGGGGCTAAGTGCCAAAAGGCCGGAAGGAAGGAGGAAGGGAGTAATGGATTAAATGATGGGCTCTTAAAAAAGTTGTTATTCCTGTGAAAACGGGAACCCAGAAGATTTTAACTACATGAAAAGACCGGATTCCTGCTTCCGCAAGGATGACAAGTAAGTCCTTAATCCATTATTCCAATATTGAGGGTCTCGTAAAAAGTCTCCCCACCCGTCACTCCTGCGAAAGCAGGAGTCCAGAAGTATTTGAATTCACTGGATTCCCGTTTTCACGGGAATGACAATAATGGGCTGAATCGGACT
>JACAEV010000170.1 GCA_013388645.1 Syntrophaceae bacterium | reverse complement strand
TATCGCAGCATCTCAGAAAAAATATGACCGATGCTGAAAACAGAGTGTGGTTGAAATGGAGACGAAAGCAATTGAAGGGGTATCAATTTTACCGCCAAAAGATTATTGGAAAGTACATTGTAGATTTTTACTGTCCGAAAGCCAATCTTGTGATCGAGCTTGATGTTGGACAACACTATTCTGAAAAGGGCCAGCAAAAGACTGGGGAGGGGATGATGTCCTCAGAAAAATGTGTTTAAAGGTTCTGGGGTTTTCGGATAGGGATGTTTTTGAGAATATCGGTGGAGTGATGGAGGGAATATGGAATTGTTTGTGATTTATAAAATCTCCCCTGACCCCTCTTTGACTAAGAGGGGAAAGAAAAGTGGAAATGTCTGCTCAATTATGCAAAGGATCTATAGAATGGTAATATCCGGGAAAGGGGTTCGATGAAGTTATTTAAGAGAAAAACGAAAAAGGCTTTGATCATTGGTATCGATGGAGTCCCCTATTCCCTATTGAACACCTACCTGCAAAAGGACGTGATGCCAAACTTGAAAGAGATCCTGAGCCAAGGGCTAACGCTTCATCAGACGAACGCCTCCATTCCTGATATTTCGTCGGTTTCCTGGACATCGTTTAACACTGGAGTCAATCCCGGCGAACATGGGATCTTTGGATTTACGGATCTAAGACCTCAAAGTTATTCTTTATATTTCCCCAATTCAAAGGACGTCAAAGCACCCACCTTTTGGGAAATATTAGCTAAAACAAATGAAAGGACCTCCACCCTGTTTCAAAAGTACCAACATAAAATGAGTCATCCCTATCGATCCATTGTTCTCAATGTCCCCCATACCTATCCTGCATTACCGATGAATGGAATATTGGTTTCTGGTTTTGTAGCCATTGATTTAAAAAAAGCCACCTTTCCTGAATCGGCTTATGCCTATCTCCAGTCCATTGATTATCTTATTGATGTGGAAGCGGAAAAAGCCAAAGAAGATAAAGCAGCTTTTATGAAAAGCCTATTCGAATGTTTTGATATCCGCAAAAAAGCCATCTCTCACTTTTTCGGAGAAGAGTCTTGGGACCTTTTTTTCGCCTGCATCACAGAGACAGACCGCCTTCACCATTTCTTCTTTGATGCATCCAACGATGATAAGAATCCTTATCATGAGTCGTTCATCCGCTTCTATATCGAATTGGATAAATTTATAAAATATCTATACGAACAATTTCTTGAAATATCTTCGGACAAAGGATTCCTGATGATCCTCTCTGACCATGGGTTTGCCCCCGTTCAAAAAGAGGTCTATATCAATAAGTTTTTAGAGGAAAAAGGGTTTCTGCTCTTAAAGAGTGAAGGGAATTTTTATGAAAGGATCGAAAATGAAACCAGAGCATTCAATTTAGACCCTTGCCGAATTTATATCCACTCAAAGGAGGCTTTTCCGGGGGGAACGGTGAAAAAAGAAGAAAGGGCTGCTTTATTGGAAGAATTAAAGATGAGTTTGAGAGGGCTGAGGGGAGATAACGGCGACGAGGTCATTGATCAAATTTACGAAAAAGAGGAGATTTATCATGGGCCTCACACCCATCTGGCTCCGGATTTAATCTGCCTTCCCAAGGAGGGCTATGATTTAAAGGGAAGTTTAGAAAAAAAGCAAATTTTCGGCGATAACATCTTTAAGGGGATGCATACTTGGGGTGATGCTTTTTGCATTCTTCCGGAAACGATTCGATTTTCTAAAAAGCCATCGGTCGAGAATTTAACGGAGTATATCCTTCAATATTATTCTTAGCAGGAGACCACTTTATGGATCATCTCACCAGATTGGAAAATAAAAGTATCTATATCATTCGTGAAGCGTATTATCAATTCAAAGATATTGCCATGCTCTGGTCGGTCGGGAAAGACTCCACCACTTTACTCTGGCTCTGTCGGAAGGCCTTTTTCGGCCATATTCCCTTCCCGATCATCCATATCGATACGAGCTATAAATTCCCAGAGATGTATCAATTCAGAGATGCACGTGCAAAAGAATGGCATCTCAATTTATTGATCGGGAGAAACGAAGAAAAATTAAAAGAAGGCATGGGACCCGGTTCCGGAAGTAAATTAGATTGTTGTAATGAATTAAAAACCAATGCCCTGAAGATGGTCATTAAAAAGTACCATTTGAAAGCCATCCTTTTAGGGATCCGCAGAGATGAACACGGAATTCGTGCGAAGGAGAGATATTTTTCACCCAGGGATTCCCAATTCAAATGGGATTACGAAAACCAGCCGGCTGAATTGTGGGATCAATACCAATCGACCGTGGAGGAGGAAGAACACTTTCGGATTCATCCCATCCTTCATTTTACGGAATTTGATATCTGGAATTATGTGAAACGGGAAGGACTCCCTGTTGTCCCACTCTATTTTAGCAAGAATGGGAAACGATTTAGAAGTATTGGATGCCTTCCCTGCTGCTCTCCTATCGATTCGGAAGCTCAGACCATTGATGAGATTGTAGAGGAAATTCGGATTTCGAAAACCTCGGAAAGGTCAGGCCGCGCCCAGGACAAAGAGAATATCTACACCATGCAAAAACTGAGGGCATTGGGATATATGTAAAACGGAAAAATTGGGATGATGGAATAGTGGAATCATGGAATAATTTGATGGGGGAAAGCTTGGAAGTAGGATTTGTCCAGTATTCCAGTATTCCAATATTCCAGTATTCCAAATTTCTATAAGGAGGAATCTCTCATGTTGATGGAAGAACGGGCTCTCCCGATCGTGATCGTCGGACACGTCGACCACGGAAAAAGCACCCTGATCGGAAGGCTTCTTTATGATACCGGTTGTCTGCCCCCGGATAAATTTTCTGAGATTCAGCATAGCTCTGAAACGCTCGGGAGAAACCTCGAATTTGCCTTTGTCATGGATTGCTTTGAAGAGGAACGATCAAGAGGCATCACCATCGACACGACCCAAACCTTTTTCAAAACACCAAAAAGGAGATACGTCATCATCGATGCCCCCGGGCACAAAGAATTTTTGAAAAACATGATTACAGGCTCCAGCCAAGCGGAGGCAGCCCTACTGATCATCGACGCCTTCGAGGGAATTCGAGATCAGACCAGGCGTCATGCCTATATTTTAGGCATGCTGGGGTTCAAGCAGGTCTGCGTGTTATTAAATAAGATAGACTTGGTCCATTATTCTCAGGATAAATTCTTATCGTTGAAGGGAGAGGTCATCGATTTTTTGAATCAATTAAATGTCCATCCCACTTTTATTCTCCCCATCTCAGCCATCCATGGAGACAACGTTGCTAAACCCTCAGAAAAAATATCCTGGTTTGATGGACCGACCGTATTGCAGGCATTGGATACCTTCGAACCGCTGAAGATCGAAGAAAAACCGTTGAGATTTCCCATTCAGGATATCTATACGATTGATGGAAAGAAAACCATTGTCGGAAGAATTGAAGCGGGGGAACTCAAGAAGGGTCAGAGTGTTTATCTTTTACCCGAAAAGAAGAAAGTAGAAGTTAAGGAAATTAAAAAGTTCTTGGAGAAGGATGTATCCATCGCTCATTTCGAAGAATCCATCGGGATTCGTTTAAAGGGAAGGCACCGGGTCAAGAGGGGGCAAATCTTGACGGCGGATCTCTCTTCTTGGATCTCTGATCAGATCAAAGCGAATATATTTTGGTTGGACCCGACGGGTTATCGAGTTGGAGAAGCCCTTCTATTCAGGTGTGTCACTCAGGAGGTCCCCTGTCGAATCGATAAGATCAATCGGAAATTCGATCCCGCATCGATGGAATTAACAGAGGAAGACGCCTCTTCCATCAAGGGCGCAGAGGTGGCCGACGTTTTACTTCAACTTGATGAAAAGGTGGCGGTCGATCCGTTTAACGAGATTCCTGAAATGGGAAGATTTGTGTTAGAAAAAGAGGGAAGACCCGCTGCAGGGGGAATTATTCTGTAAACCTTTTAGGATCTTCTTTGCTTTGGGTGGGTCAGTTTAAGATTTATTTTGGATAGATAATTTCATAAACAACTATTTTTTGATTCTCCTTATCCCAAGTCTTTAAAAGAATCAAATCTTCTTTTTTAAATTCTCCCCAAAAGCCAGGGGACCGCTCTTCAGTATTTTCATCTAAGACAAGATACCCGACGCCTTTTGACCGGGCTATCTGTAAAATCTCCTCGTAACCTTTTTTAGGGATTCCGGTCCAGGATAAATCAGCATAAAAAGCTTCCTGAGGCAATCGACTCATGATGTAAACGCCTCTGGGAAGATGATCTTTCATCCACAGACCTGCTTCTCTTTGAATTTCACGGTGCTCCCGAGAATGGATCACCCTCCCCTGGATGAAAAGGATGAGCAAGAGGAGGGCAACTGAGAGGGTTGCCACCTTTCCTTTATTTTCAACAAGCTTCCATCGCTGCAGAATCCATTCAAGGGCCACCTCCAATCCAAACGCCGCCCAGGGGATGGAGATCGCAATCATTTGCGAGGTATATCGTCGTGTGGCGATTAGGATTGAGAAGACAAGAGCAAAGTAGAAAAAGTGGTGAGTCAGGATGTAAAGATTTGCCTTCAGAGAGGTGCGAGATCGATTTCGAATGATCCCAATCCATCCGATCACAGCAAAAAAACAAAGAAGGGGGTGAAACCCCTGTTGAAAACGATAGAAGGACTTTGAAAGCCCCGTTCCCATTTTAACCAATAGGGAAAGAGGATCTTTGACCAGGGAGAGCAACGGAACTCCTTTTCTCCATGGACGTATTTCATCGATGGAGGGAAGCTCACCCATTTTCGAAAATGACCCGATGGACACATCTACCTTTTTTGAGATGGACCATTTCCCTGTCTCTTTTCGAATTTGTATCAAAAAGGGAGAGGAAAAAATAAGAAACGCCAGGGTCGCTATCAGGATCATCCAGATTCTTCCTGAAATCGATCTTTTTCCTCCAGGCGGATTGAAAAAAAATACCCAAACACTGAAGATGAGGAGAAACCCAATCGCCTCGGGTCGAGTGAGAAAAGCCAGGGAGGCAAAAAGGCTAAAGAGCAAGGCATGAACCCACCTCCCTTTATGGAAGGCATACCAACCGAAAAGGACGGAGGTCGCCATAAAGAAATGGTAGGTCGATTCGGTCAAAACGGAACCAGAGGATGAGTAAAGGATGGGATGGACAGCCACCACAAGGCTCGAAATGATTCCGACCCTCTCATTAAATATCGTTTTCCCTAAGTAAAAAACAGGGAGGATGAGAAGGACCCCGAAAATCACAGAAATCCAGATGCCGGCCAGTTCATAATTTCCCACCAAGGAATAGACCAGGGCAATGAGGACAGGGTAACCGGGATTCGCCTTCCCTGCTGTCCAATTCCCTGTTAGAACCTCTTTCGCATAACGAATATATTCGATGCCGTCGTTATGAATGACTTCAGGATAGAGGACGAGGAAAATCCTTAAGCCCAAAGCTAAAGCCATGATCAGCAAGAGGGGCTGCCAAGTCCTTCGCTTCTTCATTTCAGATTCTCTTTTGGGTATGAATGTTGAGAAGGTTTTCATCATTCTAACGAAACCACTCTAACAATATCCGAACGATTTTTTCGCTCGCCCTGCCCTCTCCAAAGATCATTCCTCCCCTTTTGAAAGGTCTCTTCTTCTCCAAATCATGGACCGCTTGAACAATCTTTTTCCTCTCTATCCCTACCAATTGATTCCAACCACTTTTGATTGTTTCGACCCACTCTGTTTCTTCCCTCAGCGTTAAACAAGGGATGTTGAACCAATAGGCTTCCTTCTGGACCCCTCCTGAATCTGTCAGGATAGCCCTGGCATTCTTTTCCAGCGCGAGCATGTCGAGATAGGAGACCGGTTCAATAAATTTAATATTGACGAATCTGGAAAAAAGAAAATGGACCTCCATCCTTTTCCTCGTTCGGGGATGGAGGGGAAGGACGACGGGATGATTTCTGCCGATCTCGTCCAGAGCTCTCAGGATAGATTTTAGCCTTTGGGGATCGTCCGTATTTTCAGCTCGGTGGAGAGTGGCTAAATAATAGTTCGGAGTTCGGAGTTCGGAATTCGGAGTTGAAAAATAAAGATTCAAATCTTTAATAACCGTACTTTTCTCCTCTGCCATTTTGGAATAGTAAAGAATCGAATCATACATCACATCGCCGACATTTCTGACAATCTTGCTCCGACTCTCCCGGATTCCTTCATTTGACAAATTTCGAACGGCTAAGTCCGTAGGGCAGAATAGAAACGTCGAGAGATGATCGGTCACGATGCGATTTAATTCTTCTGGCATGTTCCGATTATGGCTCCTCAACCCTGCCTCGATATGGGCAACGGGGATATGGCGTTTCGCTGCCGCCAAGGCCCCTGCCAGAGTAGAATTCGTATCTCCATAAACGATCACTGCTTCAGGTTTTTCCTTTTCCAGGACAACCTCGATCCGCTCAAGCATCAGCCCCGTCTGCTTGCCATGAGAACCGGATCCAACTCCCAGGTGATAAGCAGGCTTAGGAAGTTGAAGTTCATCAAAAAAAACCTTGTCCATCAAAATATCATAATGTTGACCCGTATGAACCCAGATCTCTCGAAGCCTTTTTTTATAATGGGACTCCCTCAAAGAAGGACCTCTTCGATGATGTTGCTCAATAGCACGATGAACTGCTGCCGCTTTAATAAACTGTGGCCTTGCGCCGACGATCGTTATAATCTTCATTTCTTCATCTCCAGAAAAAGGGGACAGGCTACTTTTTCATTTCACCCATTTTCGCTGGTCTTCCCCGTGGCCTCATCGTGGATTCTAATCCAAGTTCTTTAGTCATTTGAATCTGCCAAGATGGGCTTCCATAGGGAGACTGACGATTTACACTTTGACGCAGTTTATCTAACTCATTTTTTTTCATTGGTTCATTCACATATTCACCCCAATTCCTGGGCAATTCTATAGGAATTTCGTCAATCCATAAGCGTTGCCTTTTACCGGATAATTCGTGATAAGAAGACCATGGCCAGTCCTTTGCTGAATTAACCAGTCCTGCCCTCAACGGATTGCTTTCGACGTACCTAAGAACCTCCAATAAATGGTTGTCCATTTGGATCAGAAAACTTTTATAACGTCCTTGCCATATATGACCACTGGTTCCATAATGTCGATGATAACGACGAACATGACTTGTCATTAACCATTGCATCATTTTACTTAAATGCGTTGCCTCTTCAGGCATTAAAACCATATGGAAATGATTCGGCATTAAACAATATGCATAGACCTTTACAGAATAATTGACCTTTGCCTCTTCCATTATACCGATAAAAGCTTGATAATCTTTATCTTTGTGGAAAATCACCTGCCTGCCATTTCCACGGTTAATGACATGGTACACAGACCCGTCTATTAGACCTCTTGAAATTCTTGGCATCGCTGAAACCTTAAATCGAAAAAAGTAGCCTGTCCCCTTTTTAGATCAACTTCACGCCATCACGACCTTTCTTATACCGTTTCCCGCAGGCTTGACACACCGCTTTTCCAGATCGGAATGTGATTCCTTCTGCACACTGGCAGACCCACCCTTTCACTTTCCCTGGATTTCCATAAACCAATGCGTAATCCGGGACATCATTGGTCACCACCGAATTGGCCCCGATAAAGGCATATTGACCAATTTCATTTCCACAGACGATCGTGGCATTGGCTCCAATGGTGGCTCCTTTCTTGACGAGGGTTTTTCGAAACTCCTTTTTCCGGGAGATGAAACTTCGTGGATTGAAGACATTGGTAAAGACCATGGAGGGCCCACAAAAAACGTCATCCTCCAAGATCACCCCAGCATAAATCGAGACGTTATTTTGGACCTTAATACGGTTCCCTAAAACGGCTCCAGACCCGACAAACACATTTTGCCCGAGAATACAATCTCTTCCGATCTTGGCCCCTGACATAATATGGGAATAGTGCCAGATCTGGGTTCCCCCGCCGATCTCCACGGGCTCATCGACACAGGCCGTCTCATGGATGAAGAGTTGACGCGCCACCCCTTTCCCGAACGTCAACACCTTTCCTCCTTCCTGTAACGACCTTTGACAAAGCTCAAGGATCTCTAAAACCCTTAGACCATTTTCACCATCGGTCTTCGGTCTCCTTCGTGTCTGAAGGCATTCGAGAAAATGGCGACATTCGGCTTTGAGGGGTTCTTCCATGTCAAAAGGGATGACCTCTGCGTCTTCTTTCCTGGGGATAGGAACCCTTTCAATCCAATCAATCCGATGGCTAAATAGTAAAAGCTTATCCTTCGGGACCACATCATCGAAAACAGCCATCTTCCGATCCCCTACGATCACCAACTTTTGTTCCTTATAGGGATGAAGCCAACTGACAAAAATATGGGACTTCACTCCGCTTGGAAAATCCATCGTGGTCATCGTCACATCAGCAATTCCCTGATTGAGGTAACTTCCTCCATGGGCGGACACCTCCTTGGGCATTTCTCCTAAAAGCAAAAGGATCACCGAGATGTCATGAGGGGCAAAACTCCAGAGGATGTTCTCCTCGGTCCGAAACTTACCTAAGTTGAGCCGGGTGGAGTGGATATAATTGATCTTTCCCAACTCTCCGTTCGAAACGATCTGTTTGAGTTTGAGGATTCCGGGATGGTACTCAAGGAGATGTCCTACCATCAAAAGCCTCTCCCTCTCCTTCGCTAAGGCGACCAACTCCTCACCCTCTCTGACTTTTAAGGCTAACGGTTTCTCTACGAAAACGTCTTTCCCAGCCGTCAACGCCTCTTTGACCACCCTGTAGTGAGATTCAGCAGGGGTTGCGATGATGACTCCATCGATCGATGGATCTCGAAAAAGTTCGGAAAGGGTCGGAGAAAGTTTGACCTGAGGGTAATGGGCTTTTACCTCCTGAGCCTTCTTCTCATCCACATCATAAAGGGAATGCAAGGCCTTCAATTCCGAAAAATTCCTGACCAGATTTTTCCCCCAATAACCACAACCCACGACAGCAACCTTAACCATAAACCCTCCATGTAAAAGCCATTAAAAAAATGGGAAAGTAAACATTGATGGAATCATAAAAAGTCGTCATTCATGTTCCATGGACAGCGCTCTGATGATCACGAAATCGCCCTCAACCCCATTTCAGCCGGACAGAATTTGAGATGCCATTTGAGCAGCGTGGCGTAAACCGAGAGTTTTCTCCTCCATCTTTTAATCGTAAAAAGGGTCAATAGGCATGCGACGCTCATGGAGACGAATTCAACCCACAACTTGATATTCAATCCGATGGCGAGGAGAACCCATTGAAAAAAACCTCGATGCTTTTTAAAGAATAAATAGCGAGAGCGGTAATATTCAACTTTCGCCCGGGCTATTTCTCTCTCCGCACTTTTTCCTTGAAAGTGGATGACCTCTGCTTGAGGAACATGATAGATCTTCCAACCGCTCTTTTTCATCCGGTAGCACCAATCCGTTTCTTCAAGAAAAAGAAAATAATCCTCATCGAGCAACCCGACCTGGTTTAACACCTCCCGCCTTACCATCAAACAGGCGCCAATCACGGAATCGACTTCAATCGGTTCAGCATATTTCCTCTCTTTCCCGGGGAACCTCTCCGGGAAGAGCCACCTCAAGAGATTTTTATTCAAAAGCTCTGTTGCTAAGGAAGGATAACTTGCAATTGAATTTTGTCTCGAACCATCGGAATTTAATAATTGCCCTCCAGCTACTCCCACCTCTGGATGGGAATTTAGAAAGGCGACGAGTCGACCAATGGCCCCATTCTTTATCTCAGTATCTGGATTGAGCAGAAGGAGATAGTGTCCAGAGGCTTTCCTCAGCCCCTGGTTCGCCGCCTTTGCAAATCCCAGATTTTTTTTGTTTTCGATGAGATGGATAAAAGGGAATTTCTGTTTTATCTCTATACCGCTCCCATCCTGGGAGCCATTGTCAATGACAATGACTTCTTGGGATTTCCCGCTCTCCTTCTTAAAAATCGATTCTAAACATAGAAAAAGATATTCCTTCGTATTCCAATTCACAATGATGATGGATAACGGGACCATGGATTATCGAACCTTACGGTGCATCAAATGATATGAAAAGACCCAACCTGTTTAGCTGAATTTTTTAATAAACGCATCCACCCTATCGTCACAGATCAGATGGATATTTTCCTTCACCTTCTCATCAGGCCAGTCCCACCATTTTATTTCCAAAAGTCTCCGAATCGTCTCTTCATCAAAACGATACCGGATGATGGTGGCAGGGTTTCCAGCCATAATGGCATAGGGGGGGACATCTTTGGTCACCACAGATCCAGCGCCGATGACCGCACCATCTCCGATGGTCACTCCGGAGAGAATGATGACATGGTATCCAATGTACACATCATTTCCAATGCTCACATCCCCTTTGGAGGAAGGATGACCTTTGATCGAACCTGCCTCCTTCCAGAGAATGGGGAAAGGATAGGTGCTGACCCAATCGGTCCGATGTTCACTGCCAAGAAAAATGAGCACCTGGGTAGAAATGGAGCAATATTTTCCGATGCTAAGGGATTTTCCTTCACCTCGGGCAATCACCCTCGGTTTTCCGTAAGTGTGATCGCCAATACAATATCGGTCGCCCAGGAGGTCCTTGGTATAGATGAGTTGATCCGAGCCGGAGCCCAGCCTCTGTTTGATCTTCCTTTGAAGCAATCTAATTCGTCTGGTCCATTTCAAGCGACTGACTCCCTGGCTCGAATATTTCCCCCAACAGCAGGAAGCGCCTCTTCCTTCGGGGTTAGGTTGGAGGCGCCCCTCCTCTCGTCTTTTTTGAGTCTAACAGTAAATCCAAATCGCTTTTCAACAATTTTGAAAACGCATCGCTCCCTTTTCCATTTAAATGAACCCAATCCGAAAACAGACTGGGATCGGTATTCAGGTCTGTAATCCTTTTCATCTCGTAATCAAGAAATGGGATGTTCTTCTCTTTTGCAATCGTGTGTATCAGTTCGATGCTTTCACGAATATTATCAGCATCCCGCGCAGGAAGATATCCCGGGATACTCACCAAGATGACTCGAATATGATTCTTTTCAAACTCATCGAGCAATTCCTTAAAGGCATTGATTTGGAGGATATCATTTTTAGGTTTGGACCCTTTCTTTTTATCAAGCCTTCCCCTCCTTTCATAAGGGACAAATCCATTATAGTATTGCGCAATGATATGGGGCCCCTTTTTTCGTTCCTTCTCAAATATCCGGACCAATCGGTAGGGCAATTTTTTTCTCTCACGGATAAAGGCGAATTGGTTCAGAACCAGTGTTTTCATCTCCTTGAAGTTATGGAGCTCTTCAAATAAAAAATGACGAGGGAAATAGCTACTGTCTTGCTCCAACTGTCTCTGGAGGATATGACTTTCGAACATCACCCAATGGACCCCGAAGATCACCGTTTCCGGCTTGCGGTAGTAGCGCTGAAATATTTTTCGATACCATTTTAAAAAGTAGTAGGGCCCCGCTCCATCCGTTCCGAAGTTAAACACCTTTAGGCCATCCCTCTCGAGATATTTGGGGTTGATCCCATGGCCGGCATGAGAGGCTCCGATGATGATCATATCGGCATTGACTTTGGGATGAAACGCCTCTTCAAATTGCAAGCGGGATTGTTGATTGCCTCCCCGATCCATCCACGCATTCATAAAAACGATCATCCCAACGAGAATGGAAAGAAAAACCATCTTTTGGGTCCAACGAATACTCATCGCCACTCCCTTTAGAATTGAAAATAGATGAAGGCCTGATCGTTATATTCTCCAAAAAAGATGAGAAAGAGAAGGATGAAATAATACATGGCCCATCGAAACAAAATGGGCTTTTTAGAAAACATCTGCCTCATGTTCCGGAGCGGCTCCACCCTCTCAATCACCACCATGATGACAATCGACAGCAACGTAAAGATCAGTTGGTAACGATCCACACTCAAATCATAGAGAGTCCCCACGGACGCTTTAATCCCTTCCGAGCTCCCCAGTCCTGCTCCCAAATGGGTGATCACATAAAAGGCATCCGAAAGCGTCTTTGACCTGAAGATAATCAAAGTAAAGCAAAAGAGCAAAAAAGTGAAGGCGATCTGGAGCCCGCGATGGAATTTAGGGAATCGATCCAAACGGATTGCCCGTATTCCTTTCTCCCGAAAGTTTTTCGTCCAATCGGAAAAAATCAAATAGCAACCATTCAATGACCCCCATAGGATCATCCCCCAGTGGGCCCCATGCCATAATCCGCTCAACGTGAAGGTGACAAAGAGATTAAAATACCATCTCCATTTCCCCACCCGATTTCCCCCTAACGGAATATAGACATAATCCCGAAACCATGACATCAGAGACATGTGCCACCTTCTCCAGAATTCGGCCATCGTGCTGGAATGGAAAGGTCTGTTAAAATTATCCATGAGGCGAAAACCCATCACCTGAGCTGAGCCGATGGCAATATCCGAATAACCAGAAAAATCACAGTAGACCTGAATTCCGAAAAAGAGAGCCCCGGCGATGAGGGGAAACCCAGTAAATTGGGTCGGGTCTTGATAAACCTGGTCGACTACGAGGGCCAATCGGTCAGCGACCACCACTTTCTTGAAAAATCCCCAGACCATCAATTTCAATCCATCCATCACCCTCTGATCTTCATAAGTATGTTTTTGGTAAAATTGAGGAAGCAAATTCCCCGACCGTTCGATGGGCCCTGCCACCAATTGGGGATAAAACGAAATATAAAGGGCAAACATGCCGATATGCCTTTCAGCCTTTTGATGCCCCCGATAAACATCCATGACATAACTGATCCCTTGAAAGGTATAAAACGATATCCCGACGGGTAGAATTAAAGATAGACTCTCGATCGGATAATTCCAATGGAAAAAACGGGCCACTTGCGCCAGATTCGAATTAAAAAAATTAAAATATTTGAAAACGAAAATAGCGCCGCAGGTGGAAACAATGCTGATGATTAAAAAGAGCTTCCTTCTTTTCCCCTCGGTTCTCTCGATCAAGAGGCCTGCTGTATAATCGATGGCAATGGTCAAAAAAAGAATGAGGATGTAGATGGGGAGAAAGGCCATATAGAAAACCCAACTGGCCATCAGGAGAAAAAACCAGCGATAGGGATGAGGAATCCAGAAATAAAGAAGCGTGACCGTTGGAAAGAAAATCAAAAAAGACAAAGAGTTAAAAAGCATGAGGCTGGTTTCCTCCTCCCTCTGCCACTTGGGCCAGAATGGAATAGAGACGGGGAGCACAGGATTGAAAGGTATAGTTCTTTAAAACCCGCTTCCTCCCTTCCTGACCCATTTTTTCACGTAATGCTGGACTCTCGATGAGAAGGGAGAGTGTCCTCTCCCACTCTTCTGGGGTCCTGGCATAAAGCCCATTGACGTGGTCCTCCACCAGGTCCCGATTGACTCCCACTGGGGTACAAACGACCGGCACCCCCACCCCCTGATATTGAATAATTTTAAGGCCGCACTTTCCCCAAGACCAGGGGTCATCCACAAGTGGCATCAGTCCGATATCAAACTCCTGAAGATCGGCCACCTCCTCCTCCGAATTCCAATTCTTCTTGATCACCTTCATGTGATCGCAATCAAAAAAAGTGTCGCAGACGATCTTCAATATCGTCTGCGGATATCTCTTTCCAATCTTCTCAAAAATGGGTTTCATTTTTTCTAAATAATGGATGGAGCCATGATCTCCGATCCATCCCAATATCACCCTCTCCTGTTGAGGAAGATAGGTTTTTAATGAATAACTCTCTTCATCAATCGCTGTGGGAATCACCTCCACATTTGGATTAAATGGAAACACCTCTTTCTTTAAAAATTCATTTCCGGCAATGACGAAGTCGGAGTTTTTGATCATCTGGATGAAACGCCTTCTCCGAGTAGGAGAAACAGATTCTTTGGCCTTTGAGTTTCGATACATCACGGCATCATCAAAATCGTAAACGATCTTTTTTGCCCTTCGCCTCAGCAGTCCCAGCCTCGGTTGATTGAATCTCTTCCGCTGAAGGAAGAGAAGATCATATCGGGAGAGGCTGTTAAAAAATTGGATATTTTCTTTAAACGTCCTGGGATAAAGGCGAACGGTTGCCTCGACCCCTTTTGACTCTAAATAGGGTACATATTGAAGCACACGATACCGACTGGCGGCAACAGAAAAACCCTGGATGAGAAATAAAACTTTCATCTACCCTTCCTTCCGCCCAAGGTGTTGAAGAACGTTATAAAATTTTTCGGAAGTCACCGCCAGGGAATACTCTTTTTCTACCGACTCGATCCCTTTTAACCCCATTCGAGATCTGAGTTCCGGATGTTGAATCAGGGTGGATAAACGGTCCACCCATTCTTGGTGATTCTGAGCCCAAAAACCATTTTCCCCATCTTTGACGATGTCTGAATTAATGCCCACGGGGGTACAAACGACCGGCACCCCGACGCTCAGATATTGAATCATCTTCAATCCGCATTTCCCCTTGGACCACAGGTCATCGCTGAGGGGCATGAGGCCAATGTCAAAAGAGATCAAATCCTCGTTCTCTTCCTCCAATCTCCAAGGCTTTTGAATGGTCGGAAGGTGAGAATGGTAAAAATCATCGCTCACGATTTTCAATTTGAGTTGAGGAAACCTTTGATAGAGGGTCTCAAAGACAGGCTCCAATGTTTTAAGATACCTCAAATTTCCTTTTGTCCCCATCCACCCCAAAATGATCTCCGGGTTTTTAGAAAGGCTCTTTTTTTTTGGATAAAAACCCGTATCGATGGAGGTCGGGATGACAAACACCTTTTTCGATCGATCTACCTGGAGGACTTCCTTTTTTAAAAACTGGTTTCCCACCGTCACCACATCGCTTCCCCTCACCATCCACCAAAATTTTAGAAACCTCGACAGAGAACGCGGATGAGGGGAGCTGGAGGAACGATACATGATAGCGTCGTCAAGATCAAAAAGGACTTTCGAAGATTTTTTCCGAACCCAAGAAAATTCGAGAGGAGACAACAACCTCCTCTGAATGCAGACGGCGTCATAAGAGGGAAGTTCCTGATAGAGGAGGAGTCGTTTCCTCCATGAACCAGAAAGAGGTTGCCACCTCGGTTCGACGTGATGGGCGATGAGATAGGGGAAATACTGCTCCACCCGAAATCGATGCCCCTGATCACTATAATGGGTGAGGAAGATGATTTTCATTTTTCCCCGTTCGACCTCTTCTCCGCGATCATCAAAATCGATTTGCCAAAGTCAATGCCAAGGTATCGATGGAGAGGAGCCATTACATAAAGTCTGAAAAGGTAGCGGTGGTAAGCATCGTTATAGGTTCGGTAGATCGCTTGAATCTGAAACCCCTGTGCCAGGAGAAGGCCCCCCAATTCATCATAACAATAGGCCACTTTGTGTGTCGCATCTCTCCAAAAACGATTGGGATTGAAAACATTGGGGGTGGTCAGAAGCAATCGTCCCCCTTGGTTGAGAAGATCATAAGCCCTCTTCAACAGGGTAACCCCTTCTTCAAGACTGAGGTGTTCGATGACCTCAAATAAAAAAATGACGTCAAAGGGTTCTTGAATTTCCTCCAGGGTGTAGAAGTCATGAAACTGTTCGCGATCGATGTCCATACTTTTATAGATCAGTTTGGGGAAATGGCGTCTCAACCGTTCCTGAAGATCTCGATTTGAGGCTCCGATATCCAGAATTTTATCCCCATCTTGAATCCATCTTAACATTAGAGGAAATCGTTTCCGGAGGATCGGAATATTCCAGATATCCCGATATCTCTGGTGAACCTGACCCCGATATTCGAATAACTTACTCCAGGAAATCTCTCGGCTCATCCACTCTCACCCATTGTTTTTTATCAAAATCGTATTGTTTAATCACTTTTGCTGGAACACCCACTGCAACGGAATAAGGCGGGATGTCACGGTTGACGACGGAAAGGGCTCCAATGATACAATGTCTCCCAATCGTCACATTTGGCAAGATGCAAGCACCGTAAGCAATCCAGGAATCTGCTCCGATGTGGACATAACCGACCTCCACCTCCTGTTCTTTGCTGGGACGACTGACATCTCCCGGTTTCCGTGAATTGTCTATGATCATCACGTTGGGAGAAATCCCCACATTTTCCTCAATGACGATCCGATGACAGGCGCTGATAAAACAACTTTCAGAGATAATCACATGATCTCCGAGAACGAGCAGGGCCTGTTTTGATTTCTTGTCCTGAGGGTGAAGGTTAATACTCGTATTTCGCTTTATTCTAACATAATTACCCACCTCGACAAAACGGGGTCGGTTGATCACGACTCCAGGTTCAATATAGACATCCCTTCCATAGGAGGCGAAAAGGAACCGATTCTTGATATTCGCAACCGGGTACCAAAACCATTTTTTCTTCATCCCTCGTTTTTTCCTCCGGAACGATGATTTTGAAAAATATTTCTCATCTTCTCCCAATTTCTTTCGAAAGAATAGGACTCTGCCAAATGGCGAGCGGCGATGGAGGCCCTCTCGATTCTCTTCCGGTCCAAATAGAATAAAATTTTCTCAACCAATACCTCTACCTCTCGAGGGTCGGAGAGGACAAATCCCTCTTGGCCCTGGGTGATGATCCCGCCGGCCCCGTTGGAATGGGTGGTGATGACCGGCAGTCCGCTTGCCAAGGCTTCTAACACCGTCAATGAACAGGCATCATAAAAAGTAGGATGAATAAGAAAATCAGAGGCACCATAATATTTTTCCGGCTCAGGGGTGGAGCCGGCGAAGATCAATTTTCCTGAGATCCCCATTTTTTGGGCCATGCGCAAATAAGGACCCTGATGACCTCTTCCCAGCACCAGAAGTTTAAAAGGAGAGGAAGCGGCTGTTTCGACCTTCCCTAATGCCTTGATGAGAAAGGCCAGCCCTTTCATGCGAAAGTTATTCGAGACAAAGAGGATGACCCATTCATCTTCCCCAATGCCATGGCGTTTTCTGATCTCATTTCGGTATTGACGATTTCGGGGATGAAAGTGGTCAATATCCACACCATTGTAGACGACGGTGATTCTTTCCTCAGGGATCTGGTACCAGCGCATCAAGTCTTGTTTGACCATATCAGAAATCGCAATCACCCTTGAAAAATTTCTCCTTTTGTAGGGCGCATCCTGGATCCACCCGCTGGCCCATTGTTTCAAGCTGAAAACCCTTCCCAAAAATTTTATTAGCCATAGAAATGGATGGCTATAACCCCTGAGGCTTCGCCAAAACCACGCCCAATGAACTCCTCCATGGGGCTGCAAAATATCCGCCCTTAATGTATTGCCCACTCCAAAGGTGATATCATAATGACCCTTTTCGATGGCCCGGGTCGCCCTGCTTGCAAAAGAGAGAAGTTGGAGACTTTTCGGAAACGGAATGGTTTTAACACGATGAAAATAAATCCCTAAATCTTCTTCCTCTCGACGTCCTGTATAAACATGGACCTCATAGCCTTCTTCCACCATCCGACGACATAGATCAACCAAATATCTTTCTGCCCCGCCTTTCTTCTTAGAAAAGTCCAAAAGACCAATCGCAAAGGTTATTTTTTTCCTCCCCTCGCCCTTCCCTTCTCTTTCACGGGAAGAGGGAGGGGGTGAGGGGGAAGATAATTCCGGGATGACATTTGTTATATTCACTATCATTTGATAGAGGCGGCTTTCATAAAAGATCGGATGCTCTCCACGACCCTCTCGATTTCATCCTCTTTCAACTCTGGAAAAAGGGGAAGTGAGAGGATCTCAGAGGCACACTGTTCTGTTACGGGAAGATCCCCTTTCCGGTATCCTAATCCCTTATAAGCATTTTGGAGATGGATGGGAATGGGATAATGGACGAGTGTTTCAATCCCCTTTGCCTTCAGAAACATTTGTAAAGCATCCCTCTTCTCTGTCCGGATGACATAGAGATGATAAACCGGTAGGGCTCCTGCTTTCTCTGAAGGACAAACTATTCCCAGAGAGGTAAGTCTCTCCGTATAAATCTTTGCCTTTTTCCTCCTCTCCTCATTCCATTGATCCAGATGTTTCAACTTGACTCTCAAAATGGTCGCCTGTAATTCATCCAATCGGGAATTCAAACCCAAGATCTCACTGATATATCGTTGGCGCCAACCATACTCGCGAAGCAATCGAACCCGTTCATCGAGTTCCGGATCATTGGTCAAAACCATTCCTCCATCTCCAAAGGCACCGAGATTTTTTGTTGGGTAGAAACTGAAGGCAGCGATATTTCCCCATGTCCCACTTTTTTGCCCTTGATGAGTGGCTCCATGCGATTGGGCACAATCCTCGATCACCCACAATCCATGGCTTTCTGAAATCGAACGAAGGCTCTTCATATCCACCACATTGCCATAAAGGTGCACGGGGAGGATGGCCTTTGTCCGTGGGGTGATCGCCCGTTCAATTTGACTGACGTCCATCACTAAGGTGTCGCGGTCAATATCGATCAAGATCGGTCGGGCACCACTTAACTGGATGGCCGCAACCGTAGCCACTGCAGTGTGGGATACCGTAATGACCTCATCACCTGATTGAATCCCGCATGCCCGTAAAGCGATATGTAAAGCCTCTGTACCGCTGCCCACGCCTATTCCAAATCGGACCCCGATGTAAGCGGCAAACTCTTGTTCAAAGGCTTTTACCTCCTGTCCAAGGATATATCGTCCGCTCTCCATGACGCGTTTGATGGCCGCATCGATTTCCTCCTTACAGGCAAGATAGCTTGCTTTTGGATGGGTCAGGGGGATGGAAAGAGCAAGATCCATAGAACCTCTTAAAGGTAATGCTTAAGGTTTTTGCGATAGAAAGTGAGCGTCTTCAACAGCCCCTCGCGAAGGCGGATTTTTGGCTCCCAGCCCAAAAGAGACCGGATACGACTAAAGTCCGCGTAATAATCACCGATATCGATGCGCTTGCGATCAGGTGGAAAGGAGCGAATGAGACGGCGTCCTCCTCCGTTGACCTTGATCAGCAAGTCTGCAAGATCCTTCAGGCTGATCACAGAATCGCCGCCGAGATTGAATATTTGACCATCGGCTTTGCCGCTTTGGGCCACCATCAAAAGAGCCTCTACGGCATCATCCACATAAGTAAAGTCACGGAGCTGATCCCCATCCCAAACTTCAAACGGTTTGTTCTCAACAAGAAGCCGAATCCAGACTCCCAAAAAGGTTTGCCGCGCATCCTTGACTCGCATGTGCGGCCCATAGGTGTTGGTGAGACGAAGCGCGCAGGCTCGTATTCCGTACACTTGGTGGTAAAGAAGGGCATAACACTCTCCCGCCATTTTGTTGATCCCATTCACATCGACCGGACGAAGGGGGTGTTTTTCGTCTACAGGAAGATATTCCGGTCTGCCATAAATCTGACGGGTGCTTGCGAAGATGATCTTAATCTTTGGATTATACTTCCGACAGGATTCTAAGATGTAAAGCTGGGCCTTACTATTGATTTCCAGATCGGTATAGGGATCTTGCATCGAATCAATATGACTCGTTTGACCCGCGAGATTAAACAGATAATTCTGCCCCTGAATCAAATAACGCATGCTGTGTTCATCCCGGACGTCTGAGATATTGACCCGAACCTTTTGTTCGATGCCGGTAATATTAAATAAATTTCCACCGTACTCCGGAATCAGGCTGTCCACGAGGAAAACCTCGGCCCCCAACGCCACCAACCGAGCAGCAAGATTGGACCCGATAAATCCCAATCCACCTGTCACTAACACTTTTTTTCCTTTAAAAACCTCTTCACGAGGTGCCATCCTTTTTCTCCTCCTTTGAAATCGTCAACTCCCATCGTTTGGCGTATTTGATGAAGACATAAAACATGGTCGAGACGATAATGATGAGACCGGGCAATCCATCCCGAAACCCTGACTTCCACAGGTACTCCTTGAAAAATCGGAAAAGAGGATGAAAGAGGAGCTTGAAGAGACTAAATTTTTCTCCGCTTTCGTAAAGGTCTGCCGCAGCAATACTCGAATATCGATCAATGGTCTGAATCTGATCTGAAATATTTCCATAGGTATAATGGAGATATTGATTTTTTAAAACACCGATGGCCCCCTCCACCACCAACTTAGCATGGAGTCCCCCTTCCCATCTCCCTTTATTTTTCCGGTAGAGGCGAATCTCACCATCTGGGTACCATCCTCCGTATTGAATCCATCTCCCTAAATAATAGGTGCGCCGATAAACAAAGTAACCATTCACCTCTTTTCCTCCTCCTTCGATCTCTCTTCGAATCTCTTCGACCAATTCAGGGGGAATTTCTTCATCGGCGTCAACAAACATAACCCAATCCTGGGTAGTGAGGTCAGCGGCATATTGATATTGATCACGATGGTCTGTCCACTTTCTCTGATAAAGCTTATCCGTATACTGTCGACAGATCTCATACGTTCCATCCTGACTGAAAGAGTCAACGATGACCAATTCTTTAGCCCAAGTGAGACTCCTCAGACACCGTTCAATCGTCCTCCGATTATCGGTGGTGAGAACATATACGGAAACTGGAATTTTTTCAATCATCCCTTGTTTTTCGTTCATCGTTCTTAGTTCATCGTTTGTTGTTCATCATTTATTATTGAGGTCTTTCAATTTCTTATTAACAATCTCCTCAACCTCATCGACGGTAATGAGTTCCATGCACCGATGATCGGTTGGACATATTCTTTTCCAGCAAGGACTGCATTCCACATCCTTTTTGACCACCGCATGATGATCTCCCCATGGTCCAGTCATATGGGGGGGCGTTGACCCGAAGAGTGCGACCACAGGTGTGCCCACTGCTGCCGCAACATGCATCGTGCCTGTATCATTTGTCACAAGAAGAGCACATCGCTCCAGAAGGGCAGCTAATTGGAGAAGACTGGTTTTCCCTGCCAAATCAATACCTTTGGTCCCTAAATATCTTCGAATCTCATGGATGATGGGTTGCTCGTCCTCCTTCCCAAACAAAAGAATGTTCGTTTGCCATTGCTCCGCAAGCCGCCTTCCTAATTCGCCGAATCGTTCAGGATGCCAGCATTTCGCCAATCCATAGGTTGCCCCGGGATTCATGCCAATCAGGGGCTTCCCGCCTGGAACTCCCAATTCCGCCAGTGCCTGAATTGCCCATTTTCGATCTTCCTCTCTGAGAAAAATCTTGGGCGAAGGAGGATCTTCTATCTTTCCGAATGGCTCAAGCAATCTGTAATAATAATGGATTCGGTGGACATTAAAAATCTCTCGGGTTCGATGGATTCGATGGGTAAGAAGGAGGGAACGTCCTTCATCTCTATAACCCATTCGAACTGGAATTTGAGCAAGGTAGATATGGAGTGCAGACCGGAAAGACCGTGGAAGGATGACCGCGAGGTCAAAATGCCTCTCCTTTAAAGATTGACTGAGGTTCAAGTCCTCCCAAAGGGATTTGATCCCCTTCTTCTTTTGGAAGGGAATAATCTCATCAACAGAAGGAAATGTTTTCCATAAATCGGTGAGATATCTTGGAACGAGGATAGCCAAATGGGATTGGGGGAAGAGAGTCTTTAATTGTTGTACTGTTGGGTAGGTGAGGATTGTATCCCCTACCCAATTGACTCCCCTCACCAATATACGATTGATTTGTTTAAAATCGCCTTTCAAAACATCCACTCTTTATTTAAAGCCAAATATTATTAAATTATCTCTCTCAAGTCAATATGATTAGGTTTTCAAGGGGTTAGATGCAAAATCTCTTCGGTTGCTTTAAAAACATCCTCCTCTGAGATAGCTTTTAAACAGAAAAGTTCCTTGCATGAATACTCGTGACACGGATTACACCCCACCTCTTTTCTCACCTTGATATGCTCCCCAAAAGGTTCATTTTCAATGGGGTCGGTCGGCCCATAGATCACAACAGTCGGAACGCCCATCAGTGAGGCGATGTGCGTGGGCCCAGTATCTCCTCCCACATATAGATCACAATGACGATAGACCTCCCCTAATTGCGTCAACGATTCCGTTTTGGGCCCAAGAATTGAGGGCTCCTTCATCATTTTTTGAATATCCTTCACCCATTCGAGTTCCTCAGCTCCCCAGGTGAAAAGAACGCTCGCCTGAAGCTTCCTGACCAATCGATCGGCGAATTGGGCATATTGATGGGGTATCCATCGTTTAAAAAGAGCCTTTGAACTTGTCCCAGGATGGATGGCAATTAAAGGCCTTTTAAGATGGGCTGAGGCATTTTGAAAAAAAGATTCCACATACCGTTGGTCCTCTGGGGGGATATGAAGGCTATATTCAATTTCCTTCATCTCCACCCCTATTCCCTGGAGGAGGGTCAAGTTTCGTTGAAATCGACTGATCCTCTCTCTTGGGAGTTTCACTTTGACATTCGAAAATAAAAAGTTCCCTTCTTTAGTTGAGTTTCGATCATATCCAACTCGTTTTGGGGACCCGGAAAGGAAAGAGAGGATCCCACTTTTAAAAATCCCATGAAAATCGAGAACCACATCGAACTTCTGTCTTCGAAGATCGATGATAAACCTCCACATCTCTCCAATCGTTCCCCACATTCCTATGAATGATCTGATCCCTTTTGTCCATCTTTTCCTTGGAAACAAGATGACCTGGTCAACCTCTTTTTGACTTTTCAGGAATGCTTGAGAGGGTTCTTCGGTGATCCAGATGACAGTGGAGGAAGGGTAGCGATCTTTCAAGGCCTTTACTGCCGGCAGTGTCCGAACAACGTCTCCCATTGCACTCAGCCTCAAAATTAAAATCTTTGGAGAATCCATTTTTGAAACATTATCCTATTCACCCTTAATTTTCAATAGGAAATACAAGAAGATATCAAATTCTCCCAATGGAGGTTAAAGAAGTTAAACGTCCAGACATTAAAAAAGGCGAGAATATCACCCGGTGAGGCAAAGAAGAAATTTATCGGGAAGGCTCTTTGTTTTACCATTTGAATCGACACAGATGTGTCGGGTTTCTCCGTCGGCGATCACCCCTTCTCCCTCTTTATGAAGAATCTGATATCCAAAGGTGATCATTCTTTTATTCACTCCCTTCAGCCACGTTCGAACAATAACGATTTCATCATATCGGGCAGAATTCCGATATCGGCAAGAGACATCGCTGACAACCAGTCTATACCCTATTGCCTCTAAATCAGTATAACGGAATCCTTTTTTTCGACAGAATTCAGAACGCCCCACTTCAAACCATACAAGATAATTCGCATAATAAGCCACGCCCATCTGATCCGTTTCGGCATATCGAACCCGAATTTCTACATCCACAATGTCTCTCGCCATTAGTAACCCCTTCCTACTCTTCCTTTATTACCTCTGTTTTTTCCTAATAGAATTGCTACTAAGGGTTTCATAGCGCTCTCAAATATTCGGGCCTAAGCAATGCGGGATCTTTTCTTCGCAGGACCTCCCGAATGCGCTGAAGGGCCTCTTCCTTTTGCTCCGGCAATCGAATCCGGAGAGGAAGGTAATTGGAAGCGTGATTAGAAGCAAAAAAACAATGGGTGAAATGGCTATGGGTGATCATCCATTCCAATTCTTGAATCAGACCGAAAGGAGTCGGCAAAACCAACTCGCCTGTCTCTATTTCCCTTTCAATGGGTGTTCCTGGAACGATCATGAGAGAAAGAGCGCCAACATAGTCAGGGTCCATCTCCGAAAGGACTTTTCCAGTCTCAATAGCATGCGGTTGACTCCCCTCCACGCCTCCCAAACCTAAAATCACCGTCACCGAAAGAAGAATCCCCGATTCCTTCACCCTTTTGCCAGCTCGGATCAACTGGTCAACTGTTGCATTCTTCTTAATTCGTTTCAGTACCTCCGGATCTCCTGACTCCAACCCTAAATAGAGGATCCCCAATCCCAGGTCTTTCAGGGCTCTCAACTCTTTCACCTCTTTTCGAAGGATATCTTTTGCATTGGCATAAATCCCTATCCTTTCAAGCCCTCTTAAATTGGCCTTTAAATAGGATAGGATTCGAATGAGTTCTTCCTGGGGAATGATCAGGGCATCCCCATCCGCCAAAAAAACTCTTCGGATCTTGTAAGAACTCACCTCATCGATATCCTCTTTGATCTCTTCAAAACGTTTCATTCGGAACCGCTTCCCCTGGTAGGCTCCGCAAAAAGTGCATCGGTTGTAAGAACAACCGACGGTGACTTGGAGGATCAGGCTGTCTGCTTCGCTCGGAGGGCGGAAGATCATTCCCTCGTATTTCATTGTGAAGACTCCTTTTTTCGAAGGACTCGAATGGTGGCGAATGCCACGAATATCTTTTATTCGGTCAATTCGTTATCATTCGTGCTATTTGGTTTTTTGGTCATCGAATTGATAAATGATCTCTCCCTCTTTCACCATGCCCAGCTCCTTTCGGGCAATTTCTTCGATATAACGTTTATCCCTTTGTAACCGTTTCACCTCTTCCCTCAACTTCTGATTCTCTTCCTCCAGTTTTATATTTCTCTCCTTGATCTGGGTGATCTCTTTCTTGAGGCGATAGAGTTGAAGCATCCCTTTTTCTCCAAAGAAGGTAAGGGCTCCAAAAATCAAAAGGGGAATAAAAATGAAAAGGAGAAGACGTTTCTTTCTCACCGGCCATCCCCACTCACATATAGAATACGTTTATGAAATCAAACATTCCTGACATGGGAGAGGTCATCTTCTCTCTGCTCTATTGCAGTTTAAATTTAATGGGAATGGACCCCCATTGTTCAACCTGTGGTTGCTCTTTGGGCAGGGGTGCAAATCGCCATTGTTTTAAGTATTGAATCGAGATCCTCTCCAATTCCGCATCTCCCTTGACCGAAGGGACGACACGATCCACCGTCCCGTTGGGTAACACCCAAAGCATCAATTCAATCTCTGCCTCCACTTTCACTTTGATTTGAGGTGGATTAGGTCTTTCCAAGATTCTCCGCGTCAGAAGAGGTCCCTTGATCCCTAATCGAAGGTTCTCCTCCAGAGGTTTTTCCTGAACGTCTCCTTCTTTTGCACTCTGCAATCTCTCAATGACCTTTTCCGCCCCTTTGTTCTTCATCGGAATGAAATCGGTTGCATCTTTGAAAGATGGGGCAGGCGGTTCCGGATAGAAAAGGTCCTCCTTCTTTTTGAGATAGGCTTTCAACTCCCGATCGATCTCTTTAAATTCTGGGGTGCTCTTGAAGGCTTTCATCTTCTCTTCGGCAGTTCGCGATTCTTTTTTCGCTGGTCGAGGATACTCCGGTGCGAGGGTCCTCCAATCCTGATGCGAACTCGCCTCCTTCATCTTTTTAAAAATGACTTCCTCCCTGATCCGTTTTTCCTCTGGAGGGACCTCCCCCTCTTTCCATCCCAAAATCCTTTTGCTTTCTTGAGTCAGAGCTCTCCAAGCCTCCTCTAAACGAGTGGGAAAGGCGGGGACAAAGAAAAAAATCCACAAGAAAAGACCGGTCAGGAACAGAAAAAGAAAGAGCAGGAAAAGTGACCATTTTTTGCTATGGGCTGATCTTTTGGGGGTCAACGAATATTCTCCTGACTGATCTGAGCGAGCATTTTTTTGGCTATCTCTCTTCGATCTTCCCTTTTACTTTTCTCCAACAATTTACGATAGACCTGAGTGGCTTCAGAAAATTTCTTCTCTTCCAGATAAAGAGCTCCCAATTTCAGAAGGGCTTCTTCCACGAGGTCAACATGATGAGGGTAAAGATAGACCACATTTGAAAATTGGAGAAGGGCCGATTCTCGATTTCCAGCTTCGATGTAAGCCTCTCCCAATTTGAATTGGGCCTGACTGGCTACCCTTTCTTCAGGACTTCGCACGGCCATGGACAATGCAGCGACGGCCTCCCCAAACTTCTTCTGGGCAAGGTAAAGATGCCCCAACCTCAGTTGGCCTTCGAACTGAACGGGGTCCTGAGGGAAATGATGGATGAGCTCTTTCAGAATCCTCTCAACCTGATCCATCTTCCCCCAGTTTCGATAAGCCTCCTCCATTCCAAAATAGACCCTTTTGATGGATGGATGTTGAGGATGGTTCTTGATGACCCACTCATAACGTTCAAGCGCTTTGGGGTAATCCTTGAGGAGGAGAAAAAGATCTCCCAGCTCGACATGGGCTTCGGGTAAAAAACGACTCTTGGGATATTGTCGAATGGCTTTATCCATCTCCTCCACGGCTTCGTTCCATCTTCGATCCTGGATGAAGAGACGAGCAATATGGAACTGAGCTTCCTCGGCCCACTCGCTCTGGGGATAAAGGTTGATGAGCTCTCGAAAGGTTTTGACCGCCTTCTCCTTCAATCGTTCCTTTTGATAGTAATCCCCCAACTGCATCAGGGCTTGGCTAGCCAACACGTGTTGTGGGTATCGCTTCAAAAAAGTTTCTACCTGGGAAACAAAGGCGTCATATTTTTTTTCATGAAATAAACAAAGGAGAATGCCAAAATCAGCCTCGGGCGCTTCTTTCGATTTCGGATAGGCTTTGACGACATGGGAATAGGATGGGATGGCAGTGGCATATCGTTTGAGATTATAATGCCCGTCCCCGATCTTCAAGAGCGCTGACGGGACATAAGGGCTTTCTGGGTACCGCTGGACGAGATGCTGAAATTCCTCAATGGCCTTTTGGAACTCTTTCTTCCGGAAAAAAGACCAACCAATCCAATACTGAGATTCATCACGATAGGAACTGAAGGGGTTCAATTCCAAGAGGGTTTGGAATTGAGTGATCGCATCTCCAAATCGTTCCTCTCGATAAGCGACCCACCCAAGCAGATAGGTGGCCTTCTCCCTGTCTCCATTTCCTTCCTTCATCGAAGTCGATCGCGTAAGATAGAGTTTGGCCTTCGAATATTCATTCTGATTTAAATAGCACTCCCCAATTAAAAGAAAAAGGGAGGGAGAGGAACGATAATGAGGAAATTCTGAAAGGATCTTCAAAAAATACTGGTTGGCCTCCTTCCACTCCCTCCTCTGAAAATGATACCATCCCAAACTATTCAGCCCTTTGGGATAGAGGATGGGATCTTCCTTCAACTTGTCGACATATCCAACCCCTTTCCGATAATCCGCTTTCAAAAGTGATGCCTCTACCGCCCAATAAAGAATCTCATTTCTTTTTTCGAACTGTGGGAAATCCACCAGGAGTCGGTCCCAAAACTGGATCGCCACTTCATAATTTTTTAAATAGAAATGGGCGTAACCCAATTTTGAAAAAACTTCAGGTTCAAGTTTTGTCCTTCCCTTCTCCTCTAAGACTTGATGATAAGCCGCAATTGCGCCTGGATAATCTTTTTGATTGAATAGGCTTTCTCCTAACATGAAGTAGACCCTCTCCCGAAGGTCGCTCTCGAGGTAGGTCCACAGAAATTGACGAAAGGTGGTGGCAGCACTGGAATAGTCTTTTTTCATGAAATAATATTGCCCGATGTCAAAGAGAGTTTGCTCCAACCATGGGGAGGAGAGAAATTGGGAAAGAAATCTCTGATAGAGAAGCACCGCTCTCTCCACCTCGTCCGTCCCCAGATAGGTTTTCACAATACCCCAGAAAATGGGATCGGAGAGTCTGGTCCCAGGGTAGGTCAGGAGGATGTCCTCAAATGTCTTTCTCCCTTCGGCATATTGTCCGAGGGAGAGTAAACTCCAACCTAAGGCATAACGGGTGCTTTCTTCCAAGGGGTGCTTGGGATAACGTCTCCAGAAGTTTTTAAAGAGATCGGCTGCCTCTTGATATCGTTTCAGTCGAAAGATGCTGACCCCGATCAGGTATTCAGCTTCTGGCCTCCACTTCCCATTTGGGTATTGTTGAAGGAGACGCTCCATTTCTGGAAGGGTCTCCGAATAGCGACCCAATTGATAAAGGCAATACCCGGACCAGAAGAGAGAGGACTCGGCGATGGGATGAGTGGATGTTTTTTCATGAGCCTGATGAAAAAAACGATGGCCCTCTTCATAGGCCCCCTGTTTAAGTTTAATCCAGCCACAGGAGTAAAGAGAATAATCATAGAATTCACTCTTAGGATATTTTTCGATGACCTGATGGAAATGAAGAAACGCCTCTCCCTCCTTTTCCTGGTGATATCTGGCTTCCCCCATCCAGTAATAGGACGGACCCGCCCATTCACTTTGTGGGTAGTCTTGAATCAATTTTTGGAAAGAGGCGATGGCATCTTCATAAGACCCTTTAAAATATTGATATCGACCTTTCTCGTAGAGGGCTTTATCTCCTACAAACGTCTTTGCCAAACCCGAAGTGAACCGACTGGAATAGGCACAACCTGGCTTTGCCGTCGTGGCGCTCATTTTCTTCGTGGGACCGATCGAGTCCTCGTCCAGATAGAAAGAGTCCATGCGAGGCTCTTCTTTGATTCCCTGCCCTATGATGATAGGAAGAGGCACCTCCCTCTTCTCAATCCATTTTGTCTCCTCCTTTCCAAAAAAGGTGACTTCGGAAGAACCCGTCTGAGGTGGATATTGCCCCTGGCTTTGAAAAACAGGGAAAGAGACGGTGATCGAAATCAAAAGAAAAAGACTCAACACTTTTAGGAAAAAGTGAAACATATTCAACCCTTTTTAAAAAAGTATCAAATATATTTCAATATTGTCAAGGATTGACAGGATTTTTACAACTGTGATAGGGTGGTGATCATGGATAAAAAAGCAATTTTCAGGGTAGTCGTATTGACTATCCTAACCCTTGTGCTCCTCCAATGCACGAATGGGAAAAAGGGTTCTGAGTCAACCCTGAAGGAGGATTTTAAAACCATGCGCGAGAAGATGGTCGACACCCAGATTAAAGCGAGAGGCGTAAAAGACCCTCGTGTCCTTTCTGTGATGAGTAAGGTCGAACGACACCTTTTTGTCCCTGATGAATATTTAAGCTCGGCCTATTCCGATCAACCCCTTCCAATTGGAGAGGGTCAAACCATCTCTCAACCCTATATCGTCGCCCTCATGACAGAACTTTTAGAACTGAAAGGAGATGAAAAAGTTTTAGAGATCGGGACTGGCTCAGGCTATCAAGCAGCCATCTTGGCCGAATTAACGAAAGAAGTATACTCCATCGAAATCATTGAAACGCTTGCTTCTTCGGCGGAAAAAAGACTTCGGCAGCTTGGATATCAGAATATCAACGTGAGAGCAGGGGATGGATATTTAGGTTGGCCGGAAGTAGCCCCTTTTGATGCCATCATCGTCACGGCGGCGCCTGACCATATCCCAAAGCCCCTTATCGAACAACTAAAAGAGGGAGGACGAATGGTTGTTCCGGTGGGCACTTATATGCAGGAGTTAAAAAAAATTGTCAAACGATCGGGAAAGATCGAGACGACTGACGTGATCCCAGTGGTCTTTGTCCCCATGACCGGAGATGGAGTGAAAGGGAAGAAATAAGAGAATCCAGGGAATGCCTCCGGGCCTTTAATCATCCATAGGAATGAGATGTCTGGCAGGGAGGGAAAGGCTGTCAAGATTTTCCAGGAAGGGTCTGGAAGGGATACGAACGACCTGGCCATTTGATTAAAAACTGATCCCCTGAATGGAATGGAATTTCTCATCATTTTTCTGCAGGGCCGTCACCAGTTCTGTGAGGATGATCTCCCCTTTGTTCTATTGGCTATTTGAAGGACCTGCCGATGGCGGGCCCTTCCTTAACAAACCTTTTTTTAGTCAGGATAGGTAATTCAGCATCCATTTACAAATCAAAACACCAAGACAATTTTTTAAAGGCGATCATATCCAAACTTAACCGTTACCCTCTTTCCGGAAGGTTAAAAAGATGGATGAAAGATTTAAAGTTTTACATCCAAAAAGGGGGGACCAGTTTTTTTGCTTGTGATGAAAGAGAGGGTGATTAGGTCAAAATAATGACATATGAAGATGTGACCCCTTAAGCCTTACTCCTACAATATCTCTGTAGCATTTCAAATTATTTTTGGTTTAATTAAAAAAGCAGGAATATTCTTAATTTCCTACACTGACCTTATTTACTATTCGTCTCGCCAAAGGCATGACAGTTCGGGACCTCGCAGACTTTACTGCACCTCCCGCTGAAACCATAGGACAATATCGTCAATGCTGAGCGTGAGCCCGCCCCCCGATTTTTTAAATTCGATTTCGTTCCTACCGGCGAGAAGGACTCCCTTGGCATTGAAGGATATGCAACGAGCGTGCATCGTTCCTTCACGGAAATTGATGGTTTTGACGTTGTGGCCGTTTATGGACACCCATAACGTGATAACAACTCCTCCCTGTTCCGGATTTGCCATGAACATTAGCACCCCTTGACCATCAAGTCTCAAGTCGGCCGGAAGATGAAACACCATAGGATAACGATAATCGTCACGAAGCTCCATATTTTTTCTTCCTATCGTAACATAATCCGCGACTTGCAGCGGAAGCTTTTTGGCTTGCCCTGCCACGCCTGGTGTCGTCAAGACAACTGGCTCTCGTGCCTCTGCCCGTACACCCGGAGTCGACATCTTCTCCTTGGCTCGAACCTCCTCCTTGCTTGGACGTGCATCGGCGCCCGGCACAGGTTTTTGGGAGGCCGATGGAGCCGCTGAGACGATGCGGAAAAACCGGTTTCCGGACGAAGCGAGAATATCGCCGCGGGAATTAAGCAGCAACAGCCGGCAAGGACCCATGTCGAGACTAGCGTCCTGGGGGATTCGAACCGAAAACCAGGCTCCCTGGTACTCAATAATCCTGAGCACGAGGTCAGACTCCGGCCCCTGGGCCTGAGATGGACGGAGGACCATACGCACGTTCTCGATATGGTGTTTCCCCAGCCCGATGACCGGGTCCATTTCGACTCTGACCGTGGCTCCGGGGGGTGCGCTGTCCCTACTCGGCGTGAGCCTGGCTGGTTGCTGAGCCCAGACAGCACCAGCGAGGGTGATTAAAAGCACTGCAGCTATCCCAAGTTCAGCAGCGGAACTTCTCGACCGACACCAAAGAATCCTTATGATACTCCGTAGAAGCCAACTTGTTCCAGTATGCATGTCGTCTTCCTCCTTATTGATGAGTTGTAGCGTAAATGAAACAGCAAGCTTCCCGAATCGAACCATACCGCCCAGCGATGTCACTTGTCTGATTTGTTGATAAGCATACTTCTTCGGGGAGCCAATTTGTTTCCAATATACACGGAGATAAGAACAGTAAGCCTCAAAGCCATCACCTTTCCAATCAGTAAGTAAAATCGAATAGCCATTCAAAAAAATCGCAACCGGCTGCGAAGGCGCACGAAACGGTACTTCCCCCGCTGCAACCTTGATCAGCGCGTTGGCAAAAACTAAATTTCGGACACCCCTCCCACTCCGGGTTCTCCTTACACCAGCGCCGCATATCTTCTAACATCCGCTCCAACCTAGCCTCATGCCGCTGTTTCACTTCCTCTACTGTCTGGAGGAAGGACTTCTTCATTTTACCCATGAGCGCAGGATCCTTGGCTGTAAACTTCCCAACAAAGGGTGAGTCGGTTTTGGGTCGACCTGTTGCGTTGGCTATGTACTGGTCGTCGATAAAACGCATTACCTCTGCTTCATTACCCTCCTTCCGGACCTTCTTGTCACCGTGAGAGTAAACGGCGGTTAGCCGAGAGCCAGCCTGTGTCAGGGTTATTGTGCTCCCATCGCCTACCCGCGAGGAAATGGAGGCGTTCCTTCGTCCGAGAGCCACGCGCACTTCTCCAGGCTTGGAAGAGGATCGACCAGCAGTTGGGGTATAGCGGACGACCGTCTCCAGCTTGCCATCACTCAGAGTAGACTGCACTGTGTACTGGTACCCTCCCTGAGTGAAACGCACTGGCTTCGACTGGACCAAAGATTTCGTTCCCTGGCCGTAACTTACCGAAATGCTGAGCATCAAGCTCAATACGATTACCAAAATCTGAGTTCTCATGTATCGCTACCTCCTCTCTTTATTCGAATGGATGACAATTATAAAAATCTGCTTTAAGATGGGCAGAAAGATACAATGGTGTAATTAGGATGTCAAGGAAAATCACCTACAGGCTTATGATCAGTGGGTATTATCTTCCAACCTCCCCATCACCGGTTCTCCGTATCTTATTCTATATCAGAAGATTTTCAACATCGGCGATACTTTGAAAGACAAAATCAGGTTGATTGGAAGTATGTTTTACCCCTCTGAGTGTTTCCTCATCGGTAACCCCGGTGAGGACAATGCCTGTGGCAATTCCAGATTCTTTCCCCATTTTAATGTCCGTCTCGAGACGGTCTCC
>JACAEV010000098.1 GCA_013388645.1 Syntrophaceae bacterium | reverse complement strand
GAATCCTGGGGATGAAACGGTGGGGATTAAATATTCTGATCTCTATCGTGACATCCGTTGGTTCCTATTTTGTATTTGTTCAATGGCTTAGCATTCCTATGCCAAAGGGATGGATTGGATTATAGAAGAGCGAAGGTTGAGATTTAGGTTAAGGTTAAGGGTAAGGGTAAGGGACTAAAGCTTATGATTTATGGTTCATCGTTCATTGTTCAACGTTTATAGTTCGAGGTTGAGGATAGATGTTTGAATCGCTTCAACATTTAGCCAATGGTTTTGGGATCGCCGGAACGGTTCAAAACCTTTTTTATTGTCTGATCGGTTGCATCGTAGGGACTGTCATCGGTGTTCTCCCCGGAATCGGACCGATCGCTGGAATCGCCTTGCTCATTCCTGCCACCTTTGGCCTTAATCCTACCTCCGCCATCATCATGCTTGCTGGAATTTACTATGGGGCAATGTATGGAGGCTCTACCACCTCTATCCTCCTCAATGTCCCCGGGGAGACTGCCTCGGTCATTACCTGTATTGATGGTTATAGAATGGCACAAAAAGGAAGGGCTGGCCCTGCCCTGGCCATCGTTGCAATTGGCTCTTTCATTGCTGGAACCATTGGAATATTCGGACTGGTCTTTCTGGCTCCACCATTGGCAGAAGCAGCATTGGCTTTTGGCCCTCCTGAATATTTCTCCTTAATGGTCTTTGGATTCATCGTTCTAAGCAATGTGACAGGCAAATCACTCCTCAAGTCCCTCATGATGGCCATTATTGGACTGATCATTGGAACAGTAGGAATCGATCCTGTTACAGGAGATGCTCGTTTTGCCTTCGGCTCAACCTATCTTCTCGGAGGGGTCGAATTTGTTGCCGTGGCCATTGGCCTCTTTGGAATTGGAGAAGTGTTGGTTAACGTCAATCAACCTTCGGAGCTGCTGGACCAACGGGTTCTCATGCCACGCCTGAGAGAACTTTATCCCTCTCTCATAGATTTAAAGAAATCGATTGGCGCAATTCTCAGAGGGGCGGTGTCTGGTTTTGGTATAGGTTTGGTTCCAGGACCAGCACCGGTCATTGCTACCTATGCTTCTTACATGATCGAGAGAAAGGTTTCCAAACACCCTGAGGAGTTTGGCAAGGGTGCGATTGAAGGAGTTGCTGGTCCTGAATCTGCCAATAACTCCGCCTGCCAATCTGCTTTCATTCCCCTCTTTGTGCTCGGAATTCCTTTTGCTCCTCCCACTGCCATTCTTCTTGGTGCCCTTCTTATCCATGGAGTGTCGCCAGGACCATTGATGATCAGTCAGCACGCAGGGCTTTTTTGGGGAGTCGTCGCCAGCATGTATATCGGTAATTTTATGCTTCTTATTCTCAACCTTCCCCTTGTCCCTCTCTTTGCCAACATTTTAAGAATTCCGAAGAGGATTCTTTTACCCCTCGTCATCCTTTTTTGCATGACAGGGATGTATACCGTGAATAATTCCGTTTTCGATATCTGGATGATGCTCCTCTTCGGTATCATGGGATTCCTGATGAGGAAATGGGCTTATGAAGGTGCTCCACTTCTTTTGGCATTGGTCTTAGGACCGAAATTGGAGGTTGCCTTCCGTCAGTCATTGATGATCTCTCATGGCGATTTTGGAGTTTTTATCGGCCGGCCCGTTTCTATGGTCTTCTTGCTTGCAACAGTTATTTTTCTGATCTTTCCTGCTATTCGTTTTATGTTTAAAAAATCAAAGAAAGGAGGGGATGCCACAGTTCGGAGTTTGTAGGGAACGCAGATCTGCGTTCCTTACAGAGTTTGGAGTTAAAAGTTTAAATTTTTGAGCTTTGAGTATTGGAGCTTGAAGCAAAGGAGGTGTTGTCATGTTTAAGAGAATTTTTAGTATCTTATTCGTTTTGTCTCTCATTTTCGTGATGCCGCTTCATGCAGCGGAATTTCCAACCAAGGAGGTCCAGATTGTTATCCCCTATGCAGCGGGAGGGGCAACAGACCTTATCTTTCGTGCCTTAGCCGCCACAACAGGAAAATATCTCGGGAAAGCTGTAATTGTTATCAACCGACCGGGCGGTGGGGGGACTGTAGGAGTTACAGAAGTCGCACAAGCCAAACCAGATGGCTATACACTACTTTCTGCGATTACGCCTCTCACGATCCTTCCCCATCAGGTGAAGACTGCCTTTACCTACAAAAGTTTTGAACCTGTTATCAATGTGGTGAAGGATCCAGGCATGTTTTTGGTAAGATCGGATTCTCCATGGAAAAGTCTCAAGGAGTTTTTAGATTATGCTAAAAAGAACCCTGATATGATCACAGTTGGAAACTCAGGTGCAGGCGGAGGAGTTCACCTCATTGCCCTTGCGTTTGAAAAGACAGCCGGTGTGAAATTTAACCATATCCCATTTGCAGGTGGAGGTCCATCCGTGACCGCCCTCCTTGGAGGCCATATCAATGCCGTCTCAGTTTCCCCACCTGAAGGGATCGAGCATGTGAAGGCAGGAAAGTTAAAGATCGTCGCCCTTTTCGCCGAAAAGCGATTTGAGCTTTTCCCTGATGTTCCAACTGTGAAGGAACAGGGTGTCGATTTTGTCATGGGGCAATGGCGTGGATTAGCCGCACCCAAAGGCACACCCCCTGATGTGATTAAAAAACTTCACGATGCCTTCAAAAAAGGAATGGAGGATCCGGTTTTCATAAAGAATGCAAAGGACATGGTTGTAAACCTCTCATACCTTGGCCCAGAGGATTTTGGAAAGCTAATGGCGCACGACGATGAGTTTTATGCCAAACTGGTCAAGGAGATTAAAAAATAATCGTTTCTTAAAAAGTCTGCCATTCTGTCACTCCTGCGAAAGCAGGAGTCCAGACTTGTCCCTACGAAAGCAGGGAACCATACAAAGGAACTGGATTCCCGTTTTTACGGGAATGACGTTAATGGAGCTTAATTGGACTTTTTTACGATTTCATTAAAAAAATGATTAATGATTTAAATAAGAAAGGAGGATAAGACAATGAAGTTGCTTAGATTAGGTTTCATTTTCTCAACGATCGCTTTAGTTTGTTTCCTTTTTGCCTGTGCGGAGATGGGTCCAGCGGTAAAACCCTCAGAACCAGCGAAGAAGACAACCATCCGTATTGCAAGTCCATTTAAAGGGGGTATTGTGGTTGAAGCAGCTGAGAAGTTCAAAGAAATAGTTGAGAAAGGTAGTGGGGGCCGGATCGAGGTGAAGATTGACGCTGGAACCAAGAGCGAAATCGATATCAATAAGATGAATAGGGCAGGTGAAATTGAGATGCAGTCTAACGGGACGGCATTTCTTGAGTACTACGCCCCTCCATATTACTTCTTCACCGGTCCCTACGTAATGAAGGACTTCGATCACTATATGCGCGCCTGGAATGGTAAGCTCGGCCAAGGGGCGCGGGCCCAGTTAGAAAAGAATGACCTGAAGTACCTGGCGACCATCTACCGGGGACTGCGACAGACGACCGCGAAGAAACCACTCTACACACCTGCGGATGCTTACATGCTGAAGCTTCGGCTGCCGCCCATTCCCAGTTGGATGGCGGTGTGGAAGGCAATCGGGGCCGACCCGGTTGGGGTACCTTTGCCAGAACTATATAATTCACTCAAGACAGGAAAAGCCGAAGCCTCAGAGGGCGACTTGCCACAGATCCAGTCCTTCAAGCTAAATGAGGTCCAGACACATCTGATCATCACCAATCACCTTGTCCAGACCGCAGGGATTCTGATTCATAAGCCTTTCTTTGATAAGCTACCAAAGGCGGACCAGGATCTCATCGTTAAAGCCGGTAAAGAAGCGGAGGAGTGGGCCAACAACAAGATCAAGACAGGTGAGGGGGCCATCCTGTTGGACCTCCAGCGAAAAGGCATGCAGGTGGTGATCCCGGACGCCAATTCTTTCCGGGCGAAGGCCAAGGACGCTGTCGACGAGCTGTTCAAGACCCAATGGACGGTAACAACATGGGCTGAGGTGTTGGCTCAGTAGTATCCTGTGAACGGAATACTGGAATATTTGAAAATTGGAATACTGGAAAAAGCAGAGACCACAGGTATGGGTAGGGGCGACTTTAGTCGCCTTTTTAAAGGAAGGCTAAAGCCTCCCCTACCCGACCATTCCAATATTCCATGGTTCCACGTGTATTAAGGAGAAACAATGTCAATCTCTGATGAAATCAAAGAAAAAGAAAGAAGGGTTAGGGAGTTTCTTAAATCAAAGAGCTTGAAAGGGTTGCTTCTCAAGCGACAGGCAAACTTTTCATGGATGACCTGTGGTGGCCTTAATCTGGTAGGAATTACAACAGAGGTTGGGGCTACCACCCTTTTCATTACGGAGAATTCAAAATTTGTCATTTCAAATAACATCGAAGCCCCACGCATGGTTCATGAGGAAGGTCTTCAAAGGCAAGGTTTTATCGTTAAGACTTTTCCCTGGTATGAGGATCAAGAAGTCTCTATTGTAAAAGAACTGATTGGAGAAGGTCTCTTGGGAAGTGACGTTCCCTTTCCAAATGCCCAGATGCTGGCCGAAGATGTGGCTAGGCTCCGATATTCTCTGACACCAGATGAAGTTGAAAGATATCGGTGGCTGGGAGAGAGGGTTTCGTCTGCATTGGAAAAAACGGTGATGAAGACGAAGCAGGGGGAGAAAGAATCAGGGGTCGTGGCAAGACTCTGCAAAGAAATCTGGAAAGATCGAATCGATCCTATTACGTTGATGGCTGCAGCAGATGACCGAGTCTTTAAATTCCGTCACCCCATCCCCACCGAAAGAAAAATTGAAAAATACCTGATGGTCTCTGTCAACGCCCGCAAATGGGGACTCATCGTCTCATTAACTCGATTTATTCACTTCGGGAGGTTACCTCGTGAATTGAAAAAAAAGTATGAAGCCAATGTCTTTGTCGATTGTACGATGATGGCCCATACCAAGCCAGGAGTTCCAGCCAAGGAAATTCTTCAAAAAGGGATTGATGCCTATCAAGAAAAAGGATATCCAGAGGAGTGGAAACTCCACCACCAGGGCGGCTCGATTGGCTATACGGGTAGAGATTACAGAGTTCATTTTAAAACCTCTGATGTCATTCAAGAGAACCAGGGCTTTACCTGGAATCCTTCGATCACCGGGACCAAATCAGAAGATACAATTCTTGCAACTTCAAAGGGACCGGAGTTGATCACTTATCCGATTCTCTACCCTACCCTTTCAATGAAGGTGGAGGGAACTTCTTTCAAACGGCCTGCGATCTTGGTAAAGGAATGATGTTATTTTCGGGTTTGGTTTGTTTGTAGGGAACGCAGATCTGCGTTCCGTATGGAGTTATGAATTATGAACTTTACACTATGCTCTACACCCTATGTTCTTTGCGACTAAAGGAGGGTTTTTAATCATGATCGAAAGGCATGTGACATTTCACGTCATTCCCGGAAAAGAGAAGGATTTTGAAAATCTCTTTAAAAATGAATATAGCATGGCTATGTCAAAACAACCCGGTTTTATCTCGGTCACCCTCCTTAAAGAACATGAAAAGGAGGCTGCCTACCAGATGGCGATCCGATTCCAATCGCTTGAGTCGGCCGCAGCCTGGAGAAACTCGCCAGACCATAAGGCTCTATTCCCCAAGATCAAGGAACTTTATAATGAAAGTACTGTCCAGGTCTATCATGTGATTGCGTTTAAATAGTTGGGGTGAGACATTAAGACTGTGGTGAGGTATGGAGATATGAAAGGAGTAAATTAGATATGGAAAAGGTAAGGCTTGGAATCATCGGGACGCAGTTTGCTGCCCTTCTTCACATGAATAGTCTGGTCAAGCTCAGAGGTGCCAGGGTGGATGTGGTGGCTGTTGCTTCAAAGACAAAAGAGCATGCTGAAGCTTTTGCAAAAAAATTTAACATTCCTGACTATTATTATGATGACCATCGACGGCTCCTGGAACGAAAAGACATTGATGTCATCGACCTCTGTGTCCCAACGGATTTACATGAAACGTTTGCTATTGAGACTGCAGAGGCTCGCAAGCATATCATCTGCGAAAAACCCCTGACCGGTTACTTCGGAAAAGACAAAAAAGAAGAACAGGTTGGATTTGAGGTGAAAAAAAAATTCATGCTCCGGGAAGCGATGAAAGGATGCGACCGGGTGGCCAAAGCGGTGGAAAAGAACAAGGTCAAATTCATGTACGCCGAGAATTGGATCTATGCCCCTCCCTTTACGAAGCTGAAGAACTTGATCAAAGTGAGCGGAGGGACGATTCTGGACATCCGTGCTGAGGAAAGCCATTCAGGCTCCCATGCGAAGTATTCAAGGAGGTGGAAGACCTCCGGAGGGGGGGCCTTGATGCGATTAGGAGCCCACCCTGTAGGTGGTGTCCTCCATCTGAAACACTACGAAGGGATTCTGAAATACGGAAAGCCAATTCGTGCTAAATCGGTAATGGCAGAGGTCGGGCAACATACAAAGATTGCTTCTTTTGTTAAAGAAAAAAAGAAATACATCGTCTCCGAATGGGAAGATGTGGAGGATTGGGGAGTGATGATCATTAACTTTGAAGACAATTCAAAGGCAACTGTTTTCTCCTCTGATGCTGTGTTAGGGGGGGTTAGAAATACTCTGAATGTCTATCTCTCGAATGCGGTGGTCAATGTGAATATCAATCCTCACAATGCCCTGGAAGTCTATGCTCCGGAGCCTCATATCTTCGGAGATGAGTACATCGCAGAAAAACTTGAGACGAAAGCAGGATGGAACTTCCCAAGTCCTGATGAAGATTGGGTAAGAGGCTACCCCCAGGAATTAGAAGATTTCATCGATGCAATTCAATTCAATAAGGAGCCCGTTTCCGGAATGGATTTGGCCAGGGATGTTGTTGAGGCCATTTATGCGGCGTATGTCTCTGCAGAGGAAGGGAAACGGATAGAATTCAAAAGATAATCCATTCAGAAAGCGAGGATCGTTATGTATGATGTGGTGACCTTTGGAGAGGCAATGCTCCGGCTCTCTCCACCCAATTTTCAAAGACTGGAACAAGCCCGGAGTTTTGATCTCTATGTGGGAGGAGCTGAATTGAATGTGGCTGTCGGCTTGTCCCGACTTGGCATGAAAAGCACCTGGGTTTCCAAACTGCCGAAGAATGGTCTGGGATACCTGATCCGAAACCGTGTTCAAGAGGCCGGGGTCGACTGCTCCCATGTGGTCTGGTCTGATAAAGGAAGGGCTGGACTTTACTTTGTTGAATTTGGCTCCTCCCCACGTGCTTCAAGTGTTCTCTACGATCGAGCCTATTCTGCCATCAGCATGATCCAGCCTGGAGAGGTGGACTGGGCTAAGATCTTTACCGGACCAAAACATTTTCATGTGAGCGGCATCACTCCTGCCCTGAGTGGTTCCGCTTCTGAGGCGACGGTCGAAGCATTGAAGGCCGCAAAGAAGGCCGGATGCACGGTCTCCTATGATCTCAATTATCGAAAAAAACTCTGGACACCCCTTGAAGCAAAGAAAATCCAAGAGCCAATGATGGAAATGGTTGACGTTCTCATCACTACTGAGGAAGATACGAACGTTATATTTGGAATCAAAGAAAAAGATTATGAGGCCGTGGCAGAGAAACTCGCTCGTACCTTCAAATTTAAAGTCGTCGCCATTACCTTAAGGGAAGACCTCTCTGTCTGGAGGAACAATTGGACAGCTATTGCCTATCAGGATGGAAAGATTTACAGGGATAAGAAGTATGAAGTAGAGATTGTGGACAGAATCGGTGCGGGTGATGCATTCACGGCAGGACTCCTCTACGGCTGGCTTAAATTAAGGGATATAGAAAAAGGAGTCCAATATGGAAATGCCTTTGCCGCATTAAAGCATACGTTGCCAGGCGATTTTAACTGGAGCACTTTGGAGGAAGTGGAGAACCAGCTGAAGGGAGCAGGACTGAGAATTTCGAGGTGAAGAGTTGTCCTTCGGTGTTGCCGTTTTGCAGTGTTGCAGTTCAAAAAACAACAGAACCGCAGCACTGCAGCACAGCGGAACCGCAACACTCCATCACTTAAAAAATAAGGAGATTTCTATGGAAAAGCGAGAAGTGCTTAATCGGATGATATCCGAAGGATTGATCCCGGTCATCCGCGTGACCTCCGCCCGGGAGGCGATGGATGTGGCTGATGCCGTCAAAGAGGGCGGTGTTAGTTTTATCGAGATTACGATGAGCGTCCAGGGGGCAATAGATGTGATCAAAGAGCTGGCACAAAAATATAAAGACGAGATTATCCTGGGTGCGGGGACAGTCTTAGACCCTGAAACCGGCAGAGCATCGCTATTGGCTGGAGCCCAGTTCATTGTTAGCCCCACCCTTAACCTTGACCTCATCCACCTTGCCCATCGCTATAGCGCTGTGGTCATCCCGGGAGCGATGACCCCTACAGAAATCCTGACTGCATGGAATGCAGGTGCAGATATGGTAAAGGTTTTTCCTGCCGCTCAATTAGGAGGCCCTGAATATATTAAGGCTATTCGGGGGCCTCTACCCCAAATTCTTCTTGTCCCCACTGGTGGAGTGAACCTCCAGAATGCAGGAGCCTTTATCAAAGCCGGGGTCTCAGCTCTCGGAGTGGGAGGCGAGCTGGTGGATAAGAAGGCGATCAAGGATAAAAAATTTCATGTCATCACAGAAAACACCCGTGCCTTTCTTAATGCGATCCGTGAAGCAAGAGGTTAAGGTCAATGTTCAGCTTGAGGTTTAGTTAGAGGGAATCTTAACCTTAACCTAAACCTAAATATTTAAAATAGGGTTAGTTATGCGTATCTCTTTCCCATATCCCCAAGTCCCTTCAGTCGATATTTCAGAGAGAAATCTCCTCGGGATCTTCTCTCCTTCTGTTTTGAAGATTGACGAGGCGGAAGAGGAGATTATCGAAAGGGCTTTCTTAAAACCTATCGGCTCTAACCCTCTAACTCAAATCCTAAAGGGATGTAAGAATGTCCTCATTGTCGTGGATGACTATACCCGCACCACTCCTGTTCAAAAAATTCTTCCTCGATTGATGAAAGAATTGGATGACTCAGGAATTAAAAAACCAGGAATTAAAATTATGGTTGCTCTTGGAACTCATCGCCCAATGACCGATAAGGAAATGGTCTTGAAATTTGGATCGGAGCTTCCGAAGCAATACCCCATCCTCAATCACCAATGGTCAAATCTTTCTCAGCTAATAAATCTTGGGGAGACGGAGAGAGGAACACCTATTCTTGTTAACCGAATGGTGGCAGAAGTTGATTTCATTATTGGGATCGGCCAGATCGTCCCTCATCGAGTCACTGGATTTAGTGGAGGGGGAAATATCATCCAACCTGGAATCTGCGGTGAAGAGACCACAGGCAAGACCCATTGGCTTGGTGCTCAATTTACAGGACGGGAGATCTTAGGAAAGATCGAAAACCCTGTTAAAGAAGAGATCGAAAGGGTTGCCGAGAAGGTGGGGTTGAGATGGATCATTAACACCATACAGGATGGAGCGGGGAGATTGGTCGAGGTGGTCGCAGGCGACCCTTTTCAAGCTTACCGAAAAGGGGGAAAAAAATCTCTCGAAATTTATCAATCTTCCATGCCACAGGATGCAGATATCGTCATTGTAGATTCTCATCCTTACGACTCCGAACTCTGGCTTGCATCCAAAGGGATCTATGCTTCGGAATTAGCCATCAAACAGGGAGGGGTGGTGATCTTGGTCTCTCCCTGCCCGGAAGGAATCTCTCCGAGCCATCCGGAAGTTCTTGAATTTGGATATCAAACATTTGAAGATGCTAACCAGATGGTCAAAAAGGGAATCATCAAGAAATTGACAGCCGCAGCCCATCTCGTTCATGTCGGCCGGGTGATTAAAGAACGAGCAAAGGGTATCATGGTTTCCGGGGGGATATCGAAAGAGCAGAAAGAGCAGCTTGGATTGATTCATGCAGAGGACCCGCAAGAGGCGTTGGAGATTGCTTTCTCGCTATCTGGAGGGGATTCAAAGGTAGCTGTACTTCAGCGAGGAGGCGAGATATTACCGGTTGTTCAAAAAAACTGTAATCAATTTAAATCTTGAGGAGGTTCAATGAAAGCCGTCGTAAAATATGGAAAAGGAAAAGGTCTAATTGAGATTCGTGAGGTCCCTAAGCCAAAAATCAAAGAAGATGAGGTTCTCATCGAAGTGAAGGCTGTTTCCGTCTGCGGAAGCGATCTCCACATCTACCACGATGCTCACCCTTATTGGCCGCCCATGATCCTGGGACATGAATTTTCTGGAGTGATTTCAGAGGTGGGTAAAGAAGTAAAAGGTTGGAACGTCGGAGATCGTGTCGTCAGCGAGACGCGAACAGGCTCCTGCGGAGTCTGCTATATCTGTCAGAGTGGATTTCCTCAAGTCTGTGAACAGAAAAGAGCGATTGGGATCGGGATAAATGGAGCCTACACACAATATGTTGCTGGACCTGCCCGACTTCTCCACCGCCTCCCAGAAAATGTGCCCTTTGAAGTAGGCGCAGTGATTGAACCTACGGCGATCTGTGTGACCTCTATTCTTGAACGATCTCACCTCCAAGCAGGAGAATCTGTCATCATCACTGGACCAGGTCCCATCGGTCTCATTTCTCTTGCCATTGCTAAAACCGCTGGAGTGAAACTGGTGGGGATAACGGGAAGAAGCTCGGATGAAGGAGTGCGCTTCGAAAAAGCAAGAGAACTGGGAGCAGACTTCACGATCAATGTCGATCAGGAAGACCCTGTCAGAAAGGTCCTTGAGATGACCGATGGCCTTGGCGTCGATCTCCTCATTGAGACCTCAGGAGGGTCAAAAGCCATTTATCAAGCTTTTGACATGGTCCGGAGATTGGGAAGGGTTTGCGCGATAGGAATTTCAGGGAGAGACGAAATCCCGATTCCATACGATCGTGGAATTTTTAAAGCTCTCCGATACGATTTTTGCTTTTCCAGCAGTTGGACCGCATGGGAAAAGGCCATCAGTCTCATTTCAAAGGGCCTTCTGCCAGCCCAAAAGTTTATCACTCACAAACTCCCTCTTGAAAAATGGGAAGAGGCTTTTCATCTCTTAGAAAGCCTACAAGCTGCCAAAGTGATATTGATCCCCTAAAAATCGGAGGAAGTCAAATGAAACAGCACCATTTTCAGGTTGTCATCACCGACTGCGACCATGGGTCCATCCAAGAAGAACAAGAAGAGTTAGATCGAATCGGAGTCCACTTGATCTTGGCCCAGGTTCAGGAGGAGAAGGATCTGATACGGGTATCCAGAGAGGCCGATGGGCTTTTAAATCAATATGCGCTCTTGACTCGAAAGGTCCTTGAAAATCTTCCGCGCTGTAAAGTGATCTCCCGTTATGGAGTTGGGGTGGACTCCGTCGATCTTAAGGCTGCTACGGATTTAGGAATCGTGGTGGCCAATGTACCCGACTATTGTATGGATGAGGTAGCTAACCAAACCATTGCAATGCTCCTGACCTTAATAAGAAAAACAGCTTTTTTCAATCAAAAAGTGAAATCAGGTCGATGGGATTTCCACCTGGGAACACCGATCTATCGAACCAAGGGAAAAACCTTAGGTCTCATCGGATGTGGAAAAATTGGTCTGGAAGTGGCAAAAAAAATTTCTGGTTTTGGTGTGGAAGTGATCGCCTTCGATCCTTATCTTCAAAAGGTGGAAGGGAAGGTTGAATTAACAGATTTTGATACCGTCTTAAAAAAATCGGACTTCATCTCCATCCACTGTCCGCTAAACGAATCGACGCGCCATCTCATTGGGCGAAAAGAATTGCAAAAAATGGAAAAGAGACCACTCATCATTAATACTTCCCGAGGTCCGATCATCGATGAAACTGCTTTAATTGAAGCATTGAGAGAAGGACGTATCTCGGGGGCTGGGTTGGATGTACTGGAAAAGGAACCTCCCGATCCTGAAAACCCTTTACTTAAGATGGATAACGTCATCCTTTCTCCCCATGTGGGATTCTATTCGGAAGAGTCGATCAGTGAATTAAAGCGAAGGACTGCAAAAAATGTCTCAGACATTTTGATGGGAAGATGGCCTAGTTCTGTGGTTAATCACGAAGTGAAGGGTAAGACTCGGGTTCCTCTCTCCGAGTAACTTCTCTTTTAAACATATATTATCTTGAGCAAAGAATTTTGTGGAAGAAATGAGGAATAGTCAAAGATGAAGAAATCTGAAAAATGGAATCTTCCGGAAGACCGGTACTTCGATCCTGACCCAGCGCAGCGACAGATTGCGATGGAATTATACAACTCCGTTGTCCATCTCCCTATTATTAGTCCCCACGGACATGTGGATCCACGATTGTTCGCTGACGAAAATGGCTCTTTCGGTACACCCGCTGATCTTCTAATCATTCCCGATCATTACATTTCCCGAATGCTCTATTCCCAAGGTATTCCGCTTGAAAATCTTGGGATCCCGAGGAGAGATGGTGGTTCGGTTGAGAGGGATCACCGTAAGGTCTGGCAAATCTTTGCCGATCACTTCTACCTCTTCCGCGGCACGCCTACAGGCGTCTGGTTAGCTGATGAATTAAACAGTGTATTCGGCATCGAGGAGAAATTGAACGGACGAAACGCCCAATCCATTTTTGATCAGATTGAGGCAAAATTAAAATTACCCGAATTTCGGCCCCGTGCCCTGTTTAAACGCTTTAACATCGAAATCATGTGCACAACCGATGCAGCGACCGACCCGCTCATCCACCACCTGGTGATCAAAAAGTCTGGATGGGATGGAAACATTCGGCCCACCTTCCGACCAGACGCGGTGGTCAATTTATTAGCTTTCGATTGGAGTCATCACATCAATGCTCTGAGTCAATTGAGCGGGATCACCATTACTTCCTACCAAACATTTATTCATGCCCTCGAAGAACGGAGGGCCTTCTTCAAATCCATGGGCGCGGTGGCGACCGACCATGCCTCAGAGACGGCTTACACCCTACAGTTAAGTTCATCGGAGGCAGAAGCGATCTTCCAGCAGGCACTCCATGGAAAAGCAAATCTTGAAGATACAAAGCGTTTCAATGCCCACATGATCATGGAATTCGCTCGAATGAGCATTGACGATGGATTGGTCATGCAGCTCCATGTGGGTTCGATCCGTGACCATAATTCTCTCCTCTATGACCGCTTTGGCCCAAACATGGGAGCAGACATTCCCAGTCAAAGCGAGTTCACTCAAAACCTTCGACCTCTTTTGAATAAGTATGGGGTCGACTCTCGATTCAGGTTGATCCTTTTTAGCTTAGACGAATCGACCTATTCACGTGAGCTGGCTCCCTTGGCCGGTCATTACCCTGCCGTTATCCTCGGTCCGCCTTGGTGGTTCCACGACAGCATCAATGGCATGAGGCGGTATTTTGACCGAGTGATGGAAACAGCGGGACTCCATAACACAGCGGGATTCAATGATGATACCCGGGCGTTTCCCTCCATTCCTGCACGCCACGATCTCTGGCGCCGTGTGAGTGCCGACTGGATTGCTGGGCTTGTCGTTCGGGGTATCGTGGATCTTGGAGACGCCCATGAGATGATTCTGGACATGGCCTACCGACTCGCTAAGAGGGCTTATCACATCCCCGAATGACAGGGATTGATTAGGAACCTATAGGATAAGGGACGGATAGAAAGGGAAAAATTTATTTTAGAAATTTTGTAATGCGATTAACTTTAGCGGCGGTCTCTTTGATCTCCTTGGCTTCCTTCAGCCCTGGAATCTCTTCCACCTCTTTCTTCAAATCCGAAATCAAATCTCCCTTTTGAACCTCTTTGACTTTTTCTTTCTCTGACTTTTTCTCGCCTCGAATTTTCCGTATCTCCTTCATGGTCTTCCCAAGACCTTCGCCGATCTCGGGAAGCCTTTTCGCCCCGAACAGAAGAAAGAGAATAACAAGAATCACCAATATTTCCGGTAAACCCAAACCGAACATCTCCTGACTCCGAGTTCGGAGTTAATTTTTTTCTTCAGACTCCGAACGACGAACTCTTAATTCTAAACTGATTCACATGACCTTAAATCATTCTTATATAATTTGGGGCTCGGATGCAAGAAAAAAATAACTTGATTTTTTCTAAGATTTTACCTATTCAAATCATTATTACACCTCGAGGAGGCAATTCATGGCAACTGAATTGGAATGTCCGATCTGTGAGGCCGATATCCCTTTGGATGGAAACGAGAAGTCAGGAGACTTGGTCCTATGTTCCTTTTGTAAGGTAACTTTTAAGTTATTGAGAATGAAAGATAAATGGACCCTTTCGGAGGAATTTGAGGAATAGATAGAATGAAAGTCCTTTACACCTCAGATCTCCACGGTGAAATTCACCTTTGTCAAGAGCTCCTCTCGCTGGTCATGTCTAATTCTATAGAAATTGTCATGATCGGTGGTGATCTTCTTCCCTCTTTCCCTCCTACCAAACGCTATGAAGATATGGTTCCAAATCAAAAAACCTTTATCGCCCAGTTTCTTTTGCCTTTCTATAATAGGATGTTAGGGACTACTTCCGTACAACAAATATTCCTCATCTCTGGAAACTGGGATTTAGGTTATCCCTATCTTTTTAAGGAACCGGCAAAGGGAATCGTCGATCTGAACCAGAGAAGTATCCGTCTCGAAAATGGATATGAATTCATCGGATATCCTTTTGTCCCTCCGACACCGTTTCGACCAAAAGATTATGAGAAGATGGACGATCGAGAATCCCCTTGGCCTCCCCAAAAGAATCCATCCTATATTCGGTCCTCTGATCAATTGGACCAACTGACCCCAATTGATCCTTATCTCTATCTCAGAGGGCAAGGCACGATTGAGGAAGATTTAGACCGCTTCCCAAAACCTCTCATTCCAAAAAAAACGGTCTATATCATGCATTCCCCCCCTTTTGGAACTCGTCTGGACCTCATCCAAGGTGGAAAATCAGCAGGAAGCCGATCCATCAAAACCTTCATTGAGAAGAACCAGCCTCTTTTAACCCTTCATGGCCATATTCATGAGGCTCCAGAGTTATCCGGAGCATTCATGGATCAGATTGGAGAAACCCTTTCCGTCAATCCAGGGCAATTTTCCTGGGCGGGCAGAGATGCCTCCCGTCTTCATGCTGTAACTTTTGAAATAGAAAATATCAAAGAAACACTTAAACATACCTGCTATTAAGCATAATTTAAGATCTAAGGCAACCTCTAAAAATGTCATTCCTGCGGAAGCAGGAATTCATAAACTTTTGAAATGACTGGACTCTCGCCGGAGTTTACCCCGTACTTGATACGGGGCCGGAGTGACGAATTAGGAATGATTAGAGGTTGCCTTAAGATTTAAGATTTTAGATTTCATCTGCCGCATACGGGGATTTCGAATCGAAGTTCTTTGTCTTTCGAATTCCGCGCTTTACATCCTACGTTCATCGATGAAATTGGGCCTCTTTGAGCTTGACACTCTTCTTTAGCCAAACTATACTTCCATCGGTCTGATTGAAATGACCATAGAAATCTTAATAAAAATCATTTAGGGGAGACCTTGAAATGCCAAAAAGAAGTGACGTAAGGAAAGTGATGATCATCGGATCAGGACCAATCGTCATCGGCCAGGCTTGTGAATTTGATTACTCCGGCACTCAGGCGTGCAAAGCCCTTCGCGAACTTGGATATGAAATCATCCTGGTCAATTCCAACCCCGCAACGATCATGACCGATCCAGGGATGGCAGATGTCACCTATATTGAACCGCTCAACCTTCAAAGGATGAAGGAAATTATTGAAAAGGAAAGGCCGGACGCCATCCTCCCCAATCTCGGAGGTCAAACAGGACTGAACCTTTCCTCCGAATTGGCTCGAGCGGGCATCTTGGAACAATACGGTGTAAAAATTATTGGGGTCGATATCGATGCCATTGAACGAGGAGAGGATCGATTGGCTTTCAAGGAAACGATGAAACATCTCGGCATTGAAATGCCAAAAAGCAAAATCGCTCTGAGCGTTGAAGAAGCTGAAGAGATTGCCGCTGAGCTGGGATACCCGGTCGTCATTCGGCCGGCTTATACATTAGGTGGGACTGGAGGTGGTTTGGTTTATAACATAGAGGAATTACGCATCGTTGCCAGCCGTGGGATATCTGCCAGTTTGGTCGGCCAGATCCTCGTTGAGGAATCCGTACTCGGATGGGAGGAATTAGAGCTTGAAGTGGTTCGCGATTCTAAAAACCAGATGATTACGGTTTGTTTTATTGAAAATGTCGATGCTATGGGGGTCCATACCGGAGACTCGTATTGCACGGCTCCGATGCTTACCATCTCTCCTGAATTACAAAGACAGCTTCAAAAATATTCTTATGATATTGTGGAAGCCATTCAGGTGATCGGTGGAACCAATATCCAATTTGCTCATGATCCTGAGACTGGCCGGGTGGTGGTGATTGAGATCAATCCAAGAACGTCACGGTCTTCTGCCCTCGCATCGAAAGCGACTGGTTTCCCGATTGCCCTGATTTCCTCAAAGTTGGCGGCTGGTATGACATTGGATGAAATCCCCTATTGGAGGGAGGGAACACTGGAGAAATATACTCCATCCGGAGAATATGTGGTAGTTAAGTTTTCAAGATGGGCCTTTGAAAAATTCAAAAATGCCCAGGATAAACTTGGCACCCAGATGCGTGCGGTCGGCGAGGTCATGAGCATAGGCAAAAATTATAAAGAAGCCTTTCAGAAGGCCATCCGGTCCCTTGAAATTGGACGTTACGGACTTGGCTTTGCCAAGGACTTTCATCAAAAGCCTCTTAATGAACTCATGGATCTTTTAACCGAGCCTTCGAGTGAACGCCAATTTATCATGTACGAAGCGCTTCGAAAAGGAGCAAGCGTGCAAGACCTTAATAAAAAAACTTTTATCAAACCCTGGTTCATCGAGCAGATGAAGGAACTGGTAGACCTTGAGGAAAAAATACTGAAGTATAAGAGCCGAATTCTACCCGATGACCTATTGATAAAAGCCAAAAAAGACGGTTTTTCTGATCGATACCTCTCTCAGATCCTTGGCATTTCTGAAAAAGAAATAAGAGGAAGGCGCATCTCCCTTGGTGGGGTGGAAGCCTGGGAACCTGTGCCAGTGAGTGGTGTCAAAAACGCTGCATATTACTTCTCGACCTATAATGCACCTGACCAGGTGAAGGTCAGCAGAAAGAAAAAGATCATGGTCTTAGGAGGAGGGCCAAACCGTATTGGACAGGGGATCGAATTTGATTATTGCTGTGTCCATGCCGCCTTTGCTCTGCGGGATGAGGGATATGAATCCATTATGGTAAACTGCAATCCCGAGACGGTCTCAACCGATTATGACACTTCGGATAAACTCTATTTTGAACCTCTTACCGTAGAAGATGTTCTGAGTATCTATGAAAAAGAAAAACCCGAAGGGGTCATTGTTCAGTTTGGAGGTCAGACCCCACTCAATATTGCGAATGACCTGGCGCAAGCAGGGGTGAAAATCCTCGGGACGTCACCCGAGACGATTGATCTGGCAGAGGACCGTGACCGCTTCCGCAAGATGATGGCGAAGCTTGGCATTCCCATGCCTGAATCCGGAATGGCCAGCAACCTGGACGAAGCCCTACACGTTGCGGAAAGAATTGGTTACCCTCTCATGGTCAGACCCTCCTACGTCCTTGGAGGCCGTGGCATGGAGGTCGTCCACGATGAGGAAATGCTCGAACAATATGTGGCGGCTGCGGTTGGGGTGACTCCGGAACGACCTATCTTGATCGACAAATTCTTGGAAAATGCTATTGAGACCGAGGCAGATGCAATCTCTGATGGAACCGATGCCTATGTGCCGGCGGTGATGGAACATATAGAACTGGCTGGAATCCATTCCGGAGACTCTGCCTGTGTCATCCCACCCATCAGCCTCCCCCAAAAGCATTTGGATACGATCTACGAATATACCAAAAAGATTGCCATTGAACTCAATGTGGTCGGTTTGATGAATATTCAATATGCTATTGCTAACGATCGGGTTTATGTCTTAGAAGCAAACCCCCGTGCGTCTCGAACCGTACCCCTGGTATCAAAAGTTTGTAATATCCCCATGGCACGCTTAGCCACCCAGATCATGCTCGGTAAAAAGCTAAGTTCCCTGAACCTCCAGCCCAAATCCTTCAGACACTATGGGGTCAAGGAAGCCGTTTTCCCTTTTAATATGTTCCCTGAAGTGGATCCACTTCTTGGGCCTGAGATGCGGTCCACTGGAGAGGTATTAGGGATGGCTGGCTCCTTCGGCCTTGCTTTTTTCAAAGCGGAGGAGGCTGCTCAGCAACTTCTTCCTACTGAAGGAACGGTTCTCATTACGGTTTCAAAAAGAGAAAGACCGGCTGTCCTTGAAGTAGCCAAAGAATTTAATCGTCTGGGTTTTAAAATCAAGGCCACCAATGGCACTCATAAATTCTTGGCAGAGCATGGCATCGAATCCGAACACATTCTCAAGATGCACGAGGGCCGTCCCAATATTGTGGACGGGATCAAGAACAAGGAGATCCAACTGGTCGTCAATACACCGAGTGGTAAACTGAGTGTCTATGACGACTCCTATATCCGTAAAGCGGCTATCAAATATAAGATCCCCTACATTACAACATTGGCTGCGGCCATTGCTGCTGCCAAAGGCATTGCTGCCTACCGGAAGGGAAAAGGCAGTGTCCGCTCCCTACAAAGTTATCATAAAGATATCACTTAAAAATTATTTGACATTTAAAAAATAATATGCCATAATAAATTTTGTAGGTTGTAAGAAGTATTTGTTTGGATCACAAAAGGTCGTAAAAGTGCTTCTTAAACTTTTACGACCTTTTTTTAGGACCAAAGGCTATTACAACTTACTTAAGTTTAAAAGAAGGAAGGAGGTGAGTTGTAGTGGCCAAAGGTCGTGTGAAATGGTTTAATGAGAAGAAAGGCTACGGGTTCATTTCCCGAGACAATGGGAATGATGTCTTCGTTCACTTCTCAGCTATTAAGAGAGATGGATTTAAATCCCTCTATGAAGGCGATGAGGTAGAGTTCGAAGTTTCCGATGGTCCGAAGGGCCCACAGGCAACCAATGTGGTTGTCGTGAGTTAATCAGAATTTCATTAAGCTAAAAGAAAAAAAGACCCCAGGTTTCTTGACTGGGGTCTTTTTTGTATTGCCTGGTCACCTCACCAAATTTCCATTTTAATAAAGAGAGAAACATATGTGATATCTATCGAGTGGCACCTCCCCTATATGGTGGTCTTCAGCGACGCTTGATCAAAGATGTAATGATTTATCAATGTTTATTTCGTCACCTGCTTGGCAGGCTCCATCACTAAGGAGTAGACGTAAGGCTCTTCTTCCATGCAGAAATATTCTTTCCGAAGCCAGGCGCGGGTCATGTCAGCATTATGTTTGCTCATGAAAAACTCGTTTTCTCCGGTGATGAGCATCATATAAGCCTTTGGTTTCGGCTCAAACTTCACGATGATTCGGGGCGCTGACGCCAGGTCTGTGACAAACGGGGGTACTACTTCGTTAAAACGCGCCCTATTGTTCGTCTCGCCATCCCCCTCAAAGGGAAAGGGGCCATTATTCACTAAGTAGCGGAAGAGAGCTGATTTTCCCAATACATGATCAAATTTGATGATGTGAAGTTTTCCCCACTTCCATGATTCCGGATCATTGCTTCCAGTGTAACGTTCAAGCAAAGATAATGTTTCCTTAAATGCAAGCGTGGCTATATCCGATATGGTCTCAGTTTCCGGAGTAAGCACATTGTCGAAAAATTCGCTTTCGTGGTCCACCATCTCGAAAAAACGATCCATGCTAATGTAACGTTCACCGATATACTCAACTGCCAAGTCATCCCCCAATTCATCAGCCAAGGTCAAAAAGGCAAATCGCACATAAAAGGTATTGTAGATCGAAGGTGCTGCAGCATCTTTTTGGATGTCTCCATCCCATTTTGTCAGAAGGTCAAGTGCCTTCTGCATCTGGGGGTCGGATCCATCCGTTTTCACGTATTTTTTGATAATTTGTCGAATCTTGTCGGCCAGCACAGTGAATGTATCGGTTTGAACTTTTTTCATATATTCGATATCCAACCCCTTTTTATCGCGGATCATACGAGCGATGTTCTCATAGCGATAACTCGGAGAGTAGGTACCATTCATCTCGTAGGGATAGGTCCGCATGTTCTTGTTATTAGCAGTGACGATAAAGCTTCGCGCAGGATTTTTTAAAGAAGGGTATTCGTCATCGGGGATGTTGCCGTTCCAGTTGCGTCTTACTTTTTCGCCATCCTGAATCAGGTTTCCAGTTCCTCTATGGCGCAATGGGAGTGAGCCGATCACTCGATAAGCGATGTTGCCGCTGTCATCGGCATAGGCACAATTTTGAGGGGCTACCCTAATGCTACGAGCTGCCTGTTCAAAATCTTCCCAAGTACGAGCCCTGTTGATGCGGAGGAAGCCTTGGATGTCGATGGCATCAAAGCCAGCCCAATCCAAGCTCACATCAAAACCTAAATCAGAAAAGACCTCGTTGAGAATTGGCTTGCCTCCTGCATAATAGAACTTCTTTTTAACCGGGTTTTTCCCCTTGACGGTAAATACTTCATCCCTGGACTCCAGTGGAAAGTCTTCTCCACGGTACCGATATGTCTTATTCTCCCAGTTGATTTTTTCCATAAATAGGTCAACTAAGTCAGCGCCCTGATTGGTTAAGCCCCAAGCGATGTGCCGATTGTATCCTGAGGCGATAAAGGGCAAACCCGCCACCTGTGCACCTGTTGCTTCGAACTCCCCCGCTCTCAAGCGAAGAAGATAGAAATCGTTAGGCATCTTCGACTGGTGCACCTGCATGTCGCTACAGAGGATTGTTCCTCCATGTGTAGTTTTTGAAGGTCCGATCGCCCAGCTATTGGAGGCTGAGCGACAACCCATGAGCCAATCAAGCACTGCAACCGTCTTCGCGAGGCTTTCCTCGTTCGAGATAGATGCGATGCGGTCATCCACGATGGTTGGTTCGTCTGCAGGCAGTAAGTTCAGTAGCTTCGTTGCCCTCTCCTTCCCAATTTTCTTAATGATGCGTTGGTAGAGAAGTTCATGCTTCAGGTTGTAGGTCAAGCCCCAATTAAGCATAACCCCTATCGCTACAACGTCGGCAATATCCCATTTCTCCTTCTTCATGCCCAGAACTTTCATGTAGAGATTAGGGCCTTTCGTTTCTAAATAATAGTTTACCCCTTCTGTGAAGCGTTGATAGAGTAAACGGAATTCCGGTTCCATATGGGCAGCGTAATCCAATGCTCTACGGTAAAAGCCAACGGCCCTTAAGAAGATATCCTTGATGAGGGCACCCTCTCCCGCAAATTCGGAGATGCGTCCCTGGGCGACGCGCCGGGTGAATTCCATCTGAAACAAGCGGTCCTGTGCATTCACATAACCCCAGGCAAAAAACAGGTCTTCCATATTCGATGCAGTGATCGTGGGTACGGCAAAGCGATTTCGTTCTATTGTGACTATGCTCTTTAGCCCAGGTGCAGAAAACTTACCCTCATAGGTCGGCAGGAAGCTCCGTAAGTAGAACACGATTCCACCTGCAATGATTACAAAGAGGACGACGACTATAAGTATGATCTTCTTCATCTCAAACCTCCGACTCCAGATGGTTGTTCGACTCGTGAAATAGGAGAAACATTCCTATCTATAGCCAATTGATTTATAAGGCTTTGTTTTGAGGTGGTTTAAAAATACTAAGAAGGTAAACGGATGTCAATATGAATAAGACTATTATCAATTGAAATTCTATTTAGATT
>JACAEV010000066.1 GCA_013388645.1 Syntrophaceae bacterium | reverse complement strand
CTTCCCTATCCCTGTGGAACAGGCTGAAATGACCAGTCGGGTCATTTCCAAGTCGTTGATCAAAACCGGATATCCATCTTCGAAATGGAATTGATCATGCATCCCAAAGGAGCGGGCAACCCCCTGGGTGACTTGTTCAAGTTTGCTTTTTAATTCTTCCCTCACCTGGGGAGTGAGAGATCGAACCGTTCCAAGCAATTCGACCTCATCCGGAATGATATTAAATGCCGTTCCTCCGATGACTTTACCGATGGTGATCACCCCACTCTCCAATGGATTGATGTTTCGACTGACAATGGAATGGATCTGTGTGATGAGATGGCCTGCAGCGAGAATCGGATCTCTGGCCATATGAGGGGAAGCAGCATGTCCACCCTTTCCAATCAGTTTGATGGTAAAACGATCCGTCGCAGCCAATCCTTCTCGCTCATAAACTCCCACTTTTCCAACCGGAAGGAAAGGAAAGACATGTGCCCCAAAGATTGCATCCACCTTTGGATTCTCTAATACCCCTTCCTCCACCATCACTTTCCCGCCACCGCCCCCTTCTTCTGCGGGTTGAAAGATCCATTTAATGTTTCCCCTGATCTGATCTTTAACGGAAGAAAAGAATTTAGCCACACCCAAAAGGATCGCGACATGGGCATCATGACCACAAGCATGCATTTTCCCCTTCACCTTTGACACATAAGGGACTGGATTTGCCTCCTCAAGGGGAAGGGCATCCATATCAGCCCGGATGGCAACGGTTCTCCCCGATTCTCCTCCTTGAAGAAGCCCAATGACACCTGTCTTCGCATATCCACTCTTCACTTCGATTCCAAATCTCTCAAGCCATTTGGAAATAAATTTGGAGGTCTCAACCTCTTCGAATCCAAGCTCAGGGTGCATATGAATGATTCTCCGAATCTCTATCAACCAGTCCTTCATTTTTATAATTTCTTTCTTTAAACGATTTTCCACTGAATTCTCCTTCCAAATTCTACGGGACGTTTGCCTCTCTCCTGAAAGGCAAGCTATTGATTGACTATTTCGTTCTTAAGATTGAGAGCTTTTAGTATAAATCTTCATCCCCTCAGCTAAGCCCCCATCCAAGCCCATCTCATTTCCCCATTCATCATAAACCTTCGTTGAATGGTCTATCTCTTTAAGAATTCCGACAGCGATCAGGGCATGCCTTACCGTCATGCCCGGTAAAAGATCGATCGAGATGTCATTGATATAAACTTTCATGAGCGAATCTCCCTGATCCTATCCTCCACTCTTGGCGCCACTCTTTTTTTCTCCCTAAGATATTCCACCACTATATCCCTTAGCCATTTTCCTGTATGGCTGGTGACGACTTTTCCCCCCTTCAGGATGCCTCCGACATTTGGGACCTCCTTTGAAGATTCCAGCCCTCTTCTAAACATTTGATATCCATCGCCCCCTGCGGCGAGGAAATCGTGAGTGGCAACGGAATACTCCTTATCGAGATCGATCGGTCTTCCAAAGATGGAAATTTCCTTCACCCTTTCCCCTTTTTTCTCTGATAGAGAATATTTAAATGTAAGCCCTGAGACTTGTGGAAACCGACCATCTTCATTTTCCACATTCGAAACACCGTGTTCCAATGCATCCCAAATCTGCTTCCCTCTCAGTTTGATCGTTACGATATAATTATTAAATGGTAAAGCAGCATAAACATCCTTCAATTTTATTCTTCCCTTACGGATGCTCGCCCGAATTCCACCTCCGTTGATGAGGGCGATATCTGACCCGGAGGCCTGTCTTAGGATATCCGCAAGCAGATCTCCGAAGTTGGTCTCTCTCTTTCTCACGTTCTCACCATCCAGGTCTTCTTCGGCCTCCCCTACTTCCTCATTTAAAAGGGTGCTGACCTTCTCTTTAAATTTTTCCACGAGGGCTGATACGGCCTGATCTTTCTGACCTTTTGGTCTGATCTCTTCGAGATATCCTTCGTATTTCGCAATCTTTCCATGCTCCAAGGCGAGGTCTAAGACGCCGAGGGCCTTCCCGTGCTCCCAGGCCTGAACGAGGATCGTTTCTCCGATCATCACGGGGCGATTCAGCTTAGTGTGGGAATGTCCTCCAACAATGAGGTTGATCCCCTGTATATTTTCTGCAAGTCTACGGTCATTCGAGTAGCCGATATGGGATAATACTACAATGAAATCCACCCTGTTTTTCAGATCGCTGATATATTCCCCAACTACTTCCATCGATGAAAGGAATTGAAGGCCCTCCACATTTTGAGGATGGGTGCTGATGGGTGTCTCCTCGGTGACGATTCCGATGATCCCGATTTTCAAACCTTTTACTTCTCTGACGATAAATGGTTTAAGACCATTCAGCCCTTTCACATTAGCTCCAAGCATAGGAAACATCGCCTCTGAAATTCTTTTCTGAAGTACCTCTTGCCCAAAATCAAATTCATGGTTTCCCAAAACCATGGCGTCAAATTTCATTTGATTCATCAACTCGATCACAGATTCACCCTGAAAAAGATTGGCCCAGTGATGCCCTTGGATCATATCCCCTGCGCAGAGTAACAGGGTGGGCTTTTCTTTTCGAAGTTCATTTGCTCGGTGGGCAAGATAAGCAATACCCCCGAGCGGTTCATCCGATCCGATGGGCTGATAAGATTCGGCAAAACCATGGAAGTCATTGATGTGGAGAATCCTGATTTCAACGGGTTGGCCATGGGCAAAGGACCCACACAAAAAAAAGAGAAAAACGAAAAGACGAATCGCATCCACCTTCTTCATAACGATTCTCCCTAAAACCTTCGATGATGAAATTCACAGAGGAGGGCTTTTCATTCCCTTTTGCTTGGATATTGCCTTCCTCTACGGTCTTTGAAAATGAGGGGCTTCACAATGATATGGGGTGAATGAAAAAGGCCGGTTCAAATACCGGCCTTTAAAGTCTTCCTTTTGCCTACGAGCCGTTTAACGTCTTGCTCAGGACCATCGCAACGACCCACAGGTTGAACAATGGGTTGCATGGGGAAACATCCATCTCATGGACCTCACCTCCTTCTCCTCCTTTATTTTAATTTTATTTTCCCTTCTCTGTCAAGTTAAAACACAAAGAGGGTTTTGAAAAAACTACTTTCCCTCTCTTGATTACACAGATTTTTCTTTATTTTCAATAAATTGGTAATCTGTGCAATCGTTTCAACATCGTATTATCAAAGATTTTTGGACTTTTTCAGGAATCTCAAAAAAGTAATTGTCATTTTGTTTTAGGAGATTTTGGAGGTCTGGCAGGTCTGTCGGATCGGCGGCTCTCTTTCTTATGACAGGAGGGTTACGGTAAGGGACTCGTAAATCAGAAATGGGGATCTGAAATTCCGCAATCCAAAATCTAAAATTACTAATCCTTCCCTTTCTTCTTTAAGAAGCTGAGGAGATCTGAGTCCTTAGGAAATTTTGTATTGGACCTTTCCTTTTCGGCCTCGGGTTTCAACTCCTCTCTCTTCCATTCCTTCTCTCGGATCATATGTTTCTCAACCCAGTGGTCAAGGGCTTTCACGTCGAAAAGAACTCGGCCCCCAATTTTGAGGTAAGGAAGTTTCTTCGTCGAGGCCAATCGATAGACCGTTTCCGTGGAAAGGCTGAGATACTGGCTTGCCTCTTTGGCGGTGATCAATCTTCGAAGTTCTGGGATCTTCCTCGCCCTGTCGTTCAGCCGTTCAAAATACCTCTCGGCGAGAAGGTCCGCTAACGTATCCAAGAACGCTTTGACTGGGGGGCGGTATTCTTCCTGTGCCATGGGTTCCTCCGGAGAATCAGGTGATCGCTCATCGTTCTTTTTCTCTTTGCACTTCCTGAATCTTTTTCATGAGAGCAATATTTTCTGTATGGCCAGTCAATCGAGCAGTGACTTTTCCTCGGACCGGACGATTGAGGAGGTAGAAATCACCGATCAAATCAAGAATCTTGTGTCGGACAAACTCATCGGAGAATCGAAGTTCGGTATTGACGATCTTCTCATCGTCAAGGAGGATAAAATTATGGAGGCGGCCTCCTCCTCCCATCCCCATACGTTCAAGCATCTCGATATCCCTAACAAAACCAAATGTTCTCGCTGGAGCAACCTGATCCCTAAAGGCTTCCGCGTTCTCTAATGTGAAATCAAAAGTCTGCTCCCCGATAGGGGGCGGGTAACTTAAAAAGTAATGAACGGAGAAGACTTCTGCGGGTTCAATGGTCAGAGATTTATGATGTTGGACGACCTCCAACTTTCGATCAATGATCAATTCATCCACCCTCTCTTCTTGGTCCTCCACCCCTGCCTCTTCCACAATCTTACAAAATTCAACAGCGGAACCATCCATGATGGGAATCTCTTCAATCATTTTCACCATCAGGTTGGTGATCCGATAGGCATGCAACACCGCCATGAGATGCTCAACAGTCTTGGCAATTGCCCTTCCCTTTTTAAGCGAGGTGGCAAAATCCGTCGTTTGGACATAGTCGAGATGGGCAGGAACAAACTCATCGGAAGAGATGTTCCCGAAAAGAATTCCGCTGTGTGGAGGTAAAGGCTGGAAAAGAAGGCCTGTCTTCTTTCCAGAATGGAGTCCTGTTCCGTAAAGGACCATGCTTTGCTTAAGGGTGCGCTGAGGAAATAAAGAGGTCCCTTTTCTCTTTGAAGACTCCCTGGTTAACGAGATGGCTTCCCGAAGATTAGCAATGGGGGGCCCAGTGACTTCCTCGGCAATCCCTTTTGAAAAAATATTCTTCCCTTGGAAAGGATCCTCGCTCACCATTTCTTCAGATCGCTGGATTGTCAGAAACTCCTTTTGCTGATCGAGGGCGCGACGAATGGTCATCAGAAGGACATCCAGAGAAAGAGGTTTTTCGATGAAGTCAAAAGCGCCCAATTTGACAGCGGTCATGGCGGTTGAGATCGTCGCATGGCCGGAGATCATAATCACCTGACAGTCTGGAGAAATCCATTTGAGCCGTTTTAATACCTCGATGCCATCCATCCCGGGCATCCAGATATCGAGAAGGGTGATATCGGGCTCCTCCTGCTGGAAAACCTTGATCGCCTCTTCGCCACTTTTAGCCTTGGCAACTCGAAACCCTTCGTCCTCCAGAACCCCCGCAATCGATTGGACGACTCTCTCCTCATCGTCCACGATGAGGACTTTTCTCTCCATGTGCCCTCCCTTCGTCATTTTCAACCTGGTTCTTCATTACCACAACTCCAAGGAAGAATCAACCATTTATTGGAATGAGGGAAGAATGGAATATCGAAATGTTAGGTTCTAACCCATTATTCCAGTTTCCCCCGATACCCTCTCCCCATGCCTTTATTTGTCAATCTGTGCCTTCTGAAGTCGCCCGCTGAAATCTCTGTAAATCACCTTCCAACGGCTATACGTATCCAGAGCCCCCCCTCGACCCCCTGCCTCTTTCCTTCCATATCCAGAATGTTTGACCCCCCCAAAGGGAAGATGAATTTCTGCTCCGATCGTGGAAGCATTGATGTAAACAATTCCCGTCTCCAGGTCCCTTTCTGCGATCGCAGTTGAATTGACATTCTGAGTATAAATGGCAGAAGAAAGCCCATAGAGGGAACGATTCACTATCTGAATGGCCTCTTCAAGGTGGTTGGCTCTGATCACTGAAACGACCGGCCCGAAAATTTCCTCCTGCGCAATCCGCATCTCAGGAGTCACCTCACTGAAAATAGTGGGCTCGATAAAATATCCTTTGGAACAACTTCCCTTCTGATAGGCCTTTCCTCCGAGAATGAGTTTGGCCCCTTCTTTCTTCCCGATTTCAATATATTGAAGTATTTTATTGAACTGGGACTCATTAATTACAGGCCCCATATCTGTCTCTTTTCGAAGGCCATCTCCTATTCTGAGCCGAGACCCAGCAGCTTTAAATCGTTCAATGAATTTTTTATAGATTTTCTTGTGGACGACGATCCGACTGGCGGCTGTACATCGCTGTCCAGTCGTTCCAAATCCGCCCCAGATCGCTCCTTCAACGGCCAAATCAAGTTTCGCATCGTCCATCACGATGATGGCATTCTTCCCGCCCATCTCAGTCACAATCATCCGATGGAGGGCTCCACAAATCGCTTCAAGATGTTTCCCAGTATCAAAAGAACCCGTAAAAGAGATGGCATCCACCGCGGGATGGCTCACCAAATATTCTCCTACCTCTCCTCCTGTTCCATGGACGAGATTCAACACCCCCTTGGGCAAACCTGCTTCTGCTAATACTTCCACAAATGCAGCGGCACAGACCGAGGTGTCACTGGAGGGTTTAAAAATAATCGTATTTCCACATATGAGGGCTGGAAAGATCTTCCACGCAGGAATGGCGATGGGAAAATTCCATGGGGTGATCAATCCAAAAACACCCAATGGAACGCGAATCGATTTCATATCCTTATTGGGAAGCTCGGATGGAACGGTCTCTCCAGAGAGCCTCCTTCCCTCTCCAGCCATATAATAACCCATATCAATGGCCTCCTGGACATCACCCATAGCTTCGGGAAGGATCTTCCCCATCTCCCGTGTTTCGAGTTTTCCTAAGGACTCTTTATTCTTTAAAAGAATTTCTGCAGCGCTGAAAAGAATCTCACCCCGACGGGGAGCAGGGGTCAATCGCCATGTTTCATAGGCTTTTCTTGCTGCCTTGACCGCCCGATCGATGTCTTCCCCTCCTGATTTTGGAACAACGCCCACGACTTCAGTCTTGTTAGCAGGATTGATCGACTGAAAGAATTGACCAGATCGAGCATCCACCCATTCTCCATTAATAAAATTTTTAACTCGTCTCATTCTCATTCCTTCCTTCATCGTTGAACTCTACACGGATACGTTGAACGTTGTAGTCCTAATAATTCCTCGTCCCCACTTTCTTTTTAAGGAGATCATAATCCTGCTCCGATGAAGCAAAAACCCCGGTATTCCCTAACCTCACATTCCTCAGACCAATAGCCTTTACCTCCGTATAGGCTTCGATCATCTCAGAAACCTTAGGGCTTCTATATCGCTTCATTTGATATTCGGGGAAAAAAGCTAAGATAGTAAATGGAATTTCGGGATCGATTTCAAAAATCAGTTGAGCAATTTTTTTTAACTGGGGCGTCTCGACAAGGTTTGGGATATAGAGGGAGAGGATTTCCAGGACAAAACCCCTTTTGATGATTTCTTCAGGAAGCTTGAGGATGTTTCGATTGAAACAGCCGGTCAACCATTTATGGTCGGTCCCATCAAAGGCCTTCATGTCAAGCCAAAAGGAGTCCACCCCGGCCTCCTTTAATTCATCAAGATGCTGAGGGGTGAGACCATAACCATTGGTCTCGATTAACACCCACAGTTCCGTGTCTGCCTTGATCAAGCGGGCACATTCGATATAGAATTCGGGGCAGCAGGTCAAATCTCCTCCCGTAAAGGCAACAATATTGCGGGCAGGTCCCCAACCTTGGGGACTTAGAACCATCTCCTTTTTCTGAATCACTTTGGGACAGAGGGGTGACCTCTTCCCAGACATCACACAAGCTCCACACCCGCGGCAGGAGTCAGAGGCATGAAAGGCAGTGGCTCTTTCTCGGGGTTCCCGAATGGTCACCTCTTTTTCATATTCCTTGCACGCCTTTAATATCTCTGCAGAAGACCACCAATCGCCTTTGGCAATCTTTGTAAAACTCCAGGAATGACATTTCCGGCAGGAGAAATTACAACCCGATTGATAAATGGAGAGATAATTTTCTGGTCGGGAGAGATGAACTGCAGAGATCAATCTGAGGAGGCCATGGTCGGTCTTCTTAAGAGTGGCTTCACAGGCAACAACCTTCCCCTGGTCGCATTCAACATAGCAGCTTCCCTGTGGATATCCCTGCTTAATTAAATTACATTTCATTATAAAATTTTATCATAGGGGGTCTCCTGCTTGCAAGTCATATGAACCGTGTGATATAGACAGTTAGAAAAAGCTTGATCGGGTGGTGGGGGATGAGGCGATTGGGGAAAAGGATAAAAATGGGAGAAAAACATGGAAGAACAACTGAAACAGATTGCCCAATGGATCGCTACTTCTAAAAGGATCATTGTTTTCACTGGCGCAGGGCTCAGCACCGAATCGGGAATTCCAGACTTCCGTAGCCCTGGTGGCGTTTGGGATAAATATAATCCTGAGGATTTCTATTTTCAGAATTTCCTGGCCAGTGAAATCTCAAGGGAAAAATATTGGCAGATGGCCACTGAAATGTACGGTCCCATTAAAAAAGCGGAACCTAATCCCGCTCATTTGGCCATTAGCGAACTGGAGAAATTAGGTAAATTGGACTGCGTTATTACCCAAAACATTGATGGCCTTCACCTCAAGGCGGGAAACTCTGAAGAAAAGGTGATTCAGCTCCATGGAACAGCCCTCTATGTCTCCTGCTTGAGCTGTCATCAGAAGTATGACCGCGATGAAATTCAAGAACGGATTAAAAAAGGGGAGAGGGCTCCGCTTTGCGAATCTTGTGGTGGATTGCTCAAACCTGCTACCATATCATTTGGTCAATCCATGCCAGAAAAAGAGACTCAAGAGGCTTACCACCGATCCTCCCTTAGTGACCTTTTCATTGTGATCGGATCCTCTTTGGTTGTCCAACCCGCTGCCTCGATGCCTTTAGTGGCAAAGAGAAATGGAGCAAAATTGGTGATCATCAATCGCGATCCGACTTCCTGTGATCATATGGCAGACCTCATTATTCATGCACAGGCTGGGCCTACAATGGTTAGTGTCTTAAGATATGTTAAGCAGGGATTGGAAATGGCGAATAAAAGGGATAATTAAATACCCATTGAATATCTTAAAGTAATTCTCTCCTCCATTTCATTTATAACCCATTAAAATTTGGACATTTTGTAACTGATGAGCAAAAATTTGGTACTTTTTTGTTCGCAAAACAAAACCTTTTGTAGAAAAATCATGTAAATTCAAATAATTAACCTTAGCAAAATTTGGCACTTATTTTGCTTAATTCCTAAAGAAATCATTAAACCCTTCAAATTAAAATTAGTTAAGTTATGGATTTCCAATGAGGAAATTATTTATTATAGCTCTCCCAATTACTTTGATACTCATCTCGATGAGCTGTTCGACCGTTGATCAAGTCATCCATCCTGATGAAAAATCTGCTTCTGCAACATGGCCAACATATGAACAGATATTGGAAGAGAATTACAAAGGGCCCAAGGCAAGAATAGCCATCATAAGGTTTATTGACAAATCAGTGAGGGGTCAAGAAAACAGCCAAGCAGGAGATGGAGTCACAGAAATGTTGCGTCAAGCGATGTTGGCGACCAATCGATATATTGTTCAGATCCAAAAATCTTCAGCGGAGCTAAGCAGAGGTCAAAATCCTGGAGACAACAGCCAGAACAAAAAAGAGGATGAAATCGATCTTTCTATTGAGGGATTCATCAAGGAATTTAAACAAGGGATCGCAGGCGCTGGAGAAAAATCAGGAGGAGCTTCTTATATAACCCTCATGGTGACGGTTACGAATCCGAGGACCAATCAGATTCTTGCCACAGAGAGGATAAGGGGAAAGGCAACTGATTTTGGCGGAATGGTTGGAAAAGGAGGAGGGAAATTGCCAGAGGTTTTCAAAGACTTTTCCAAAACACCGATGGAGAAGGCGATCCGGATCGCGATTGAGGATTCGACAAGTTTTATCGTCGCCAAAACCCCTCCCGAATCCTACCGGGTTCTTCCTGTAACTCTCCCCAAAGAACCCCCAAAACCTCCACCTGTAAAGGTCCAGCCAGAAGTACCATTGCCTCCTCCACCAACAGCAGTCATCCCGCCCTCACCGCCTCTTCGTATGACCCAAGTCGCATGGGATAATGTGAATTTAAGGGAAGGACCTGGGGCAAACTATAAGGTGATTGGTAATGTGAAGAAAGGGACATCCCTGGGAATTCTTGAGATGAAAGGAAATTGGTTACATGTTCGACTTGAGGATGGAACTGAGGCATGGGTGATTAAGTCAGCCACTTCCGAGGCATCTAATGCTTCTCCCTCTGCCCCTCCTCCCAAACCTATGCCAATGTGATGAGCAATCAATTCGGTTCAAGAGGGTTCAATGCTAATCTGCATGAATTGCAATGTTGAATATGAGGAAGGAAGAAAATTTTGCAAATATTGTGGCGAATCTCTTATTCCCAAGATCGAACCCATGTCCAACCCCAAAAAAGGAGAGGGAATCGGAGAGGGGAAGTTAGACGGGAAATTGATCTGCCCCAATTGTAAAATCAATTATGAATTTGGAAGTTCTTGCATCCAGTGTGGCTCAGTTTTAGTCCCAAACCTCCCATCCTGGGAAGGAGGAGAATCGAAGGCAAATCACCAAGAAGCAAAAGAGGAGAAAGAAAACTTCCAACCTCAAACGCCACAAGGGCAACAAACAAAGAAGTCCCATCACCAACTAATCTGTCCTGCCTGTCAAATCATTTACGAGAAAGGAGATTCTTGCATCAAATGCGGGTCAAACCTCGTTCTTCAGCTACCTTCTCAAACCAAGGAAGAATTAAAAGAAGGTCATGAACCCGATGACAGAGAAAAATCAATTCCTTTACAACCCAATCAAGAACCACTCATAGAGGCTCCCCGTAAAAAAATCATCTGTCCCACTTGCAAAATCATCTATGAACGGGAGGGAAATTGTATCCGATGTGGATTAACATTAGTGACCCAACTCCCCTTCCAAGAAGGGGAAACACCAAATCTATCCGAACCTCCTTCAGTGGAAGTTGAACCCACGTTTTTTCAACCTCCTCAAGAGAAAAGCTCAGAAGTTTTTGAAGAAGCTAAAACCAAAGAGATTGAAATTCACCCTACTCCAGATTCCAAAATAAAAAAAGAAACCCTTCCACCGGGTCCCTTGAAACAACCCCCTATTTCCAAATTAGGAGACGAGTTAGAAAGGAGGTCCAGTTTCCAAAAAAACCGAAAGATAGACTATCGCCGTCTCTCCATGGAAATAGGGAGCGTCATCATCATGGCATTGGCAGGTGGATATATCTTTTGGTCTATCTTTTCCCACACGAACAAAGAGATGGAGGCAAAGTCATTTCATTCTAAAGAAAACCCTACCTCTGTTCTCCTCTCCTCCTCCAAAACGACTTCTACGACATCTCCGGCACCAATGCCTAAAGAGAGCAAGGACAAAGTTGGAGGTGTTCCTTCCTCATCTCAAAATGCCAATCTTCCGAATGGGGTTTTTTCTGAAACGGGCGAGATCGAAAAAATAAAAAGGATGCTTGAGAATATCCGACAGGCCAATTTAAAAAAGGATATTGATCTTTTCCTATCCTGTTATTCAACCGATTTCAAAGATCGAGAGTTAAAAAAGAAAGCGACCCTGGATAACTGGAAAAAATTTGACTATCTCAATCTCACCTACGATTTGAAGAACCCCTCAATATCAGGTGATACTGTAAGGGCAAAGGTAGAATGGTTGATTAAATTTTTTCCAACGACAGGAGGGGCATCCCAGGAGAGCAAAAGCCTTCTGGATGTCCTATTAAAGAAAGAAGAAGGAGAGTGGAAAATCAAAGAAGTGAAACTGGTAGGTTAACTTCCAGAAATCAAGTGGCCCGTGAAAAAAAGGGGGGACGTTGAGAAAGAAAAGAAAAAGGGGGACGGAAAAAAAGGGGGGACGTTGGTTCTAAAACAGCTTGACAGATGGGGTGAAAGGGAGTAAGGTTTCGGTATGCCGAGACAGCCAAGGCTCGATGCTCCTGGAGCCTTGCATCACATCATGGGTCGGGGGATCGAACGGGCAAAGATATCCCCCCCGATCAAGACCGGCAAGACTTGCTGAACCGAGTGGCAGAATTGTGCACGAACGGAGACCTCGTGGTCTATGCCTGGTCCCTCTTGCCCAATCACTTTCACATATTAGCCCGGACGGGTCAGCAGCCTATTTCGAAGAGTATGTGCACACTCCTTTTCAGTGAATCAGTTAGCTGTTTCCCAGGAAGGAACAAATCTGATAAAAAATCTTAAGTTGTTTTAGAACCAACGTCCCCTATTTCATACTTCATAGGCGGATAAATCCCCATTCCTAATTCATCTTTTATTATACCGCTTAAAGATATTTTTTAAACCAATCCACGCTGAGTTCGATGGCACGTCGGCGATGGGCTGGATCGGTGAGTCGATGGTCTGCTCCCCCAATAATATGAATCTCCTTCGGAATACCCAAACTATTAAAGATCCCTAGAGCTTGTTCCATGGCAACGAGTTCATCTTTTTCACCATGAATCACCAGACAATTTAAAACATTAGGTAAGAGAGGAAGCAATCGATGCCTCGGAAGGTCCTCAAAGAAAGCCTCTGGGGGCAGAGGATAATCTTCTTCTTGTTTTTTTGACCCAAGATCATCCATATGAAGAGGAGTGGCCCAAACCACCACCGCCCTGATCTCTTGATCCATAGAAGCTTTCATCAATGATAGAAAACCTCCAAGGCTCGACCCGAGCAATCCGATTCGATTTCTTGTGCCCGAATGGGATCGTATAAACTCGATTGCTGCGCCCAGATCCGTGATCTTTTGGCTAATCGTATTATCTTCCTCCCCTCCCTCGCTTTCTCCTATACCCCTAAAATCGAATCGAAGCATTCCCATCCCCGCTCGGGAAATCTGCTCTCCGAGAGCAATATATTTTTCACTGTCTTTGCTCGAGAGAAGGCCATGAGAAGCAATGACACAAGGGATATTTTCCTTATCAGGAAGATGAAGGATGCCTGATAATTTGTGGCCCTCACTTATGAAAGAAACCTTTTCAATTTTCATAACAGATTCTCCTCCATTCGTTAGTCGTGAGTCGGAAGGAGGGAGGGGTCATTATTTACAGATCCTTACTCTGTTCAATCAACGAATTGTCTATCCCAAAGTTTCTTCTTGCGGCCTCGCGCCTCACACCTTACGATCCTTTTAGACAGTAACTCCTGCTTCTTTCATCGCGGTTAAATATTCTTCCTTCAGTTTCTCTTTGGAGAAACCGTGATCAATGAAATCCCAGGGGAATATTTCGTCTAAATCTCTCCTTCGATAAACATAAAAGTCAGCATTGATCGGGGTCTCTCGAAGGGCTTGCCCCCAATCTCCCTGAGAGCGATGGGCAGCCACCAAAATTCTCCCCACTCTCCGATCCCCTCTTGAGAGAAGGGCCTGAACGTATGCCCATTTGGGAAGGTCATGAATCATCCCTATCCCATTCCCCCCATGAATCCCTCTTTGAATCGTTTTTAACTTTCTCTTCAATTCGCCCACTCCCTCTAAGGGCAGCCATTGAAATGGGGTGGATGGTTTTGGAATAAAAGGGTTGACGCTTAAAATCAACTTCCATCTCTTTTGTGGGTCCCTTGAATGGGAGAGGATTTGATGGCGAATCCGTTTGACCAGTTGGAGGATTTCCTTGATGTCCTCATCCGTCTCCGAAGGAAGACCGATCAAAAAATAGCACTTGATCTGGTAAAGGCCATTTTCAACAAGCGTATCAATCGATTTCAATATTTCTTTTTCTGTATAGCCCTTTTTTAATATTTTTCGAAGCCTCTCTGAACCTGCCTCCGGCGCGATGGCCACGGTGCGCTCCTTCCCCTCTATTAGATAACGAATCAATGACGAAGTCACCGAATCCACTCTTAAGGAAGACAAAGAGATTTCTCCTTGTTGGGAGAGGATATGTTGACACAACGAGAGAAGCTGGGGATGATCAGAAACCGCTGTGCCGGTTAAACCGATCCGATGTTGTTTTAAAAGTGCCTCCTCTGAAATCGAACCAAGAAGAGGAAGACTTCGGTTCCGGAAGGGATGGTAAACAAAACAGGCCGCACAGAAACGACATCCCCTCGGGCAACCTCGATTCACTTCCACCATAGCCATCTCCCTAAACTCCGTATCAGGAGTGAAAAGAGTGGATTGAGCTGGAAAACCATCGAGATGAGGAACCCATCTCCGTTTAACCTGTTTGGGAATTCCGGGTTGCGGGTCCATGGCCTCTATCTTTCCATCTTCCTTATACGTCACTTGGTAAAACTTTGGGACATAAACCCCTTCCACGCCACTGAGTTTTCTTAAACAATCCTCCTTCTCCTTCTTTCCTTTTTCTAAAACGATTTGTCGATAGACTTCTAAGAATTCTCCGATCGCTTCTTCCGCTTCGCCAAGGATGAAGAGATCAAAGAATTCGCTCACGGGCTCTGGATTTAAAAAAACGGCTACTCCTCCAGCGATCACCCAAGGGTACCTTCCATCACGAAACCGACTGTCAAACGGAATATGAGCCAACTCCAATAGGGTGAGGATATTCATGAAATCGTTCTCAAAGGAGATGGAAAAAGCTACGATATCGAATTGGGAGAGAGGCTTCTGAGACTCTAATGAGAAAAGAGTTGTTTGGGTATCACGATACTCTTCAATATCTTCTGGTTCAGGAAGGAAGGCTCTTTCACAGACAACATCCTGTTCAGTATTTAAAATCTGATAGAGAGTCTGAAATCCAAGGTTGGACATCCCAACGTGATAGGTATTGGGATAAAGGAGGCAAATTGAAATTTTTCCGCCCCATGGTTTTTGAACAGTTCCTCTCTCTTTCTCAAGAATACCTTTGGCCTTCTGAACGAGCTTCCAAGAAATCATACGTTATCAGTAATCAGTTATCAGTAACCAGTTATCAGTTATCATTTATCAAAAAGAGGTCTACGACATCAAGTATAACAAATTTTAAGTCTTCGCAAATAATTTTACAATTTACAACTGATGACTGACCACTGTCCACTGATCACTTGCTTGTTCAGTCGGCCTGTTTTCTTAAAAAAGTGGGGATGTCAAAACGATCTTCATCCTCGATGGAAAACTCCGATGGGGACTCCAATTTTAATTCGTCAAACCGCTCGCTCACTTTCACTCTCCTCATAAAGGTAGGGATATCCCTGTTATTTTCTTTGGTGGTAAAGGCAAGGTGGGAAAGATCCTTATTTTGTTCCCTCAGGCCAAAGGAAATGGGTGCCACTTTTTTAAATGAATGGGTTTTCTTTTCCTCTTTCTTTCCAAAACCCGTTGCAATCACGGTCACTCGAATTTCATCCCTCATCGCCTTATCGACCACCATTCCCCAGATCACATTCGCCTCCTCGTGGGCCTCTTTCTGGATGAGCGTCGTCGCCTCGTTGATCTCGCTGAGGGTCATATTCTCGCCTCCCGTGATATTGATGAGAAGTCCCCGTGCTCCCTCAATCGTGATATCTTCAAGGAGAGGACTGGAGATCGCTTTTTGGGCCGCTTCAATGGATCGATTTTCACCAGAAGCAATTCCCGTCCCCATCAAAGCCATTCCCGTTTCGGACATAACGGTTCGGACATCAGCAAAGTCCAAGTTGATGATCCCATGACCGACGATGATGTCTGAGATCCCTTTGGCTGCGTGGTAGAGAACCTCGTCTGCTTTTTTAAATGCCTCGAGCAGTGTCATGGTCTTGCCACTGATACTGAGAAGGCGTTGATTTGGAATGGTAATCAGCGCATCCGCCGTCATCCTCAAATTTTCCAATCCCTCTTCAGCCTGTTTCATCCTCTTCTTTCCTTCGAAGTGGAAAGGTTTGGTTACAATCGCCACAGTGAGCGCCCCCATTTCACGTGCCACCTCCGCTATAACCGGCCCACCTCCGGTACCGGTCCCACCCCCTAACCCAGCTGTGATGAAGACCATGTCAGACCCTCTTAAGGCTTCCCGAATCTTCTCCACATCCTCCAGGGCAGCTTTTCTGCCTATCTCCGGATTGGCTCCAGCTCCTAATCCCTTGGTTAAATTTTCACCTAACTGCAATTTTATAGGAGCCATATTTGCCGCCAGTGCCTGGGCATCGGTATTGGCAGCGATGAACGCAACTCCAGAGAGTTGATAGGAAATCATGGTATTCAAGGCATTGTTTCCTCCTCCTCCAATTCCGATGATCTTAACCTTGGCGGCCAAATTTTTGTTCTCGTCAAATTCGATCATTTTCCCCTCCTTTTTAGTTAAAGTGTTCAAAGATTCGAGGGTTCATGGGTTCAAGTGTTTGTTAATGATTTTTTCTCATTTTCTTATGCGTTTCACTTGGCCCCTTGAACCCTTGACTCCATGAATCCTTCCCGACTTAAAAAAATTCTCCAATCCACTCCCTCATTCGATGGGTGACCTTGCTAAAAATATTTCCTTCACCTACCTTAAACCGGCTTTGCCCTTTATTTCGACTTCCATAAAGAACGAGGCCCACTCCCGTCGCATACACGGGGCTCGCCACCAGATCGACCAACCCTCCGATCCCCACAGGGGTTCCGCGGCGAACAGGGAGGTTAAAAACCTGTTCCGCCAATTCCGGGATCCCTTCGAGAATCGCGCTTCCACCCGTGAGGACGATTCCGGAAGCTAACAGATTGGAAAAGCCTGTCCGCACCAATTCATGATGCACTAAGGTGAGAATTTCCTCGACCCTGGGCTCGATGATCTCTGCCAACGTCTGCCTCGATAGGACGCGGGGTTTTCTGCCTCCCACGCTGGGAACCTCTATGGTCTCATCTTTTCGAACCATCGCCGTCAGGGCACATCCGTACTTTATTTTAATCTTCTCTGCTTCCTCAACAGGCGTCCGAAGTCCCATCGAAATATCGTTCGTAATGTGACTTCCTGCCAAGGAGAAAACGGATGTATGCTTGATCGATCCGTTCGAAAAGATGACCAAATCTGTCGTCCCCCCTCCGATGTCAATAATAGCCACTCCCAAATCTTTTTCTTCTTGAGTCAGAACCGCTTCGCTCGAGCCCAACTGCTCTAATACAATGTCGTCCACATCCAGCCCGGCCTTGTTGGCACATTTGACGATATTCTGCGCAGAGGTAATCGCGCCCGTGACGATGTGAACCCTGCCTTCCAATCTCACCCCTGACATCCCTACAGGATCTTTGATCCCGTCCTGATCGTCCACGATGTATTCTTGCGGAATGATGTGAATCACCTCTCGATCCATCGGGATGGCAATGGCACTTGCCGCGTCGATCACCCGTTTGACATCATTCGGCCCAATCTCTCTGTTCTTCACGGCAATCACACCGTGGCTGTTGATCCCTTTAATATGGCCTCCTGCGATCCCTGCATAGACAGAGGTGAGGTGGTATCCTGCCATCAGCTCTGCTTCTTCAACCGCTTTTTTGATCGAATGGACGGTGCTGTCAATATTGATGACCACCCCCTTTCGTAATCCCTTCGAAGGGAACGTTCCAAGGCCAATGATGTTGACCGTTCCATCAGACATCTCTCCAACCACAGTACAAATTTTCGTCGTCCCAATGTCTAAACCAACAACTAAGGACTCTTTTTTCCCCACCTATGATCACCTCCCTTTTAAGTGTCCCTTCAAGGAATCTTTCTGACCACCATTCTTTGCAAATCGCTACAGTCAATGAAGACGGCAGAGAACCCTCTCTTCCGAAGGTCCGACCAAATAAGAGACAACCTTTCCAACTTTTCTCCAAAGTGGTCCCATCCCATTCTCACCTCCACCCCTTCTGCCTTGGTGACGCATTGTATCCCAAAAGTTCTTTCCATATGGATTTCGGAGAGCTCCTTGAGAGGAGAGCGCTTTTCTTGCTCCACGATCTTCAATAGCTCCAAGGCCTTCATGATCATACGTTTTGCCTCAACCGGCTCCTTTTCCAAAAAGGGCCGAGTTAACCCGGTGAGGTAAGGATAGTTATATTCATCTCTATCCCCCACTGGAGAAAAGATCTCTCCCTGAGTATCGATATAATAAAGCTCTCCCAATTGAATGATGGCCATCGGCTTTCTTTCTTCCACCTGAATCAATATCTTATTGGGAAAAACCTTCCTGACACTCACCTGCTCAATCCAAGGATGAGACTCTAACCGTTTAACCACTTTTTTGAGGTCAACCGAGAAAAGGTTGGGCATCCCCTCCATTACCGTGAGGGAGAGGAGGGTCTCTCTGGACAACTTTCGACTTCCCTCCACCTCTACCTCCCGCACTCTAAAATGGGAATCTCCCAGGAGATGCCCATAAATCTGATGACCCGTAAACAGAAAAAAAGAAAGAAGAAGAACTCGAAAGGCCACTCGAATCGTTTTCCTTACAATTCCTTGAAATTTCCTTCCCTCTTTTTCCTCTCTCCTCACTTTCGGTCTTAGAAATTTTCCCTCTCGTACCTGGAGGTCCTTTTCCATTGCTCCTCTTCTCGGTTTCATCGAGTTTTTTGGGTCTGGCAGGTGTATCGAGCTAACCCAAAGAGCTCAAGAAACTCAAGTTACTCAATATTACTTTCCATTTTCTATCTTCAATGACGCTCCCAATAGAATCCGTTCCACCAAATCTTCAAAAGGGATACCCGCATAACTGGCTGCCTTGGGTAATAGACTGGTTTCCGTCATCCCAGGCATCGTATTGACATCGATGACAAAAGGATTTTCATTTTCATCCGTCATTAAATCGACTCTGGCCACACCCGTACAACCCAACGTTTGAAAGGCCTTGAGGCTGATCTCCTGGGCATAGAGATACTTTTCTCTTGAAATTCTTGCAGGGAGGATGTATTGGGTTTCCCCCTTGGTATATTTAGAATGGTAATCATAAAAGCCACTCTTTGGAACGATCTCAATGATAGGAAGAGGAATATCTTCCAATATTCCCACGGTGATCTCTTTTCCTTTCATAAATTCTTCAATCAATATCTCGTCATCGTATTCCACTGCTTTATTTAAGGCAGGGATCCATTCCTCCTCCTTCTGGACAATCGAAACACCAATCGTGGACCCCTCCCTCGCCGGTTTGACGATCAAAGGGAATGGTAATGGAAATATTTTCTGTGGACCCTTTTGGATGTCCTCCCGATGGAAAACCTCGAAACGCGGGGTTGGAATCTTTTCGTAAAGGAAAAACTTCTTGGCCATGATTTTATGCATGGCCAATGCGCTCGCCAGAACGCCAGATCCGGTATAAGGAACCCTCATTAACTCCAGCATTCCCTGAATGGTCCCATCCTCTCCGAATCTTCCATGAAGAGCCAAAAAAGCACAATCGATCTTTTCCTTCACTAATTTTTCTGCAATATTTTCTCCGACATCGATGGCGATGGCAGGATATCCCTTTTCATGTAAGGCCTTCAGGACCGCCTTTCCTGTTTTCAGAGAAATCTCTCTCTCCCGAGAGAGTCCCCCCATCATGACGCCAATCTTTTTTTTCTTTAGCAACGAATTCTTCATTTCATCCCAAAACAAAATCCTTCGGTCCCTATCCTGCTATTTGCCTTCCATGTACCGCAAATCCTGAACCCAATTGGGTATAGGGCCGTTCAACAAAACCGCATTACAGCTCACCGACCACCCTTACCTCCCTCTCAAGGGAGATACCCTTCTCTTCGTAGATCTTTCTCTCAATGAGCTCCATTAAATGAATGACCTCTTCAGCCTTAGCTTTCCCCAGATTCACAATGAAATTGGCATGGCGAGGGGAGACCATGGCCTGGCCTACCCGAAACCCTTTTAGTCCCGCTTCCTCGATCCACTTTCCGGCGGGTCCTTCCTTTGGATTTTTGAAAATGGATCCAGCACTGGGATAGTCCAAGGGTTGTTTTCTTTTCCTCATATCGGAATAAGAGCTTACTTTTTTCAAGATCTCTTCTCTTCTCCCTTTTTTTAGGAGAAATCGACCCTTAAGAATAATCCATGAAGGGGGGAGGACTAATCCTCGATAAGAGAATTGAAGCCTCGAACGGGGCCTCTCTACAATTTCTCCACCTTCCTTCATACAGGTCATAGAGAGAAGGACATCTTTCAATTCGGCACCCCATGCTCCAGCATTCATCGCTAATCCCCCTCCTATGGTACCAGGGATGCCGACAAAGGGTTCTAACCCTGTCAGGCCCTTCCGAATGGAAAATTGCACCATCTGTTGAAGAGGGAGGCCTGCCTCCGCCTCGATGATCTCTCCATTCAGTGAGATCTTTTTCATTCCTTGAGTGAGATTGATGACCCATCCGCGTACTCCTTTGTCTCTTACAATCAGATTGGTTCCCCTCCCTAAAATCAAACAGGGAATTTTTTTTCTCCCGGCAAACCGAATCACCTTTTTCAGTTCATTCATATCCTTTGGGAAAAGGAGGCACTCTGCAGGCCCACCCACCTTGATCGAAGTGAATTGCCTCATCGGTGCATCGAAAAGAACCTTCCCCTTGATGATACGTGACGCCCATTTTCTATAATCCCGTTCCATTTGATTGCAGATGGTAGATTTCAGATTGCAGATTTAAAATCTAAAATCATAAATCTGAAATCTTAAATTTTCTTAATCCAGCCTGCTCACCAACTCCTCAGACACCTGCCAGATATCTCCTGCACCCAAGGTGATCACTAAATCCCCCGGTGCGATAATCCGGAGAAGATGTTCGACAATCTCTTTCTTCTCCCCCAAATAGGTGACATCCTTATGGCCATATTCTCGGAGCCCTTCAAAAAGGGCCTCTGCCACGACGCCTTCGATGGGGTCTTCCCCTGCCGAATAGATATTCGTCAGAATAAGAACATCTGCCTCATAAAAGGCGGTGAGAAAATCTTTAAACAGGGCCTGAGTCCTGGTGTAACGGTGGGGCTGAAATATAGCGATGATCCTTCTTCCCCAGCCGGTTCGCGCCGCCTTGAGCGTTGCCATAATCTCAACGGGATGATGGCCGTAATCGTCCACGATGAGAATTCCTTTCTTTTCTCCCTTGATTTGAAATCGCCTCTGAATTCCGCCAAAATCGCGGAGCGTCTCCTGAACCACCTCAAAGGGAATATCCAATTCAAAGGCCGTGGCCAGGGTCGCTAAGGCATTATAGACGTTGTGTTGCCCGGGCATTCGAAGACTTAGCCTTCCTATTTCCTGCCGTCGATGGACAACATCAAAAGAGGTAGAAAGCCCCTCAAAAACGATCTCTTTTGCTTGAAAATCTGCCTGGGTCGTCAATCCATAGGTGGTAAATCGCTTTTTTAACCTCGGAAGGAGGCTCTGAATATTGGGATGATCCAGACAGAGGACAGCCAATCCGAAAAAAGGAATTTTGTTTAAAAAACAGAGGAAGGCCTCCTTGATCTCATCGATCCCTTTATAATAATCCAGATGTTCGGGATCAATGTTGGTCACCACGGCAACAGTGGGCATTAGTTTCAAAAAGGAACCGTCACTTTCATCTGCCTCGGCAACTAAAAAGTCACCTTGTCCGAGTCTGGCGTTACTGCCAAGGCTGTTCAGCCTCCCACCAATCACCACCGTTGGATCGAGCCCTCCTGCTGCCAAGACAGAAGCAATGAGAGAGGTGGTGGTCGTTTTCCCGTGGGTTCCTGCAATCGCAATTCCAATTTTCATTCGCATCAACTCTGCTAACATCTCCGCTCGCGGGATGACAGGAATGAACCTTTCCTCAGCGACTTCCACTTCAGGGTTACCTGGGCGAATGGCCGAGGACACGACGACGACGTCTGCTTCCTTCAGGTTTTCTCTCCGATGACCATAGGCAATGTCACAGCCCAAAGAACGAAGCCTCCGGGTAACCTCTGTTTCCTTAGTATCAGAACCACTGATGATATAACCCAAATTGAGTAACACCTCGGCAATCCCGCTCATGCCAATACCACCGATCCCAACAAAGTGAATATGATGAATCTTTCCTCTTCGATACATCGATCCCTAAGAAGTCAAGCTCAAAGGTTACGGCTACGAAGCCCCTTTGGTTTAGGGTCGGAGGGTTACGTCAAATTTTTAAACGAATGACGTCACCAAATTACGAAACGGGCATCGTGACCCTTGCCATCGGACAAAAACCCTATTTTCTACATAAAGCATAACAATGGTCGACAATCTCTTCGGCTGCTCTCGGTTTCGCTAACTGCTGAATCGCCTTTTCCATCCTGGCACGTTCCTCGGGGTGAGCGTAAAGATGAAGAATGATTTGGGCGAGCGATTGACCATGGACCTCTTCATCCAGAATCATTTTGGCTGCCCCAAGATCAGACAATTTTTTTGCATTGATCCATTGATGACGATGGGCGGCATAAGGATAAGGAATGAGCAGCGCTGCCTTACCGCAGAGGGCCAACTCCGCCACGGTGCTCGCTCCAGATCGGCAGATGACCAAATCGGAGATCCGGTAATAAGTGCCCATGTCGTTAAAAAAGGGTCTGACCAACGCATCGAATCCTCTCTCTTGATAACCTCGAGAGACAAAATCGAGATCGTCCTTCCCGGTTTGATGAATGAAGGTGAAGCGGGACTTGATCTCCTGAAGATGGTTCAGGGCTTCCATCATCGCCTGATTGATACGATGGGCCCCTGCGCTCCCCCCAAAGATGAGGAGGGTAAATCGATCCTTTCTTTTCATGCTTTCTTTCGCTTCTTTAAGAGAGACAAAAAATTCTTTTCTGATCGGATTCCCCGTCACAACGGTCTTTCTTTCTGGGAAATAGATCTTCGCCTCTTCAAAGGAGACGAAGATCTGTTGACTGAACCATTTTAGAATGCGATTGGTCATCCCTGGCACGACGTTCTGCTCATGGATGGCCCTTTTGATTCTAAGAAAAAAAGCCGCGACCAGAGTAGGTCCAGAGGCATATCCCCCTACTCCTAAAACGAGATGGGGTTGAAACCCTTTCAAGATCGAAAAGGACTCAGCGATGGCCCCTGGGAGACTCCAAATCGCTTTTAATTGACTCACAAAAGATTTTCCTTTAATCGGTTTAGCTTGAATCATCCGCAGTGGAAATTTTCCCCCTGATAAAACGCTGGCTTCGATCCCTCTCTCCGTCCCGATAAACAGAACTTCATTCCCTTCCTCTCTTCCAATAAACGCCTCAGCGATCGCCATGCCCGGGAAAAGGTGACCTCCCGTCCCACCTCCCGCAATCACACATCTCATCTTCGTTCCACATGGGTGGAAAGGTGAAGAAGTATTCCCACTCCAATCAGGTTAGCCACCAGTGATGTCCCTCCATAACTGACAAAAGGCAGTGTCAACCCTTTTGTGGGAAGGAGTCCCAAAACCACTCCCATATTGATCACCGCCTGAAGGGAGATCATCAAAGTGATCCCTAATGCTAAATAGGCGCTAAATCTGTCTCCCAGGGAGAGTCCGATCTGAATCCCCCTGAGGGTTAAGATAAAGAAAAGGAGAACGATGATCATCGCCCCCACCAAACCTAACTCTTCACCGATGACAGAAAAGATGAAGTCGGTATGGGGGGCAGGGAGGAAGAAGAGCTTCTGCCGTCCTTCTCCCAATCCCAATCCGAAAAAACCTCCGGAGCCAAAGGAGAGGAAAGATTGGATGATTTGGAAGCTCGTGCCATTGGGGTCTTCCCAAGGTCGGATGAAGCTCATGAGCCTTTTATAGCGATAGGCCACGTTCATCAAAAGAATATAGGCGGCAGGAATAGCTATCAAAAAAGCACCGACGATATAGATCACTCTGGCGCCGCTGAGGAAGAGAAGAAGAAAGACCATCGCGACGAGAAAAAAAGCCGCCCCGAAATCGGGTTCCTTCATCACCAGAAAAATGACGAAACCGGATAGGAGAACCGTAGGAAGAAATCCAAAAGAAAAGCTCCGGATCTTCTCCTCTTTCTTAGCCAAAAAGTAGGCGAGGAACACCACCAGCCCCAACTTTGCAAATTCGGAGGGCTGAAACGAAAAGGATTGGATCTTCAACCAACGCATCGCCCCTCCTGCTCGATGTCCAATTCCTGGGATCAACACCGCAATTAAAAGCAGAATGGACAGAATCAGGATGGGATAGGCGAATCGTTTCAGCATCTCATAGGGAAAAAACATCATCAGGATCATCAGAAAGAAACCGATCGCTGCGTACAGGACCTGTCTTTTGAGAAAGTAGTAAGGGTCTCCAAAGCGATCGCCAGCGATAATGGCACTGGTGCTGTAAACCATAATCACCCCGATCCCCACTAATGCAAGCGTGACCATTAACAAAATAAGATCGAGTCTTCTTTTACCTTTCATCTCTAAAGTTCCATCCCTCAAATGCGGTGGACCGCCTCTTTAAATATCCTCCCCCTTTCTTTGTAGTCCTTGAACATATCGAAACTCGAACAGGCAGGTGAGAGGAGGACGATATCTCCTCCCCGTGCCTTTTGATGGGCCAAGCGCACCGCCTCTTCCAGGGTCTTGGCCATCACCGTATCGGTTTGTCCCTCCAATTCATGGGCCATTCTCTCTTTGGCTTCACCCATCAGGATCAGGCATTTCACTCTTTCCCTGACCAATGCTTTCAGAGGGGTTAAATCCCCGTTTTTATCTTTTCCCCCTGCGATCAAGATCACGGGCTCTGAAAAACTTTGGAGAGATTTAACCACCGAACCGACATTGGTTCCTTTAGAGTCATTGTAAAAACGAACCCCTTCAATCTCCCGAACAAATTCAAGACGATGTTCAAGCCCCTCAAACCGATTGAGGACCTCCTGAACCGCCTTTTTCGAGCAGCCGAAAACCCTCGCCGCCGTGAGGGCAGCCATCATGTTCTCAACATTATGAACTCCTTTTAACGGCGCCTGGGCTAAGGGATACTCCTCCTTCTCACCTCCAAGCCTCAGAGAGATGGTTCGCCCATCTGAAAAAGCACCCTCACCGAGGGCTTCCTTCAAGCTGAACAAAATTTTTTTTGCCTTCACCTTTCCTTGACCCTGCATCACTATCGGGTCATCTCGGTTGAGGATAGCCCAATCTCCTGAATTTTGATTTCTAAAAATCCTCATTTTGGCGGTGATGTAATCCAAGTAACTAGGATACCGATCCAAATGATCTTCCGTTATATTAAGCAAGACAGAAATGCTAGGGCGAAATTCATGGATGGCCTCTAACTGGAAGCTGGAAATCTCTACCACCAATACATCCCATCGCTCTTTCCCATTTGTAAAAAGAATAAGCGGCTCGCCGACATTTCCACCGACCCCCACTTTTTTCCCATCCTCTTTCAGCATCTCACCGATGAGCAGTGTCGTGGTGGTCTTCCCATTGGTTCCGGTCACACCAATGATCGGGGCTCGGATAAAGGGGTAAGCCAGTTCGATCTCACTGATCACCTGAACACCCTTTTGGATGGCTTTTTGGATGGGGGCGATACTCAAATCAACACCCGGACTCACCACAATCATATCCTGCTTGAGAAAAGTCTCCACCTGATGGCCACCCCATTCCATGGAGATTCCCATCCCCTTTAATTCCTTGTCCGCCTCTTTCATCTCCTCTTTCGGCTGCACCTCGGTCGTGGTCACAAGGGAACCCTTTGTTTTTAGGAATTTTGCTGTCGCGATTCCTGTTCGGGCCAGCCCTACCACCAATACCCTTTTACCGTGGAGATCCATCAATACCGTTTTCCGTGTCTGTGTCTCGTGTCCGCAATTCTCAACTCATAACTCTAAACTCTTAACTCTCAGTTACCTCAACTTCAACGTACTGATCGCAACCAGCCCGAGAATGATCCCAATGATCCAAAATCGAACAATGATCTTTGGTTCTGCCCAACCTTTCAATTCAAAATGATGGTGAATGGGTGCCATTCGAAATACCCGTTTCTTTCTCAATTGATAAGAAATCACTTGAATGATGACGGAAAGTGCCTCGATGACAAAAATTCCCCCCACGATGACCAAAAGGAACTCTTGTTTGGTAATCACCGCGATGGTTCCTAAGGCTGCCCCTAAGGAAAGTGAACCCACATCTCCCATAAAGACTTGAGCCGGATAGGTATTGAACCAAAGAAATCCCAACCCGCTTCCGACCATGGCCCCACACAAAACGGTCAGTTCTCCACTCCCTTTAACAAAAGGGATCTGGAGATAGGTGGCGAATTTGAAGTTCCCTGCAAGGTAACAGAAAAGCATAAATGTCCCACTTGCGATGAGCACCGGTCCGATCGCCAACCCATCCAAGCCATCTGTCAGGTTGACCGCATTCGCTGCTCCGACGATCACAAACATCCCAAAGAGGATGTACCAATCCCCAAGATCGGGCATCACTTTTTTGAAGAAAGGAAAGATCAACCTGGAATCGTGGTCAATGGTGGTGAACAGGAAAAAGCTGATCACAAGACCGAGGATCACTTGAATGGGAAATTTGTATCGAGCCCGAATCCCAATGCCTTTTTTATCCCTCATTTTTTTATAGTCATCTAAAAATCCAAGTGCTCCAAAGGCAAGGGTGGTTAAAATAACGATCCAAATATAGGGGTTGGCGAGGTCAGACCAGAAGAGGGTCGGGATGAGAATGGCAGCCAGGATAAGACTTCCACCCATCGTGGGGGTTCCATTCTTAGATAGATGTCGAGAGGGGACATCTTCCCTTACCACCTGTTGAATCTGAAACGCTCTCAATTTCTCAATCAACCAAGGTCCAATGACAAAACTGATGAGCAGGGCTGTCAAAATAGAACAGATCGTTCTAAAGGTGATGTAACGAAAGACGTTGAAGAAAGAAAACAGTTCGTGAAGAGGATAAAGAAGATGATAGAACACTTATCTCGTCCCTCCTTCTCTTAAACCCTCTACGATTTTTTCCATAGCCATTCCCCTTGATCCTTTGACCAAAACCCAATCCCCACTCTGTATCATCGGTCTTAATCGGGAGATGGCCTCTGAATGACTCTCCACGACATTGGCTCTCTCTTTTGGAAATCCATGCCGAATCGCTGATTCCACGACAACGGCCGCTTCCTCTCCCAAAGCGATAAGGAAATCGATGGGAAGTTGGCACACCTTCTCTCCGAGTTGTTCATGGGCCTCTTTTGTAAACCCTCCGAGTTCTAACATGTCTCCCAGGACAGCGACAGCCCTCCCTTCTCCTTTCACTTCAGCCAGTGTCTCCAGGGCAAGTTCCATTGAGGAAGGGTTGGCATTGTAGGCATCATTGATCAGCATCTTTTCCCCTCGTAGAGAAATGATTTCCATCCTCATGGGGAAGGGTTGTAAATGTTCCAGTGCCTCTTTCGCTTGTTTTACATCCACTCCGAAAAGACAGGCAATCGCTATGGCACAAAGGGCATTTGGAACAAAATGTCTTCCCAATAACCGCAGATGAACCTCCATCGCCTCCTTTTCGAAAATCAGAGTGAAAAAGGTTCCTTCGGAGCCTCTGAGCCGGATTTCTTTTGCCATCACTTCTGCTGGATGCTTAATTCCAAATGTGATTTTTTGTCCTGGGTAATGATGGGACAGATCGATCACCAGGGGATCATCCTGATTCACCAAAATCGTCCCATCCCTTCGCATCCTTCGGAAGAGTTCCCCTTTCTCTTCCTTCACCCTCTCCACCGTTCCTAAGCCCTCCAGATGGGCTTTTTGGATGTTGGTGATCAAGCCAATATCCGGCTCAGCAATCTCGGTCAGCCTCCGAATTTCACCCGGCACGTTCATTCCCATCTCAAGAACCACGACCCTTTCTTTCTCGGTGAGCGTGAGGAGAGTGAGGGGAAGTCCTATGAGGTTGTTTAAATTCCCCTTTGTCTTGAGAACAGGGAAGGTGGTCTCCAAGCAAGTGGCGATCATCTCTTTTGTCGTCGTCTTGCCGTTGCTTCCGGTCAATGCCACCATAGGAGTCCGATATTTCCTTCTCCAGTCATGGGCAAGATTTCCTAAGGCCAAAAGCGTATCTTGGACGGCAATGACCGCTCGGGGTCGATAACCATTCCATCGAATGTTTCTCCCTTTATCCTCATCGATCACCACGCCGCCTGCTTTTTTCTCAAGAACCTCTTTAGCGAAGTGATGGCCATCAAAGCGGGCCCCCTTCAGGGCGATAAAAAGTTCGCCTTCCCTGATCGTTCTGGAATCCGTAGAAATCCCTTGAAAGAAGGCATTCCTCTCGCCTTGGAGAAGTTTTCCTCCAGTAGCCTTCAGAACCTCCTCTATGGTCAGAATCACTCTTCCTCCAAAACCTTTTTTACCTCAACTCGATCATCGAAGGGAAATTTCTTTTTTCCGATAATCTGATAATCCTCGTGACCTTTTCCGGCAATGAGAACCGTGTCCGAAGGCTGGGCCAATCGGACCGCCATTCGAATCGCTTCTCTTCGATCTGAGACTTTGAGATAACCCTTCTGGGTTCTCCAACACTCCATCTCTTTTGGATCCCACTTTTTTAAGGGGAGGGACTTCAACCCCTCCTCTACCTCATTCAGGATGGCTAATGGATCTTCCGTCCTTGGGTTATCTGACGTCAGGATAGCCAAATCGCTGTACTTTCCGGCCACGTTTCCCATCAAGGGTCGTTTGGTCCGATCCCGATCCCCTCCACATCCAAAGACGGTGATCATTTTCCCATTATTCTGGGGGCTAATTTCTAAGATCCCTCTCAACCCTTGTAAAGCCCTTTCTAAGGCATCATGAGTATGAGCATAGTCTATGATGACGTGAATGTTCCTCTTATTCTGGACTCTCTCAAATCTTCCTGAGACCCCCTTTAATCCCTCGACCCCTTTCCGGATGGTTTTCAAGGAAATATCCATCCCGATCCCTACCGCCACTGCGGCAAGAATATTGTAAAGATTGAAGCTCCCAATCAATTTTGAATGGATGGGAAAATCACCCTTTGGAGTTTTGATTCGACAGGAAAGGCCTTCAAAGGAAGATACGACCTGATTGGCAGTGATTTCACAAGAGGGGCTCATTCCATAATGGAGGATGGGGAGATCCAATCCTTTCACCATTTCCCTTCCGTATGGGTCGTCATCATTGATGACTGCAAACCTTCCTCCTTTACGACTATTCATTAAATAATCCGAAAAGAGTTTCTTTTTACTTTCAAAATAATGTTCTAAGGTTTTATGATAATCGAGATGCTCGGAGGTTAAATTGGTGAAGACCGCCCCATCAAATTGGCACCCAAAAGCACGGTCTAAATCGAGCCCGTGCGAGGAAACTTCCATCATGACGTGAGAAACTCCACCAAGAACCATTTCCCATAGAATCTTTTGTAGGTCTAAAGACTCAGGTGTGGTATGAAGGGCTGGAATGGTCTTCTCACCAAAGCGGTAATTGATCGTCCCGATCACCCCTACCTGACATCCCGCTTCTTTAAAAATGGATTCCAAGAGATAGGTCGTGGTGGTTTTCCCATTGGTTCCGGTGACACCGATCAGCCTCACCTGTGATGATGGGTCCCCATAGAAGTTTGAGGATATCTTTGCCAGGGCCTGACGACTGTTATGAACTAAAATCATAGTGACATGGTTAGGAATATCGTTTTCTGTTGCCTTTTTATATGGGGGGACTCCTGCTCCCTCCATCAGAGTCTCTTCCAAGACTATAACCTCTGCACCCCGCTTAATTGCCTCTCCAATAAAACGACGACCATCTTCTTCCACCCCTCGGAGGGCCGTAAACAGGAATCCCTCCTGGATCTGTTTCGAATGGTAAGCAATTCCCTTGACCTCTTTTGAAGTGTCTCCATCGATCCTTTTGACCTCGACGCCTTCTATTAATCTTCTCAATTCCATTTTATAAACGTTGAGCGTTATGCTCTATGCTCTATACGGTCCTCTTTTTATGATGGAGATTGAAATTTTAAATAACAGATGTCACCTTTTTCAATCACGGCCCCTGGTTTGGGATTTTGGTCTATTACCTTTCCGTTGCCTGAGACCTTGATGATCAGTCCCTTCCCCTCGATACGGCTCAAGGCATTGCGCATGGACAAGCCGGTGAGGTCTGGCATCACGATGCCCCCTGCCCCTTTCACCAACTTCACTTCATCAATCCTAGGTAGATTCACCCAAGTTACTTTGGGAGACGCCAAATCGACTTCATTCTTGACAATGGTTGTCCCTTTAGGAATGATTTGTAGGTAAGGAAGAACTTTTTCCATAATCGCCTTAAAGATCGGAGCAGCCACCACTCCCCCATAGTTATTCCCTTGAGGCTCGTCGATCACTACTAAGAGAACAATCCTAGGTTCCTCAATCGGAGCAAATCCCATGAACCCACTTAAATAACGATCTTCAGAGTACCCCCCTAATAGAGAATCCGCTTTCTGCGCCGTTCCTGTTTTGCCAGCTATCTCATATCCTGCAGGAACTGCTCCTTCCCCTGTTCCGCCTTTCTCAGTGGTCGTCTTGAGCAGTGCCGTCACCTTTTTAGCCGTCTCCTCTGAGATCACCTTTCGAACGATCTCGGGTTGAAAAGATTGGACGACCTCCCCTTTCTCATCCATTATCTTCTCTACGACATAAGGCTTCATCAGAGACCCACCGTTGGCAATGGCAGAAAGGGCTGTTACCAGTTGAATGGCTGTCACAGAGATGCCTTGCCCGAAGGAGATGGTATCCAGAGCCACTGGGGGCCAATATCTCGGATGCCGGACAATTCCTTTTCCCTCTCCCGGAAGACCAATCCGAGTCTTCTCCCCAAATCCAAACGCAGAAATGTATCGGTAGTAACGGTCTTTTCCTATCTTCTCACCTACTTTGGATACCCCGATATTGCTAGAGAATTTCAGAATCTGCTGGAAGGTGAGCCATCCATGCTTAGAGGTATCATGAATGGTTCGGTCGTAAACCGTATAGGACCCATTTTCACAAAAAAAAGAATCGGATGGCCGAACCACCTTCTCCTCTATGGCAGTAGCTGCGAGAAAGGCTTTAAAGAGAGAACCAGGTTCAAAGACATCGGAGATGGCTCGATTTCTCCAGTTTTTGGAGCGGTAATGGATAAACTCGTTCGGGTTATACGTTGGATAGGAAGCCATGGCCAAGACTTTCCCGGTCATGGGTTCCATGGCAATGGCCATCCCTCCTTTGGCTCCCCACTTTTCAGTGCCAAGACTCAATTCCGTCTCGGTGATATGTTGGATGGATTTATCAATGGTCAGGATGATATTCCGAAAATGGCCTTCTCTTTTAAAGGGCCCCTTTCCGATGGCAATCTCTCGACCTAATGCATCTCTTGCAGTGGTCATGACATCGTTTGGTCCATTGAGCAATGCATCGTATTGATACTCAACCCCCTCCAAACCTTTTGAATCGAGGCCGACGAAACCAACCAGATGGGCAGCCAGTTGCGAATTGGGATAAAAGCGTCGATTTTCTTTTAAAAAATGGATTCCGGGGAGTTGAAGGGTTTTAATCTGCTCGACCTCTTTCGAAGAAATTTTCCTCTGAATCCATTCAAAGGGTCGGCGGCTCTTTAGTCTTTGTCTCAACTCTTCTCGATCAATCTGTAGAATCGAACCAAGTTCATTGACCGTCTTTTTGATATCCTCAACCTTGCGAGCATCGGCATAGACCGAATCCACCTCAACGCTAACTGCCAATTCATTATTTTTACTATCGTAAATCGTCCCGCGCTTCGGAACGAGAGGGATCTGAACATGATGCTGCTGGGCTGCAAGCTTATAGAGCTGTTCCTTTTTCAGCACCTGGAGTTGAAACATCCTCCCCGCAATCGTCACGAAACAGAAGCAGAGAAGGGAGAAAAGAAAGATGATGCGGACTTTAAACCAATTGATCGGTTTATGTTTCATCGAATCACGATTATCTGTTCGGGTTTAGGTTTGGCCATTCTCAATTCTTCTGTGGCTAATTTTTCGATCCGCCCATAAGACTTAAGGGTGGCGATCTCCACTCTCAACTTTTTATTGGCTTCGATGAGTGATCGCTCCTCTTTAAGGGCATTCGATATTTCATATCCGAGTTGGAGGACCTGAATTCTGGACCAAACATAGAACAGACTGCCGCCAATAAAAAGAAGCACAAAAGCGCTAAAAAAGATGAGGAGTCGCCATTTGATTCTTTTAGGTCTTGCCTTGGAATCCTCTCCTGTCCACAGGATTCGATCCCCTCCTCGGTTCAACGTCCTGGTCATCCAAATTCCCTTTGCACTTTCTTAAACTCTCTCCGCGCACCTCAGTTTCGCACTGCGGGATCGCGGATTTCTCCTTCGCTCTTCCTCGGAAGGCGTCAAGGGTTTCTTCGTCAGGATGTGCATCTTCCCCTCTTTCTCCAATTTCCGAAAAGTCTCTTTAACCAAACGATCTTCAAGAGAATGAAAAGAGAGGATGCACATCCGTCCTCCTTTTTTTAATAGCGTCCATCCGGTTTCCAATATTTTTCTCAAATTTTCTAATTCGTCATTGACCCGGATTCGAAAGGCCTGAAAGGTTTGGGTGGCGGGGTCGATCCTCCGAGAATGAAATCGTCTGGGAATCGCGGCGTGAACAATCTTTTTCAACCTCTGGGTTGTCTCAATGGGATCTCGCTCCCTTTCATGAACAATCGCATTGGCAATTCTCCTGGCCCATCTCCCTTCTCCAAATTGAAATAAAATAAATTCCAATTCCTTCAATGAAAGATGGTTGACGAGATCAGCTGCCGTTAGATTTGTTCGTTGGTCCATCCTCATATCTAAAGGTCCCTCTCCTTTAAAACTGAACCCCCTTGCCTCTTTTTCTATCTGAATTGAAGAAAGTCCCAAATCGAGCAGAATCCCATCTACCGATTCATTTTTGAGGAGGATGGGAAGAGAGATAAAATTTTCGTGAAATATCTTCACCCTTTCCCCGAAGGGTTTTAATCGGTTGCTTGCCACCAGCAGGGCATCCTCATCCCATTCCATTCCAATGAGCACCCCATCCGGTGCCGTGCGTCTCAAAATCTCTGAAGCGTGGCCCCCTCCTCCTAATGTGGCATCCACATAAGTCCGACCAGGTTCACATCTTAAAAAGTTCATCACCTCTTCCATCATTACGGGAATATGTTTCAAAATTTTAAAACCCATTTATAAAAACGCATAGTGCATAGGGAAAAAGATAAGATAGATCTTTGAAATATAGACTCTGTGCTCCATGCGCTCTGCGCTATGCTAAATTCCTAAATTGGCCAAGGTTTCCCTGACCTGGTCAAATCCTCCTTCAACCTGTTGTACTACCTCCTGCCAGCGATCTTTGGCAAAGATTTCTATGAATCGGCCTTCTCCCACCAAAACGACATCTTTTTGAAGATTCGCATAATCTCTCAAGGTTTGAGGAATCAGGAGTCTTCCATGTTTGTCGATGGTGCAATCGATGGCACTCGAATAAAAATATCTCAGAAAAGAACTCATCTCCTTTCTCATGATGGAGAAGGAGCCGATCTTTTGTTCCACTAAAAGATTCCATTCCTCATTGGGGAAAGCAACAAGACAGCCATCAAAATTGGTGATGACTAAACGGTCATCATATTTTTGATTGAGGATTTCTCGAAATTTTGAAGGGATGCTGATGCGACCTTTGGAATCTATGGTATGCTCATACCTACCCCGAAACATCCTAATACCCCCTCTATTTTAAGGAACCATACCACCTTATCCCACTTTTTACCACTTGGCATGTAGAAATATCCCGAATAATTAAATTTGTCAAGTAAAATTTTATAGTTAATTCAATTTTACATTTTTGTTCACAATACCCCAACATCTATTAAAACAGAAAACTATTTTCACAATATTTAGGCCCCCTCTTTCTTATCCCTCCATAGGGCGGAACGATCACTCATAAAAAAGGAAAAAGTCATTAGTTTGAAGTAAAAGGAAACCTGTCTCGTTTAAAGTCAAAGAGTGATGGCAACAGAATCTTGGAATTGCCTTTTGACCCAACCCAATTACTAAACTGGTATCTTTACCTTAGACCACGAGACAAATACTCTTTTTCGCATTAAATTTGACAAGGTCCTCTATCCTGTCTAAAATGAGCTTGATGGCACCAGAAGCGATAAGAAAGAAAGTTGAAAAACTCAGAGAGGAAATTCAATATCACAACTATCGCTATTATATCCTGGATCAGCCAGAAATCTCCGATGCTCAATATGACCGTCTGATGAGAGAACTTGAGAAGCTCGAGAAGGAATATCCAGAGCTTCGTTCTCCAAATTCCCCTACTCAAAGGGTTGGCGCTCCTCCCTTAGAATCTTTTGACATCGTCAGACACACACTCCCCATGCTCAGCCTGGCAAATGCTTTTGATGAAACAGAGGCAAAGGACTTTGACAAAAGGGTGAAAAAATTTTTAGGAACCTCCCAAGACATTGAATACGTGGCAGAACCTAAACTCGATGGATTGGCAGTTGAGCTCGTTTATGAACGGGGTCAATTCGTGGTGGGTTCGACACGGGGCGATGGTGTCAATGGTGAAAACATCACTCAAAATCTTCGCACCATTAAAACCATACCACTTCAACTCATTCGAAAAGAAATTCCAGTCCCGGAGCGTTTAGAAGTGCGAGGCGAAGTGATCATGCAACTCAAGAAATTCTATGAGCTCAATCGTAAACGAGAGGAGATGGGAGAGCCAGTTTTTGCCAATCCAAGAAATGCGGCGGCAGGGTCAGTCCGCCAGCTCGATTCAAAGATCACCGCCGGGCGGCCTCTGGAAATTTACTGTTATGGGATCGGGGAGATCAGGGGTCGCACTTTTAAAACCCATTCAGAAATACTCCAGACCTTTCCCAAATGGGGCTTGAGGACGAATCCTAATATTGAGCAATGCAAGAATATTGAAGAAGTTCTCGAATATTATCATAAAATGAATGAGAAGCGAGAATCGCTTCCTTACGAAATTGATGGAATCGTGATCAAAGTGGATCGCCTGGACCTCCAGGCAAGGCTCGGTGAAATTGCCCGGAGTCCACGCTGGGCATTGGCCTTTAAATTTCAACCCAAGCAGGAGACCACAAAGATATTGGATATCATCGTACAGGTCGGGAGGACCGGCGCTTTGACACCCGTAGCAGTCATGGAGCCTGTGAAAGTGGGAGGGGTTGAGGTCAGCCGAGCCACGCTTCACAATCAGGACGAGATCGATAAAAAAGATGTAAGGGTGGGCGATACTGTCCTCATTCAGAGAGCAGGAGATGTTATTCCTGAAGTGGTCCAAGTCATTACAACAAAACGAAAAGGAACAGAGAAAAAGTTCAGGATGCCATCAAAATGTCCGGTATGTGGAGCCGAGGTGATCAAAGAGGAGGCTATTCATCGATGCATTGGTCTGGACTGCCCTGCTCAGTTGAAAGGAAGGATCAAACATTTTGCATCCAAACGGGCCATGGATATTGAAGGCCTTGGCGTGAAACTGATAGATCAATTGGTGGAAAAGGGTTTGATCAGGGATGTGGCAGATCTATACTATATTAACAAAGAAGCGCTGATCGCATTAGAACGGATGGCGGATAAATCAGCTCAGAATATCATCGATGCCATAGAGAAGAGTAAAACAAAACCCTTGTCAAAATTTCTTTACGCTCTGGGAATCCGTCATGTCGGGGAAACGACCGCAGAAGACCTATCCCGCCATTTCCCGAAACTCGATGATTTTTTTCATCTCTCCAAGGAGGATCTAATGGAGGTAGAAGGAATAGGGCCTGAGGTGGCAGCCAGTGTCCACCAATTCTTCAGAGATAAGAAGAACAAGGAATCCATCGAACTACTGAAAAAGGCTGGGGTCAAGGTGATCGAACCGAAGGCAAAAGAAAAAGGAGCGCTTGCAGGTAAGACCTTTGTTTTTACAGGTGCCCTTAAAATGTTTGGAAGGGATGAGGCAAGGAATCTGGTGGAATCTCTGGGTGGAATGACGGTCTCCAGCGTCTCAAAGAAAGTGGATTATGTCGTGGTGGGTGAAGACCCTGGCTCCAAATTCGACAAAGCCAAAGAATTGGGAATTAAAACCCTCACCGAAGACGAATTTAAGAAGCTGATCCAGTAAAAGATAAAAATTCTATTGCCAGTTTGTTGAACTTCTCAGGATACTCCTCATGCGGAGTATGTCCGGCCTTATCAAAGATGACCAATTTTGATCCCTTCCAAAGGTCGCTCAATCTTTTTGATCGATCTAAGAAAACAAGATCAAGGGGACGTTGATGAAAACAATCACTTGTATAATCTGAACCCGTCCCTAATTTCACAAGTTCAAGGGGAAGAAGTGGGTTTCCAGACGACTTCATACAATTTTAAGATTTCGCCGATCCCTTTCAGCTTAGCTCTCCCCCTTTCGACGAACTGAAAACCACTTCCAGCCGCCAGATGCTTAGTCACATCTGAAACTAAGATCTGTTCTGCCTTGGCCTTATTAGCAAGCCTTGAAGCAACAAACACGGTTTGCCCGAAAGGAATCTGGCCCTCCCGCCTCACCACTTCTCCGGTGTTGATGCCTATTCGGATTTTTATTGAAGGGATATTTTTGGATAATTCCTTTTGTATATCACATGCACACTTGATGGCTGCAGAGGGTGACTCAAAAGAAAGCATAAAACCATCCCCAAGGGTTTGAAGTTCTCTTCCTTTATATTTCTTTATTTGATCGCGAACGATCTGATCATGTTGGAGAAAAAGATCACGCGCAGCAGCATCGCCGAGTCGAGTCACCATTTCGGTGGATGAAATCATATCGGAAAATACAATCGTCGCCTGCTCAACAATCTCACCAACTCCTGCTGAGAAATCTGTTCTTCCTCCAACTGGGCTGGGTTGTGTTGAAGCTTCGGAAAGAGGAATTTCTGAGGTTTTTGATTTTTTCACCCCTACGAAATCACAAATTTCTTCAATGACCCTTTCCGATTCACCCAGCCAAGGGAAATGAGTGTATCCCCTCAAGACTTTAAAAACCACGTTGGGCATCCCAATAGCCAGCTCTCTTCCATGTTGAATCTGAATTGCCTTATCTCCTTCCCGATGCATCACTAAGGTCGGGGTCTGGATGCTGGAAAGAAGTCCAGTCACGTCCAAGTTATACGTTAACTCTATTAAACTGGCGGCCATTTCAGCACCACACGACCCTCGCTGAAAAGCCACATATCGTTGAACTACATCCTGGCTCGCTCCTGGAATGAATATATCCACTAATGCCTTTGAACCAAGGCCCCATGATCCTTTTATAAGCGAAATTAAACCAAGTTTAACTTCATCTTTGGCAAGAATTTTACCGTTGGCATAGGTTCCATATAAAATTAAATATTTTACTTTCTCCTGATGATGAACCGTATACGCTATGGCCAAAGGGCCTGCCATGGATATCCCAAAGAGAATGAATTCTTGAAGGCCAATGTGGTCGATGACCGTCTCCAAGTCAAACAGTTCGGATTCAAGTGTAAATTCAGTCCGATTCCTGTCCGATTGACCACAACCATATTTATCATAGAAGATGACCGTAAAGTATTGCGCAATTTGTTCCCAAAAAGCTTTGAAAGTTTGGTCTTCAAGAAAAAAGGCAATATTGCTCACCCAAGGAGCAGGATAGACAATAGGCACTCCTTCTCCGAATACTGAATACGCTAACCTCACACCATCTTTTCTTTTGGTGAAGTGAATTTTGGGTTCCATTCTTATTCGCTCCAACACTCTTCAACACTTAAGAAAATATGAACCTGTCCCCAATTGTAAGCGAAGGAAATAGATGTCTGATGTACTGAACTACCAATTCATGGTCTTTTCGGCTCTTCGAAGGTACTGACAGAGAGAGACCAAAATTTTTCGCTGCAGCCCTGGAATAGCATCGAGTAGATGGTCGAAGGAGGGTTTGTGCACGACCAATATGGTCATATCAGTCTCAGCAATAACCGTGGCTGTTCGAGGCTCTCCATCGATGAGGGAGATCTCCCCCAAAAAATCACCACCTGCCAGTTGTCTGATGATTTTTCCATTTTTCTCGACACGGGCCTTCCCCTCTACGATAAAAATAAACTCCCACCCTGTTTTACCTTGCTGGACTAAAACCCTTCCTTTCTCCACCTGCACCTGGTCTGCATGTTTAGCAATTTCTTTAAGATGTCGCTGACTGAAGTTGCTGAACAAAGGCACTTTCTTGAGAAAATCGATCTTCTGCGAACTGCGGCGGAGTAACATATTCTTTCCTCCTTTTCGATAAGAATTCTATTTTGGGTTAAAGGTTTGGGGGGACCGGAAGTTTCAATTAAAGTGTATTAAAGTTCGAACGATAATGTCAACAAAAATTAATCCAGAGGAAAAGTGGTTCTTTCCCTGTATTTTTAAAAAGTTATAAATAGCGGACTTTTTTGACCCCAGTGGAGACGGCATAAATTCGAATATTGTTACTTTTGGGATCGGCTGGAAAAAGAAAAAAACCCGGTCTATTTGGATCATAACCTAAGGTTGTTCCGACCAGGACTTCTCCATCTTTGAAGGTTACCTCTATTTTTCGCCCAGAGGGTTTATCTCCTTCTTTATATGTCTTCCGCTCGTCATAGACTGGATTTCCACCAAAATCCCGAACGAAAAATATAGCCTTCAAATCTTTTATCAAAACCTCCGTCGACTCTCCTGAAGGCTGACCCGCTGAATAGATATGAAAACGGTCCTTATTAGGGAAAAAATCTTGACTAAAGCCTTTGACTCTCTTTCCATCAATATATCGTGCAACGACCTTTACGGGTTCCATCCAGATATCCTCACTTTATCGTTTTTGTAAAGATCTTCCTTTCGTTTACGGAAAACATTCATTTCATAAACCCTTCACAACCATCTCTTCTTTTTAAAGTAGATCAGCATAAAGACACCGATGCCGACCATAATCAACCAAACCACCCAATAACCCCAGCGCCATTCGAGCTCTGGCATATATTTAAAATTCATTCCATATATTCCTGCAATAAAGGTAAGCGGCATAAAGATGGTGGCGATGATGGTCAGCACCTTCATGACTGAATTCAATCGATTACTGACGCTTGAAAGATAGATATCCAGCATGCCGGAGACCATATCTCTAAATGTCTCGATGGTATCAATCACCTGAATCGTATGGTCGTAAACGTCTCGGAGATAAATCCGGGTGGATTCTTTTATAAACGTTGACTCTCCCCTCTCGAGGCCGCTCACAACCTCCCTCAAAGGCCAAACCGCCTTTCTCAGGAATATCATCTCTCTTTTTAATTGATGAATGACTCGTAAAGTTTCAGCCGTTGGCCGCGTGACCAACTCCTCTTCCAAGAACTCAATTCTTTCTCCAAGTTTTTCCATCACGATGAAATAATCATCTACAATCGAATCCAATAAAGCATAGGCAAGATAATCTGCCCCCATCTTCCTGATGCGGCCCTTACTGTTTCTAATTCGTTCTCGGATCGGGTCAAAAACATCTCCCTCCCTCTCCTGGAAAGAAATGACAAAATTCGGGCCTAAGATCAAGCTGATCTGTTCCGTCACGATGTCATTATTTTTGGCACTCTGATCGAGCATTTTTAGAACAATGTAGAGGTACTCCCCATAATCCTCCATTTTCGGGCGCTGATCCGTGTTCAGGATATCCTCCAACATGAGTGGGTGAAACCCATAACACTCTCCCAGTTTTTCTAAAACCTCGACTTGATGGAGACCATCCACATTGATCCAAGTCACGGTGGGTTGGCCTTTGAAGATAAAGCATTCCTCAATCTTTTTGATCTCCCTTTCTTGAAAATGGCTCTCATCGTAATCGATGAGGGTTATCTTGAGTTCTCTCGCTTTCTTCTCTCCAATATGAACAAGGGCTCCAGGCGGAAGGCCAGCTTTTTTTGACCTTTTCTTAACCAGTTTTGTCATTTCACATGACCTATTGTTTGTAAGTGAGGCATTCGGTTAGGGTAACGGTTAGGAAGCCTGTATGGTTTTACGTGAAAGGTGAGGATAAAGGTTTTAAGATTAATGACTTAAACCTTGCTCGCTACAAGCAGGGACGGACAAAGCTGGATCCCTTACCCTAACCGCAGACCAAAGACCTTTACTTCCAAACTATTTCTCAACATATTAATGCTGAATGGCTTGAGGGTCAAGGGAATTTTAGCTTACAACGTCATCCCTCCGTTTCGGATATAAAGCAGGACCGACAGGGATGCTGGAGAAAATTTTAGAGCGGGAACCTTAGCTTCGTTCTTTAACTGGATCGGTTCATCTGACATGTCTTACGACCCCATCCAATCAGTGATTCCAATCTTACCATCAAAGATAATATTCCAATCCGCATTCTAAGATTTTCGAAAGCATTTCTGTCGGGACGATGGAATGCAAAACTCATCACTGAGGGCTTACCTTACAATAATTTGGTAAACTCCTTTGGAATAGGGATGCGCTTGCCACTTTTAGCATCATAAAAGAAAATGACCTGGTAGCCCTGTGCCAATAATTGACCGCTTTCTTTGTTGATAAAACGGAAATCAAACTTAGCGTAACCTTTTTCATCATGATGGTCGCCCACTGTCACACGAATTTCAATCTTGTCATTTAAATAGGCCGGGGTCATGTACCGTACATTGGTCTCTCCGACCAAAAACCAGGGAGAGGCCATCTCACTCACATCCATGTGATCAACAAACATCCTTTCCCTTGCTGTGCAGGCCCATTCAATATAGCTTCCGTCATAGGCGATCCCTGATGTGGTTGCATCCCTTGGAGTCACGACATGTTCATAAGAATATTCCAATGCCATGTTAAATGCCTCCTTTCTTTTTTATTTTTTGAGGATTCTCGAAAGCAACCCTCTTTTATTGATTCAAGAAATTATAAGTGCCCTTTCCCTAAAAAATGAGGAAAGGAACTCTGAATTTGACTATTTTTTACTCTTTGATGAACTCCCCACCCCGAAGAGATAAACAAAAAATGATCAAAAATACTATTCAAAAAATATTGTATAAAAATTAATACAAAAATGTCAACGACAATTTTATCGCCCTCTTTAAATCTTCTCATCTGACAAATCCCTCACCTCTGTGCTAAAATAGACCCAAAATTCTAAAGGGAGAAGAAAATGCCTCTCGAGTTTGAATCGTTGAGCCATGGAAGAATCGCCTTCGGTTTCTTCAACATCGAGACCGATCTGATTTTGCTCAATCAATACTTTCTCTTCGCGGGAGACTTCTGCAATTATATTTCTTACATCACAGAGAAAGCTGATGAATTCTTTGAGACCACATGGGAGGTCTTCGAGGTCAAACCAGAGAATACTGGAAACCTGATGGGTGCCATTCATGGAATCGACCACAATGGGTTTATCGGAGAGGTCTATAAACTTTTTCCCTTCCCCGAATATCAGGAGGATTTTAAACAGAAACCCGAGGGCGATCAAACACGGAGTGAGATCGAAACATTAATTTTAAAATATGGGAAGAGAGTTCATATCCGCTTTGCAATCAATTTCAAAGGGGACAGGGTTACCATTGGGGAATATATTTTAAACCATACTACATTCCAAGAATTAATCCGGTATGTCTGGCTGGGAGGTCTCCCTCGCTGGAAAAATCATATTCGCCCTGAGTATGTCATGTCCATGAAAGAGAAAATTGCAAAATCCAAGAACCCTCTTTTTTATGGTTGCGACCTGACTGCTTAACAAAAAGTCTCTTAGTTAGGATACCCTTTGGAAGAGATCGTTTTAATCGATGCCCATGCCCATCTGGAAGAATTAGAAGATTTATCCGATGCACTTTCCGAAGCAAAATCTTCCGGGGTAAAGGCGATTGTTGCGGTCGGAATGGATCTTAGCTCCAATAAAAAAACTCTGGAGATTGCTCAAAGAACCAGGGGGTTTGTATTCCCGGCAATAGGGTATCACCCCTGGAAACTTAAGGAAAATGAAGTAGAGGAAAATTTATCTTTTATCAAGAACCATATTCAGGAGTGCATCGCCCTGGGTGAAATAGGTCTGGATTATAAAGTCTATGTGAAGAAAGAATTACAGTGGAAGGTATTTGGAGAGATTCTTGACCTTGCCGCTGAATATGATAAGCTGGTGATCCTCCATTGCCGGTTTTCCCATAAACGAACTTATGAGATGGTTATGGAAAGGGCTATCAAAAAGGCCGTCTTCCATTGGTACTCGGGCCCCCTCGATCTTCTTGAAAAGATACTTGCGGGTGGATATTTTATTTCTGCTACTCCTGCCCTGGCCTATAGTCCCCTCCATCAGCAAGCAATAAAAAAGACTCCTCTCGAAAGAATCCTTCTCGAGACCGATACGCCGGTGAGTTATCAGGAAAAAGAATCCAGACCTAAGGATGTCAGGATTTCCCTTAAACAAGTGGTCCGGTTAAAAGAGCTCGCCCCCCTCGTGGTAGCAAAGCAAACCACAACAAACGCCACCCACTTCTTCCAGATTGGATAAAGTAGTGAAAATTAGGACTCGACCCCATCTGCATCACCAAATCAGGGAATACAATCATTCTGGAAGAGAGGACAAGACACCTTATCACCAAATGCGTAGAGTACTACTTAACTCAACAATTCATCATTTTGCCAAAGGATACAGGATTTGAATCGGTAACCATCGGTATGAACTTTCTCGTGACTTTTTCACTGCAAATCTGTATTCGCCAATCCGAATCTTAATTTGGGTGCCGTTCTATTTTCACCTAAAAACATAACAACTTGAACCATTCCATTCGGATTTTGCATAACCACCATAACAAAATAAAGATGTTCTTCCACATCCGAGGCAGTGGCCGACCTTTTTATTACGTTAAATATCTTCGCCACAGTATCCTCGGGCAATAACAAATGCTTATTTTCTGTAAGAATTTCTTACACAATAAGCCATCAAACGTAAGCATTTAATTTGTAAGACCCTTTGTCAAAATCTATTTTAAAACTCTACAAATTATGTTAAACTTCCTTACAATTGCTTAG
>JACAEV010000032.1 GCA_013388645.1 Syntrophaceae bacterium | reverse complement strand
CGTAGGCATATAAAGAACTATGGATAGGAAATACGGACAGAATACAAATTTATCTGCTGAGTTTTTTGTGGCGTCTCAGCTTTATCGTTTGGGATACACTGTCACAATAACTCTGGGGCACACGAAAGAGATAGATTTAATTGTAGCCCACCCAGATGGGAATATAATAACAATAGACGTTAAGGGATTAAAAAATAGAACAAATTGGCCTTTGAAACCAAAATTGACAAGCAAGACTCATTATTTTGCCCTTGTCGTATATAACAACAAATTCCAGGATTTATCAAATGCCCCGGAGGTTTTTATCATACCGTCATTAGATATTGACAAACTGTTACAAAAATGGACTGCTAGACCCGATGTAACATGTGTCGCCTATCGAGATGTAAAAAACAGCGAATATAAGGACGCATGGCATCTACTATTCAAATGATGCCTAACGAATCACTCAAGACGACCGTGGATAGCCATGCTGATCGGTTCCCGGTGGTCGGCGGCTTAGTTCAAGCGTTCGCCCATAAAATGATAAGAGAAAATGTGGTATAATTGAATTGAAGATTCGTTATTACATTGATCCGGAGACAGGACTGCCTCATATCTATGGACACGATGTTGTGGAGACAGAGGTGGAGGAGGTTCTTTCCAGGCCGGGATAAGATCGACCGGGTCGAGAGGGATCACGGGTTGCAATTGGGAAGACATCAGGAGGACGTTATCTTCGAGTAATTTATGTTCCTGATCCAGAGCCATAGTTCTTTTGTAATCACAGCATATGAACTACGAGGCAAACCATTAATCGCGTATCGTCGCCGCAGAAGGATAAAGAAAAAATGAAACAAAGTGGATTCCCACCCGGATGGGATGCTGAACGTGTGAAGAGGGTATTAGCCCATTATGAATCACAGAGTGAAGAAGAAGCTGTTGCCGAAGATGAGGCTGCATTCGAAATCTTGGGACAGACAGTTATGGAGGTCCCAACAGAAATTGTGCCGGCGATACGGGAGCTCATTGCAAAACACAAAGCAGCATGATATGGGCTAACAAATCACTGAATCTGACCGTGAAAAACCACGGCAGGTTAGTTCAGTCGTTAGAACTATGAAAGAGAAGGAGAGATGACTTTACAAGACGCCATAGTTGCTCAAGGAAAGGCGAATCTCACTGAATCAAACGATTGGTACCCTTGGTCGGTTAACCCACGTTTCCTCCCAACTGGGATTATCCTTCCAATGGGAAGTCCCTACGTGCAAAATGTAGCCTTGAAACTCCAGCTGAGTGGCATGTACTCTACGGGGGACGATGACTTAAAGCAAAAAATAACTTACTACTATATCGTAAAATGGGGAGGCATTAAGAGGAATACTAAGGAGAACATTCGGTCTTATGCGCTCGACACTCCAGCGTCACTTATTGCAAGAGGTTCTAAAGGCATTGCATCTTGGTCCAAGGCATTGTGTATTAGGTGTCCCAACGAGTATGCAATCTACGATGCACGCGTTGCCTTGTCTCTGAACTGTCTGCAGATCATAAGTCCGGTAAATACCCCGATATTATTTCCTCTCCTTCTGGGCCAGAACAAGCGGATAAGTCTTGGAAACAGAATGGTCCAGCGGTATGCTTCCGCTCATAATTGGGCTGTCGCACATGAAAGGGAGTTTTACCGGCAATACAACAACATTCTTTCGTCTGCAGCTCAGCTCCTTGGCTCAAATCTCTATACTCTAGAAATGTTGCTATTCGCCAAGGCACCAGAATTGTTGGAGGAGGCATTTCCTAATGAAGAGTTCTAACAAGGGCATGCAGCGGATCGCCGATAAATCCGGCTCCCGGTGAGCCGAACGTTAGCACAAGAAAGGAAAAAATATGAAAAGAATTGATCTGCCCCTTTCAAAACTTTCAGTTGCCCAGAAGTTGGACTTGATGGAGGCTCTCTGGGCGGACTTGACCAGAGATGAAAAGAAGTTGAAGTCACCGGCTTGGCATGAGACTGTCCTTAAGGATAGAGAAGAGGCTTATGTTGCTGGCAAAGCAACCGTGTCAGATTGGGAGCAGGCCAAGAAAAGGATAAAGAAGAGAATCTCATGAAGATAAGAATTCTCAGCCCAGCCGAGAGGGATCTTGAGGAGGGATATCACTTCTATGAGTCGCAATCGCCTGGTCTCGGATCTTATTTCCTCGATTCCCTTTACTCCGATATCGACTCCTTGGCATACTTTGCAGGTATTCACCAAGTTGTTTTCGGATACCACCGCCAACTCTCCAAGCGGTTCCCATTCGCCATATATTATCGAATCATTGAGAGTGAGGCTGTGGTTTTTGCTGTCCTTGATTGTCGCCGCAACCCAAGTTGGATAAGAAAAAGACTGATGATGGGCTAACAAGTCAATTAAGGCGACGGGGCTGTTCCCCGTCGCCTTTTAGCGGAGGTCAGTGCCCCCGCGCCTTATTTCTATCGTTATACGGAGAAAGATAAATCATGTATGTTTATTTTATTCAAACCGGCGACGCAATTAAAGTAGGTATTGCATCCGATTTAACTAAAAGAATGGTTAGTGTTCAGGTTGGGAATCCTCACAAGATTGAGGTACTCCATTCCATAAGTACATCTGAGGAGGAAGCCCGAAAAATAGAGTCTCAAATCCACGAGCTTTTTAAAAGAACGCACTTACATGGCGAGTGGTTTCATGCAAACCAATTCATGATTGACTTCATTCGTCATATTAAAGAAAACGGATGGGAATCTCATTCAGATTGGATTGACAGCCAATATCATAAAGTATATGGAGACAGCTTGACGTCTTTGAAAACTAAAATAGAAAAGGACATTATTATTGGCAATATGGTTTCACTAGAAAAACTGAAACAAGATTTGGGAAAATTAGTTAATACAATATACGCGATTCCTTCTCTCCCGTCCAATATGGCAGAAGCAATAAGGAAATGGATTGAAAATAGAAAAGATCCTTTTGTAATAAGGGACGTTTATTCTGAATTTGGTATTACTACACGAAATGGGAAAAAGAATATAAGCGTTATTCTCAAGAGGCTTGTTGCTGACGGGATGCTTGAACAGTCCGGTAAACCATATAGGTGTATTTATAAAAGAAAGTGTTAGCATATAACCTATCACTGCAGCGGATGGCTTACAGCCCCCGCTGACCTCCGCCGTTCGGCGGGGACAAAAGAAAAATGCTGTCCCCGCCGAACGCTCTGCGCTGAGCTTCGCTCATCACGCCTTGTATCGGCGCCAAGACAGAAAAAGATGATGATAACAAACAAAACCAAATTATTTTATGCGCCGAACAAGGCGCTCGAGTGGACGTTCACTCGTCTGCATGCCTGAAGGCCGCATCCTCGTGCCCGCCACTCAGCGCCGAGCGTTGGACGAAAATGAAAAAACAGAAATAAAAAACATCTTGCATCTGTGTTGCGAATGTGATACATTACAGCTATGAAAACGTCGGTCGTTCACGCACGGATTGAACCGCAAACAAAGCAAAAGGCAGAAGGGGTCCTTCGGAAACTTGGCCTTACTCCAACGGAGGCTATCCGTATTTTCTACAGACAAATATCTCTTCGTGGTGGTCTCCCTTTCTCTGTTGCGATTCCGAACAAACTTACGGCCTCCACTCTTGAGAAGAGCCGCCGGGGCGAAGACATCCAGGAATTCGAGTCGTTAGAGGCAATGTTCAAGGATTGGGAGAAATGAAGAAGGTCTCCCAGACCAGGCAATTTTCCCGGGATGTCAAACGCATGCGGAAACGAGGAAAGGATCTGGGGAAACTCCGGGAGATTGTTAAGCTTTTAGCTGAGGGCACCCCGCTTCCATCAACTTACAGAGACCATCCGCTCACGGGACCGTGGCAGCCATCACGCGACTGCCACATTGAAGGCGACTGGATCTTGATTTATACAACCGATAAGGGATCGCTTCGGCTTGAGCGGACCGGCACGCATAGTGACCTGTTCAAAAAATGACATCGTCCAACAATTGGCTGTACCGGATTGCCAATAAACCTGGCAACCGGTGAGCCTTAGCGTTAAGCATACGACAAGGAGATAGGGTGAATGAAAGTCAAGATATACTCAGAGCGGGCCGATGAAAATTTTCGGGCCATAAGGGTGGGAGACAAAACCAGGAGATTCTTTGCAAACGAAATCCCGGAGGGTCAAATACAAAAGTTTTTGGATGAAAATCCGAAAGTTAAAATCAAACATGACCAGTTTCAATCTATTGCCATTGTTCCCAAAACAGCCGATTGGAATACGACCAGCACAGACATCCACTGGGAAATGGAAAAACCGTGTTAATATTATTTGAAGAGTAGATTCGGTAAGAAAGGAGACAATCAATGAAACTTACAGCAATTATTGAACGTGAAGGTGATGGGTACGTGTCTTTGTGCCCGGAGTTAGATATCGCGAGCCAAGGGGGTAGTATTGAAGAAGCTCGAGACAATCTTCGAGAAGCATTGGAACTCTTCTTTGAAGCAGCATCACCCGAAGAGGTTAAACAACGTCTTCACGGCGAGATTTTCGTAACCCAAGTCGAGGTGGCACTTGGGTAGGCTTCGAATTCTTTCCGGCAAAGACGTATGCTCTATTCTATCACGTCACGGCTTCACCGAAGTGCGTCGACGCGGCAGCCACATCGTAATGCAAAAGAAGCTTCCCCAGAGCACAATAACGGTACCTGTCCCAAACCATGACGAAATCAGAATCGGAACGCTTCAATCCATCATCCGCCAGTCTGGGTTGCCTCGTGGTGAATTTGAATCATAAGTTCATAGTGCTTAACAACCGCATCAACTCGGACTGGCAATTACACTCCGCTCCATTGCCAGCCGGTTATGCGAAGCGTTAGCCCCGATACCATGAGGCATCACAGAGTAAGACTGGGAGATATTCCCGGTAGTGCCTTGACTACCAGGTCGCTTCAGTTTTCTGGGATAAGAACTAATCGCCGTGATTTTTCAGTTATGAACCCCGTGGGAAGGAGGAAAAAGCCATGCTAAGAAAAAGTTTGCTTGCGCTTCTTGTCATATTGCTTTTGATCGTTCTTTATTTCCTTGTATGGCCTGTTCCCATAGAGCCGGTGGCCTGGAAGGCGCCACCTAACCCTGGGTACACCGTGCCATTTGCCCCGAACGAATTGCTCAAGGGTATCGAGTTTCTGAAAATCGGACCCAATCATGGTCCCGAAGATGTAGCCCTTGACGATCAGGGCCGCATCTATCTCGCTACTCACGGAGGAATCATCGTTCGTCTTCAACCAGATGGCACAAAACCCGAAAACTGGGTGAACACAAACGGCAGACCACTCGGTATTGACTTAGATAATGCTGGAAATTTAATCGTAGCGGACGCTTTTAGAGGCCTTTTGTCCATTTCTCGTGAAGGTAAGATCACCGAACTGGCGAAAGTTGCCGATGGTATCCCTATCCGTTATGCCGATGATGTCGATTGCGCGGCTGATGGGAAGATTTATTTCTCCGATGCATCCACGAAATTTGGAGCTAAGGAATCTGGGGGAACCATGGAGGGCAGCCTCCTGGATATCATGGAACATGGAGGCCATGGGAGATTGCTCGTCTATGATCTGGCCACTCGTCAGACAAAGACGCTGCTCAGCGGGTTGAATTTTGCCAACGGCGTAGCTGTGAGTCATGACCAGACCTATGTGCTGATAAATGAAACAGGAAGCTACCGGGTCATACGGTACTGGATAGCCGAACCCGATAAAGGAAAGTCCGAACCAATTATCGAGAACCTGCCCGGATTTCCAGACAACATTTCCACCGGCCTGGAGGGTCGATTCTGGGTGGCGTTGATCTCTCCTCGAAACAAATTGGTCGACGATCTTTCAGAAAAGCCCCTCCTACGCAAAATGATCCAGCGCATGCCCAAGTTCATTCGGCCTAAGGCAACAGGCTATGGTCACATCATTGCAATCGACGGGAATGGTAAGGTTCTGAAAAACCTTCAAGACCCAAAGACCGCCTATCCGCAAAACACCAGCGTCACGGAAACCAAGGAGTTCTTGTACATTGGCAGCCTCATCTCGCCAGTTGTGGCCCGCTTAGCGAAATCCAAGGTGGGATTGTAGGAACTGTTTTTACCTTGAGGCGTGGGGGACGTAGTTGACTAACGTGACAAAGTCCTCCCCCAGCGGAGGTTGATAGATGGCAAGGGGAAAGAATTGACAAGGCAGAAGGCAGTGATTGCCCAGCCAGTAGGTGCACCGGACGTGGCAAAACAGCGGGCCACCCCGGTAACCGTCAGTCGTTAGGCAGCATATCTTACGAGCAATATTATAGGATAAGTAACCCATGATACCCATATTTGAACAATATCCCTTATTGAAGGAGAGACTTCCTTATGTGCAACTTGGGGAGTTCCCAACGCCCATAAGGCATCTGAAACATTTAGGGAAAGAATTTGGGAGCGATTATTTGTATTTAAAGCATGATGGATTAAGCGGCCAGATATATGGGGGAAATAAAATACGCAAGTTGGAATTCCTCCTAGGCGATGCCCTTCATAAGGGGGCAAAAGAGGTCCTTACTTTTGGCTTTACTGGATCAAACCACGCCCTCGCTACAACGGTCTATGCACAAAAACTTGGTCTTAAGAGCGTATCGATACTATTGGCCCAGCCAAATGCCCACTATGTCCGTCGTAACCTACTGTTGAGCCATGTTTGCGGTGCTGAGATTCATCATTTTAAAAATGAAAGGGCAGCCTATATCCCAACGACCATTATGCTACTTCGGAAAAAGCTGAAACAGGGCAAATTTCCTTACATCATAGGTCCTGGTGGATCATCTCCGTTAGGTGCAATCGGATACGTAAATGCTGGATTTGAACTGAAAGAGCAAGTGGTAAGGGGATTAGTGCCTGAACCTGATAAGGTTTTTGTCGCTTTAGGGACCATGGGAACTGCCGTAGGTTTAACGATCGGTCTTAAGGCTGCCGGACTCAAGACTCGTGTCGTTTCTGTGCGTGTTGCTGACGTGAAATATGCAAATAAAGAAAAATTTGTTAAGCTTTTTGAAAAAACACTGGCCTTGATTCTTTCATTGGATTCTTCTTTCCCACGCGTGGAAATAGCCGATGAAGAGGTTGATATCAGACAAGATTTTTTTGGGGGGCAATATGCGCGTTTTACAGAGCAAGGGATGGCGGCGGTAAAACTTTTGGCAAAGTCAGAAGGAATTCGGTTGGAGGGCACTTATACTGGTAAAACGATGGCAGCTCTTATAGATCAAGTCAGGGGCCATGGTATAAGAAACGAGGTAATTCTATTTTGGAATACTTACAATGCCATAGACTT
>JACAEV010000047.1 GCA_013388645.1 Syntrophaceae bacterium | reverse complement strand
TGGCAGCTCTTTCCTCGAGGGCAAGGAGAGTGTTTTGTCAATTGGTGTTAGCTATTTCAGAGGAGGCACCAAATCTAACAAAATATCCTAAGTTGTTTTAGAACCAACGTCCCCTAAACGGCATATGGGGGTGGATTATAGTGCGGTGAGTGTGATGAGGAAGAGGGTTTCTATATTACAAGGGAAAGATCCGAAGCTATCGGCGTTGATTGAAAGAGTGAAGAGGGAATTACCTAAAACTCAAGGATAAAGATTTGACCCCAAATTCCACACTTGTTTCTTGAATACGGGATAGGGAGACAATTTGAAGAATCACGAATTCCGTGCTTAAAAAATCTCTCGAATCCAGACAGCGAGGTACGTGTATTCTTTCTATATCGGGATTTGGGTTCTTCTAATTCCTTGACCCATCTGTAAGATTTGGTTAATATTATACATCCAACCCCAGGGGGTATCATCTTGATCGACTTTTTAGGGGATTTGAAGAGGACCGTTTATTGCGGTGACCTCAGAAAAAAGGATGACGGTCGCGAAGTGACCCTATTAGGCTGGGTGCAGCGGAGGAGAGACCTTGGAGGGCTCATTTTTATTGAATTAAGAGATCGACAAGGGATTGTCCAGGTGGTCTTCAATCCGGAGGTGAATTCAGAGTCCCATGAGAAAGCCCAGTCGCTTAGGAATGAATATGTGATCGGGGTTCAAGGCAGAGTGGTTTTAAGGCCTGCGGGGACGGCCAATCCTAAATTAAGGACAGGAGAGATTGAAATTCTTGCGAAAGAACTAAAGATTCTCAATGTTGCTAAAACCCCACCCTTTCCCATCGAAGATGAGGCAGAGATAGCCGAGGAGACTCGTCTGAAATACCGATATCTGGATCTGAGACGACCAGGGCTCCAACAGAATTTAATCCTACGTCATCAAGTGGCCAAAGAGGTTCGAAATTATTTCGATCGATTGGGGTTTTTGGAGGTGGAGACACCGATGCTCTTTAAAAGCACTCCTGAGGGAGCAAGAGATTTTTTAGTTCCCAGCCGACTCAACCCAGGGAATTTTTATGCCCTTCCTCAGTCTCCTCAGCTATTAAAACAGATCCTCATGGTCTCTGGATTTGACCGTTATTTTCAAATTGTCCGATGTTTTCGGGATGAGGACCTCCGTTCAGACCGGCAGCCCGAGTTCACCCAAATCGATGTGGAAATGTCATTTGTCACGGTTCAAGATATTCGGGAAACGATGGAAGGATTGATGGCCCATATTTTTAAGGAAGTTTTAGGTATCACCCTGGAAATTCCATTTCCAGTCTTAGCCTATGATGAGGCGATGAGCCGCTACGGAATCGATAAACCGGATATTCGATTTGGAATGGAATTGAAGGATGTGACGGAACCCCTGAGAAATTCTCCCTTCAATGTATTTAGGGATGTCATCGAAACAAGGGGTATCATCAAAGCGATCAATGTGAAAGGGGGAGGTTCGTTTTCACGAAAGGAGATTGAAGACCTCACCCATGTTGTTCAGAATTTAGGAGCCAAAGGATTGATATCGGCAAAAGTAGGCCCAAACGCATGGCAATCGTCGATTCAGAAATTTATTACAGAGGAAGAGATACACGCGGTCAATGATACCCTGAACGCCGTGGAAAATGATCTCCTTCTCTTCGTGGCGGGTTCCCCCAAGTTGGTCAATCAATCTTTGGCCAATCTTCGCCTGTATCTCGGTGAGAAGTTAGGGCTCATTCCTAAAGACCGGTATCAGTTTGTCTGGATCCTCGATTTCCCGCTTTTGGAGTATGATGAAACCGAAGGCCGGTTTATAGCTGTCCATCACCCTTTTACAGCTCCCAAAGATGAAGATATCCTCAAGTTGAAAAACGATCCAGCTTCCGTCAAAGCCAAGGCCTATGATTTGGTTTTAAATGGGTCAGAAATTGGAGGAGGAAGCATTCGAAATCATCTGAGGGAGGTACAATCTCTCCTCTTTGAACAATTGGGAATGGATGAGCAGGAGGCTAAAGAGAGATTTGGGTTCCTATTAGAGGCGCTCGAATATGGGACACCCCCCCACGGCGGAATTGCTTTCGGGTTTGATCGACTCATCATGATTCTCAGCCATTCGGAATCGATTCGAGATGTGATTGCCTTTCCGAAAACCCAGAAGGGTACCTGTCTCATGACCGATGCCCCTTCAAGGGTTGATCCAAAGCAACTGGACGAGCTTTGGATTAAGATCAAAGAGATAAAAGTTTAAGGCAACCTTTGGTGACAATGGTGCCCCCCCTGCCTCACCGCAGATAGGCTCGAACAACATAAATGGCCCGAGGCTTTAGGTTAAGGTTACGGTCACGAGGCCTGTTTGGTTAAGGGTCAGAGGGTTACGTGAATTTCTTCAAACGAATGATCTAACCGAATTACGAAACGGGCATCGTTCCCGCTTCCAGAAGACGAAAATCTTATTTCTTAGTCAAGGAGAAAATATGACCATCACCCGGAAAAAGAGGACATTCCAGAGCAAGCGCACCATTGAGCCGTTTCCGCTTTTGGACATCCAAGAACCCAACCTCTATCGGAATATCTTTCCGTATGATGAAGTTTGCCAGATCGAGTTCGACAATAAATTTGTGTTCACTGATCCCCCCGATGAGATCTTCATCACCGACACCACTTTTCGGGATGGACAGCAGGCCAGGCCTCCCTATACAGTAGAACAGATTGAGCGTCTTTACGATATGCTTCATAAATTAGGAGGCACCAATGGAGTGATTCGGCAGTGCGAGTTTTTTTTATACAGCGAGAAAGATAAAGAGGCAGTGAGAAAATGCCAGGAGAGAAATTATCGCTACCCGGAAATTACAGGGTGGATTCGCGCAGTCAAAGAAGATTTTAAGCTGGTCAAAGAAATGGGCTTGAAGGAGACGGGGATTCTCACCTCTGTTTCGGACTATCACATTTTTTTAAAACTAAAGAAGAATAGAAGGGTTGTGATGCGGGAATACCTTTCTATTATTTCAACTGCCTTGGATCTCGAGATTATACCTCGTTGCCATTTTGAGGATGTCACCCGTGCGGATATTTATGGATTCTGTGTTCCCTTTGCCCAGGATATCATGCGCCTCTCTGAAGAGGCGAAGCTTCCGGTAAAGATTCGACTCTGTGATACGTTAGGATATGGTGTGCCCTATCCCAGCGCTGCACTTCCTCGCTGTGTCCCCAAGATCATTAGGGCGATGATTGATGATGCAGGGGTACCTTCTGAATATTTAGAGTGGCATGGCCATAATGATTTCTATAAAGGGTTCATCAATGCCACGACGGCATGGCTTTACGGATGTTCCGCGGCCAATGGAACCCTCCTCGGTTTTGGAGAGCGGACCGGGAATCCTCCCATCGAAGGGTTGATTATTGAGTATATCAGTTTGATGGGACATAACAACGGGATCGATACCACCATGATCACAGAAATTCGAAATTATTTGGAGAGGACAGTGGGAGTTCCGATTCCATCTAACATGCCGTTCGTAGGATCGGGGTTTAATGCAACAAGCGCCGGAATTCATGCCGATGGAATCCTAAAGAATGAGGAAATTTACAATATTTTCAATACCGCCAAAATCCTCAATCGTCCCATCTCCATCTCCGTCAATGATAAGTCTGGACTGGGAGGGATCGCCCAATGGATCAACTCTCATTTTGCACTGACGGGGAAGGATCGCATTGAGAAGACCCATCCCGGAGTGGCCAAAATTAATCGATGGGTGACAAAACAGTATGAAGAGGGAAGGACCACCTCCATTTCAGATCAAGAGATGGAGAAGGTGACGCGAAAATATCTCCCTGAGATTTTTGTCTCAGAATTTGATATGCTCAAGGCAAGGGCGCGTGAAATGGCCTACCATATCATCGAGCGGGTCATTGAAGAACCTGGAATGAGATCGATGAACCCAACCCAAATGGAGCCCATCTTGCAGTCGCTGGTGGATGAATATCCCTATCTTCAATACATTTATGTAGTCAATATCCATGGGATCAAAATTACACGAACGATCTGCCAACCAGTGGATCAAGCTAAATTCGCCAATGTGGCAGTAGGAGAAGACTATTCCGATCGACCGTGGTTCATTGAGCCCTTGAAAGATGGGAAGATTCATGTTACGGACCTCTATTCCTCTAAGCATACAGGGGCCCTTTGCATCACGCTTTCCGGTCCAATCCGAAATGATACTGGGGAAATTAAAGGGGTCTTAGGCCTTGATATTCGGTTTGAGGACTTGACTAAGAGTGAAGAAGAGTAGATTCATCGAAAGGGTGTAAAATAAAAATGATTTTAACTGAATCGCTGTCAAAAGCCACTAAGCTTTTCCCTCATAAATATGCGATCATCTGCGGCGAAAGCCGATGGACCTACGAGGATTTTTTAAACCGAATCAACCGTCTTTCTCATAGCCTGATCGGTTTTGGAGTTAAGAAAGATGATAAAGTTGCCATTCTCCACCCCAATTGCCACTATTTTTTAGAGGCCTACTATGCCATCTCCCAAATAGGAGCCATCTCTGTTCCTATCAACATCAGGCTTTCTCCCAAAGAAATCGCTTTTATTTTACAGGATTCGGAATCCAAGGTACTGATTGCGGATTCGATGTATAAACATCGAATAGGGGTGATTCGGGGCGAGATTCTTGGAATTGAAAAAATCATTTGGACGGGGGAGAAAAAAGGAAACGGTGTCAAGTCTGGGGTGAACTATGAAGACGTCATCAAACAGGCAGATTTCAGTCCGCCCCCTAACCCTTCTCTTCATAGCGAGGACATTGCCCAAATTTACTATACCAGTGGGACAACCGGTCGTCCCAAAGGGGTGATGCTGTCTCATAAAAATGTTACCACCCATGCACTGAGCACCATCGCAGAAATTCATCTGACCGATTGTGATGTATGGATCCATGTGGCACCTCTTTTTCATCTCGCGGATGCATGGGCCACCTGGGCAGTCACCTGGGTAGGGGGGACGCATGTCTTAGTCAGAGAATTTGATCCAAAAGTGGTCTTGGAGATGATACAGAGGGAAAGGGTGACGCTCACCAATCTCATTCCCACCATGCTCAATCTGATGGTCAATCACCCTGAGGTTGGAAAATTTGATTACAGCAGTTTGAGAGTGCTGTTAAGTGGAGGTGCCCCTATTGCTCCGGAAGTGGTTCGAAAGATCGTTGAGACGTTCAAATGCGACTACATTCAGACCTACGGGATGACCGAAACCAGTCCTTATTTGACTCTTTCTATCTTAAAAGAACATCTAAAAAAATTATCGAAGGAGGATCAACTTCGATTTAAATCCAAGACAGGGAGGGAATTCATCGGTGTTCAATTAAAAGTAGTGAATGATCGGGGCGAGGAAGTCAAAAAAGATGAAAGAGAGGTTGGCGAGATCATTGTCAAAGGGGATATTGTGACAAGAGGTTACTGGAAATTACCGGATGAAACGAATCAATCAATTAAAGACGGTTGGCTTCATACCGGCGATATGGCCGTGATGGATGAAGAGGGATATGTCACGATCGTTGACCGAAAGAAAGATATGATCCTGACAGGTGGAGAAAATGTTTACTCCACAGAGGTCGAAAATGTCCTTTACATGCATCCATCGATTTTAGAATGTGCGGTTGTCGGAGTCCCTGATCCCAAATGGGGTGAAGCAGTAAAGGGAATCGTGGTGTTGAAACCCGGGAAAAAGGCGACCCAGGAGGAGATTATACAATTCTGCAAAGAGAAGATGGCACACTATAAGGCACCTAAATCGATCGATTTCATTGAGACCCTTCCCAAAACGGGTTCTGGAAAGATCCACAAGAAAGGATTACGAGATAAATATTGGGAAGGCT
>JACAEV010000097.1 GCA_013388645.1 Syntrophaceae bacterium | reverse complement strand
TGAAACCAAAAGATATTCAAACCATAGGAGACTTAGAAAAAATTCCTGTTACGAAGAAGGCTGACTTAATAGAACTTCAAAAGAGATATCCCCCTTTTGGAGGATTGGAAGGGGTTCCACTCACGGAAATGAGAAGGATATTCATTTCACCTGGGCCCATTTTTGAACCAGGCGAGGCTGAATATAACGAATTAGGTTGGGCTCAGGGAATGTACGCAGGAGGGTTTCGACCCGGAGATATCGTAATCAATACATTCAGCTATCATATGGTCCCTTTTGCATTGCAAATGGTTGACAACTCGCTCCATCGGATTGGATGCGTCATCATCCCCACAGGCATTGGGAACACAGAACAACAGGTCAATATTTTAAAGGATTTCAAAGCCACGGGATACTGCGGAACCCCAAGTTTCCTTCTTAACATCGCTGAAAAGGCGGAAGAGATGGGATTCGATTTAAAAAAAGACTTGAATCTCAAGGTGGGCTTCGTGGCTGCAGAGATGCTTCCTGAATCCTTGCGCTCCAAATTGGAAGAGAAATTGGGGATGACCATCCGACAGACCTATGGTACCGCTGATATCGGTTGTTTGGGTTATGAATGTATTAGAAAGAACGGAATGCATGTCCCAGACGATAAAATTGTGGAAATTGTCGATCCAAACACAGGGAGACAAGTCGGCCCCGGGAAAACCGGAGAGATCGTCGCTACGACCTTCAATAAAGTTTACCCCTTGATTCGATTTGGGACAGGAGATCTTTCTATACTTACCGAGACCCCCTGCCCTTGCGGTAGGACATCCCCCAGGTTGTTGAAGATTCTTGGGAGAGTTGACCAAGCCACTAAAGTCAGAGGGCTCTTTGTACACCCCGGGCAAATAGATGAGGTAGCTTCCAGACATACTGAAATTGACCGATACCAAATGGTGATTACAAGAAAGCAAGATAAAGATGAGATGACGCTTCGTGTGGAACTCAAAGAAGAAGGGATTAAATTGGAAAAGTTAAAGGACGAAATTGAGAGATCCATTCGAGATGTGATCAAGATACGGGGGGAAGTCCAATTTGCAGCAAGGGGGACGATTCCGGAAGAAGCCAAGAAAATCGAAGATCAACGAAGTTGGGAGTAAGAAAGGGAATATTGAAATACTGATGGACTCGTAAAAAGTCTCTTTAGGCCTGGTTTTGTCATTCCGGCGAAAGCCGGAATCCAGTGTTTTCAATTATTTAAGAATTGCCTGGACTCCGGTTTTCACCGGAGTGACGACTTTTTACGAGTCCATCAAATACTGGAAAATTGGAATAATGTTCCAAAACAGTCTATGAGACTTAATTTAATCTTCCTCTTTCTTCCATTATTCCAACATTCCATCATTCCATAATTTCTTTTTTTTGACGGTGTGAAGCAAATTATGCTAATATTAAGTCAAATAAAAAAAGAGGAGGGGATTTTATGAAAATTCACTACAAAGGGTTCATGAGAGAAAAAATTCACAAAAATCCAGTGACAATAGGCCCGGATGCATCTTTCTATGAAGCCAGAAACCTTATCCACGAAAAGGGGGTTCGACATTTGCCCGTAGTGGATAAAAACAATGTTTTGGTCGGTATTGTTACGGATCGGGATATCCGGGAAGCCGCTCCTTCAGACGCCACCTTACTGAGCGTCCAGGAACTTAATTACCTTTTGGGAAAACTTAAAGTATCAAGCTTTATGACGCCAAAGGATAAACTGTTAACCATCACCCCTGACACGCTCATCGAAGAAGCTGTCCAAATGATGCATGATCATAAAGTCGGATGTCTCCCTGTTGTAGAGCAGGGCAAACTATATGGAATCTTTACAGAAACAGATGCCCTGGATCATCTCGTCGACATTTTTGGTTTCAAACAAAAAGGAACCCGTCTGACGCTTGCTTTGGAAGATAAGCCGGGTACAATGCTTGGGATCCTCGAAGTATTTAAAAAACACAATATCAATATTATAAGCATTGTCACGCCATCTTTTATGGTGGAAGGGAAGAGAATTGCTGCCATTCGGATCAGGACAGAAGAATATAAGGATGTGGTCACTGATTTAGAAAAAGCCGGCTACGACGTTTTGTCCATAGGAAAGTGGCCCTCCATATAATAAGAATGGAATATCGGAATAATGGGGCATGAAGAGGGGAATATTGGAAGAATGGAATGTTGGAATCATGTGTCTCGAAAAAAGGCCATTTTTTTGAACCCAATATTCCAATTTTCCAGTATTCCTCTTATTCGATAGTTTTCCCTTATTCTATAATTCCTTTTTTTTGGTTATCTTTTCTCAGTTTACGTTAAGTGTAAATTCAGGGGATTTTTAATGAAAAACAATGAGCCAAAGTATTATCAAATCGGCGAATTGGCCAATCTGCTGGAATTAAGTCCCCGGACGATTCGTTATTATGAGGAAATTGGCCTCCTTAACTCTATTAAAAGGATCGAAGGAGGAAAAAGAATTTATACAGACAAGGATTTTCAGCGCCTAAAATTTATCACAAGGCTCAAGCATCTCGGGCTCACCCTCTCAGAGATGCTCGAACTGGAAGATATTTATCAAATCCACCGAACCAACAGAAAGGTATTACCCCGACTTTTAGAATTACTCGACACCCATGCGATGAAGATAGATGAACGGATTAACAACCTCATCAAATTAAAGGCGGAGATTTTAAATTACCAGGATAAAATCCATCAAAAATTAAAAATAGATGAAGAATCTCAAAAAGGAGCCCATAAAGATGAAGGAAGTGGTGATCACGAGCGCCGTCCGGACAGCCATCGGTAATTTCCTTGGTGCATTAACTCCTTTCAGTGCTACAGAATTAGGAGGAAGAGTCATCGAGGAGGCGGTGAATCGATCAAAAATTGAAAAAAAGGATGTGGATGAGGTGATCATGGGAAATGTCCTTCCATACGGTCTGGGACAGAATCCAGCCCGTCAGGCCATGATTAAGGCAGGTCTGCCAATGTCCGTGGGGGCCATCACCATAAATAAGGTTTGCGGCTCAGGACTAAAGGCAGTCATGCTGGCCACCCAAGTCATTATCGCTGGAGATGCAGAGGTCATCGTTGCCGGAGGAATGGAGAATATGAGCCGTGTCCCCTATTATTTAGAAAATGCGAGGACCGGATATCGGCTCTGGGATGGTAAATTAGTGGATGGAATGGTTCATGACGGTCTTTGGGATGTGGTGAATGATTACCATATGGGATATACGGCTGAGATTCAATCGATAAAATTCAATATCAGCCGCGAGGAGCAGGACCGATTTGCTTACGAATCCAACCTCAAAGCGATGAAGGCGATACGTGAAGGAAAATTTAAAGAGGAAATTCTTCCTATTTCGATTTCTTCAAAAAAAGGGGAACCCGTTATCTTTGCCACCGACGAAGGACCCCGTGATACCGATCTCAAAGCCATGGCCAAATTGAAATCTGTCTTTAAGGAGAACGGAGTTGTCACGGCTGCCAATTCTTCAAAGATCAGTGATGGAGCAAGTGCCCTTGTCCTAATGTCCAAAGAAAAGGCAAAGGCATTAGGGGTCAAGCCCATTGCGAGAGTGGGAGCTCAGGCCGCAGCCGGTGTGGAATTGGAGGATGTATTGGTCGCTCCCATTCAATCCATCCCGAAAGCCCTGAGAAAGGCTGGGCTCTCCATCCAGGATATCGATCTTTTCGAAATCAATGAAGCTTTTTCCGCAACCACTGTAGCCATTATTAAAACACTCGAGATCGAAAGAGAAAAAGTCAATGTTCATGGAGGTGCGGTTGCGTTAGGTCATCCAATCGGGGCCAGCGGTGCGAGGGTATTGACCACATTACTTTACGCTATGAAAGACAGAGGGGCAAAGAGAGGGATGGCTTCTCTCTGTTTAGGAGGCGCAGAAGCAGTGAGCCTTATCGTTGAAAAAATCGATTAAAAAGGGGACAGGCTACTTTTTTAATAACAATCAGTTTAGTAACAATCTGTAATGAAAAGCCATTTCAAAAATAAGAAATTTTAAAGCAAACAGTCATAAAAAGTAGCCTGTCCCCTTTTCTGGAGGAATATATGGAGATCAAAATCATTGGCGTGGTGGGAGCGGGTCAGATGGGAAATGGAATTGCTCAAGTAGCTGCTCTCGCTGGGCTTCAGGTAGTGATGAGTGATATCGCAGATTCTTTCGTCCAAAAGGGCCTCCGCACGATTTCGAAAAATTTGGATCGAATGGTGGAGAAGGGAAAGATTCCCTCCCAGAAGAAGGACGAATTAATGGGAAGTATCAAAGGGACCATCCAAATGAAAGACATGGCAGGGGTTGACTTCGTGGTGGAGGCTGCTGTTGAAAATGAACCTCTAAAGTTAAACATCTTCAAAGAATTGGATCAGGTTTGCCGAAAAGAGATTATCCTATCAAGCAACACTTCCTCCATCTCCATTACCAAAATTGCCTCCGCCACCCAAAGACCTTCCCAAGTGATCGGCATGCATTTCATGAACCCTGTGCCGGTGATGCAACTGGTTGAAATCATCCGGGGCCTTCAAACCTCTCAAGAAACGTTTATGGCAGTAAAGTCATTGGCTGAGAAGATGGGAAAGACCCCTGTTGAAGCCAACGATTTTCCGGGGTTTATTTCCAATCGAATTTTGATGCCGATGATTAACGAAGCCATCTATACTCTCTTCGAAGGGGTCGGAACGCCGGAAGCCATTGATACCGTCATGAGATTGGGAATGAATCATCCCATGGGCCCTCTGGCTTTGGCCGATCTCATTGGACTCGATACCTGCTTCTCCATTATGGAAGTGCTTTATAAAGGGTTGGGGGATCCCAAATATCGCCCCTGCCCTCTCCTCAAGAAATATGTAGATGCAGGCTATCTCGGTAGAAAAACAGGGAGAGGATTTTATAATTATAGTTAGGAGTTCAGAGCATGATTAAAGTCTCCGAACTATGAACTAACTACTCCGAACTTTTTTAGAGACCATGGATTTCAAACTGACTCCAGAACAAGAGATGATTCGAGATATGGTCAGGGATTTTACGGAGAAAAACATCAAACCCGTTGCGGCCCTCTATGATGAAGAAAAGCAATTCCCTTATGAAAACCTAAAAAAAATGGCTAATCTGGGTCTCATGGGGATGAACATCCCTGTTGAATTTGGTGGTTCTGAAGTGGGAGTCGTCGCCTATAGCTTGGCCATTACAGAGATTGCAAAAGGTTGTGCCTCCCATGCCGTGACGACCTCTGTGACCAATATGGTTGCGGAGGTCATTTATGAATTTGGACAAGAGGAAATAAAAAGGAAGCATGTCCCGAAGCTTTGCAACGGCCAATATCCTGCCGGCTCTTTCGCCATTACCGAGCCGCATACGGGCTCGGATGCAGGAAATATTCGGACCACCGCTATACGTCAAAAGGAGGCCTATGTTTTAAACGGGAGTAAAACCCTGATCACCAGTGGAGAGGCATCAGGGGTCACTGTCACCTGGGCGATAACCGATCGGAACGCTAAGAAGGGAAAAGGAATCAGCGCCTTTGTCATTGAGAAGGGAACACCGGGATTCATCATTGGGAAGGCAGAAGAAAAGATGGGACACCGGGCTTCACAGACCAATGAATTGGTCTTCGATCAATGTACGGTTCCTGCCAATTGTCTCCTGGGAAAAGAAGGAGAGGGGTTTAAAATCGCCATGATGGAACTGGATGGGGGAAGAATTGGTATCGGATCGTTGGCATTGGGAGTCGGGTTTTCTGCTATTGATTTTGCAATAGAATATGTTAAAGAAAGAGAGGCTTTCGGTAAACCGCTTTCCAGTTTTGAAGCGATTCAATGGATGATTGCCGACTCCTATACCGAATTGGAGGCCGCTCAACTTTTGGTCCTACGCGCTGCTTATCTCAAAGAAACCCACCAACCCTTTACCAAAGAAGCTTCCATGGCCAAACTCTTTGCCACCGAGACGGCAAGGGATGTCACCATTCGTGCGGTTCAGATGTTGGGTGGGTATGGCTATACCAGAGATTATCCTGTTGAACGCTACCTCAGAGATATTATCGGAACGACCCTTTATGAAGGGACTTCTGAAGTTCAACGGATTGTTATTTCGAGAGAAATACTCAAAGACTGAAATAGGAAAAAATGGAATGATGAAAATGGGTTCACAGGTGAGGAGAATCTGAAGCATGGAATTATCGGAACAAACGTTTGCAGAAAAATTTGAACTTTACGGTTGTTACCAATGCGGGAAGTGCACGGGTGGATGCCCTGTCTCCCTCAAATCGAAATTGAACATTCGCCGATTAATGATCGAAGGAATTTTAGGGAAAAACCTTGACCATATCCATGATCGCTTAGAGCTTTGGGATTGTACCACCTGTAAAACCTGTACAATTCGTTGCCCTCGTGGATTAAAACCGATGGATCTCATTATTGGGATGAGGGGGGTCTTAGTTGAAGAGGGACACATTCCTAAGACCATTATTGAAGCAATGGAAAATGCTTACAAACATGGAAATCCATGGGGAAGACCAAAGGGAAAGAGGACGGAGTGGACAAAAGGGCTTCCGGAAGATTTAAAAATCAAAGACTTCTCTCAGGGAGACAAAGCAGAATGGCTTTACTACGTAGGATGTACAGCTTCCTCTGATCCACGAATTCAAGAGATTGCAAAATCCCTGGCATTTATCCTCAATCGCGTGGATATTGATTTCGGAATACTTGGAAATGAGGAAACTTGTTGTGGCAATGAGATCAGAAGAATGGGGGAAACAGGTCTTTTTGAGGAACTGGCTGAAGGAAACATGCAGCGATTCAATGCCTATCAGATCGAGCGTATTTTCACGACGTGTCCTCACGGGTTCAATGCCTTAAAAAATGAATATCCTCAAGGAAAGTTTGAGGTACTCCATGCAACCCAACTCTTGGCCAAAAGTCTGGAGGAGGGGAAACTTACCTTCACGAAAGGAATCAAGAAGGTCGTTACCTATCATGACCCCTGTTTCTTAGGAAAACAGAATAACATCTTTGATGAACCCCGAACCCTCCTCAGCGCTATCCCTGATCTCACCCTTAGAGAATTGGACCGTTCCCGAGAAAGAAGCCTCTGCTGCGAAGGAGGGGGCGGAAGGATGTGGGCAGAATCCTCCTCAGAGATGGGTCAACGTCTAGCCGAGATTCGGGTGCAGGATGCCGTTGAACTGGGCGCGGAGATTTTGGCCACCGCCTGCCCTTTATGCATTCTCACGTTGGAGGACGCTGTCAAAACGTCTGGAAACGAAGAGAAAATGAAGGTCATGGACATTACAGAATTGCTGGCAGAGGCGATGGAATAAGATGACACTCAAAGAAGTAAAAGAGATTCTCAATGCAGAGGTCATTTCAGGGGATCATGATTTGAATAAAGAGATCAAGTGCGCCTTTGCAGCGGAACTTCTAAGCGACGTCCTCGCGCTCGCCCAAGAAGGAGCCCTCTTAATTACAGGATTCACCCACTCCCAAGTGGTTTACGCAGCGGATGCGGCTAATTTGTGCGCAATCCTCTTTGTCAGAAGCAGATGGCCTAACGAGGCCACCCAACAATTGGCCATTCAGAAAAAGATACCCCTTCTGAGCACATCCTATATGATGTTTGAAACGTGTGGAATTTTATATGAATACGGTTTGAAGACATGTGCCCTAAAGGTGGAGGATGGAAAGGACTGACAATAATATACTCATCCATAAGACCTTTCATATTGAAGGAGGCAATTTCCCAAATGCCGGTACGATTTCAGATCAGGTTAAAAAGACGTTAAAGGAGGCTGGGTTTCCAAATAGCATTATTCGCAGGATTGCAATTGCCACCTTTGAAGCAGAGATGAATGTCATCTGTTATGCCAAACAAGGGGAACTTTCACTCTTCATTACACCCCACTCTTTAAAAGTCGTCGTCGATGACGAGGGCCATGGCATTCTTGATATCAACCTGGCGATGAGCGAAGGTTATTCCACCGCCGATGAAAAGATTCGGGAATTGGGGTTTGGTGCAGGGATGGGTCTGCCGAATATAAAAAAAAATACGGATGAGATGATCTTGACCTCTAAATTTAAGCAAGGGACACATCTCGAGTTTGTCGTCTATTTGGATAGACAAGAAACCCATCTACCCTTTGAATAGACGAGAAGCTAAAAAGAAGGTTTCCACGTGCCAAATCAAAGTACATTGAGAAGGAAGGCCTAACTCTCGTGACAGTTTTCGATATTATTAACCTCTTTGGATTACAAGTGAAAGCGGGAAGGGATCAGCTTCATCAGGCGATTACGGGAGGGTATGCAAGCGATCTGCTCAGCGATGTCATTGCTCACAGCCAGAAGGGAAATATCTGGGTCACGATCCAAACCCACCCCAATATCGTGGCGGTGGCTGCAATGAAGGAGTTGGCAGGAATTATTTTAACAGGAGGGAGAGAACCGGACAAAGAAACCGTTCACAAAGCGCAAGAGGAAGGAATTCCCCTCCTCGTCTCTCCCCTTTTTACTTTTGAATTGGTCGGGCAACTTTATGAAAAAGGGATCTCAGGAATGAATCCATGCTGAGGACATGTCGGGCTGATCTCCACATCCACTCATGCCTCTCGCCTTGTGGAGAGGAAGAGATGAAGCCCCGGGCCGTGGTCAATCAAGCTCTCGCCATGGGATTAGATATGATCGCCATCTGTGATCACAATTCAGCAGAAAACATTACCGCTTTTATGACTGCCGGATACAAAAGAGGCCTGACTGTAATCCCTGGAATGGAAGTCACCTCAAAAGAGGAAATCCATCTTCTCACCCTTTTCGATAGACAGGAAGATTGTCTGGCCCTCCAAGATTTGATTTACCAAAATCTGCCTGGAGAGAATGTGGAGGAGATTTTCGGGAAACAAACGTTGGTCAACGAAAGGGATGAAGTCATAGGAATCACCTCGAAATTGCTGATCGGGGCAACTCTCCTTTCTTTTGAACAAATTGCTTCATTCGTGGGGTCGCTTCGAGGAGTGACCATTGCCTCTCACATCGATCGTCAGGCATTTAGCCTTCTTGGTCAGTTGGGTTTTATTCCAGAAGGAATATCACTGGATGGCTTGGAGATATCATCCCGGACCTCTCAAGAAGAAGCTCAAAAAAGATTCAATCTCTACCGGCATTTTTCTTTTGTTCGATTTTCGGACGCACATCGTCTCGAAGACATCGGTAAAAATATCACTCATTTCCTCATGGCCCAGACCACTTCAGAGGAAATCAAAATGGCTCTTCACCATCAAGGGGGACGGAAGGTGATGGAGCAGTAAAACGTTTTAGAGAGGCGGGTTTGGAAGATCTTTCTCTCCATATATTGGATATTGTTGAGAATGCGATTTCAGCCAAGGCCAAAAGGATTGATATCTTGGTGATGGAGGAACCAAAAGAGGATCGATTGGTGATCGAAATCAAAGATGATGGAATTGGGATGGATGAAGCAGTTAGCCGAAAAGCAACCGATCCTTTTTTCACCACTCGGACATCGCGGCGAGTGGGTTTAGGCCTTTCCTTGATCGCCCAAGCTGCTCAGGAGACAGGAGGGACAGTTCGCATCGAATCGGAATTGGGAAAAGGGACAAAAGTGACCGCCACCTTTCAATACCACCATATTGACCGAAAGCCCCTTGGAAATATGATTGAAACCATGACCACCCTCTTACTGGGAAATGCTGGATTGGATATTTCTTATACCCACCAGAAAGAGGGAAAGTCATATGTTTTAAACGGTCGGTCGCTAAAAGAACGATTTAAAGATCGGTCTCTTACTGACCCAGAAGTGATTCAATGGTTGAGAAAAGATCTTAAAGAAGGGTTAGCTCAGATCGGAGTTCAGGGATGAGGTGGGCAGAGGAGATTTCAAGAGAAGAATGGGGAAAGATCGATCAAGTGATCGCCAAATATAAAGAAAGGCACGGGGCACTCATCCCCGTGCTCAAAGAGGTCCAGGATATTTGCGGATATCTTCCCAAAAAGGTTCAACATCGCATTGCCCAGGGACTTCAACTCCCTTCTTCGCAGGTGTACGGGGTGGTTTCCTTCTATACATTTTTCACCACCATCCCGCGTGGCAAATACGTCATCCGAGTCTGCCTGGGAACGGCCTGTTATGTGAAAGGATCGAAACAGATTTTGGATAATCTCCAGAGAGAACTTAAAGTCGAGGTGGGGGGAATTACTTCGGATCGGAGATTTTCTTTGGAGGGTGTAAGATGTCTTGGGGCTTGCGGGTTAGCACCGGTTCTGGTGGTCGGCCAAGAAACGTATGGCATGGTCACTCCGGGAAAGGCAATTGAAATTGTGAGATCCTATCCATAGGAGAGAAAGCCGTTGGCAAAATTAACGGTTGAAGATTTAAAACGGATTAAAGAAGAGGTTCGATCCACCACCGTTCTGAGAGAGGGAGGTTTTCGAGCCAAAATCAACATCCATATGGGCACCTGTGGAATCGCTGCGGGGGCAAGGAAATTGATGTCCGCTGTTTTAAAAGAGATTGAGGAGAAAAAAATCACCGATGTGATGGTTACGACCTCTGGATGTGCGGGGCTCTGCAGTCGGGAACCGATGGCGACAGTAGAAATCCTTGGAAAACCGCCCGTCAAATACTGTGATCTCAATGAAGAAAAAATGAAGGAGATATTTCATCGACACGTGTTGAACGGAGAAATGGTTGAGGCCTATGCCTTAGCAAGAGGAAGTGAAACCACCTATTAAGTGAAAAATAGAAGTTTCGTTAAAAGGGAACGATGCCCGTATCGTCTTTAAAAGGTTAC
>JACAEV010000046.1 GCA_013388645.1 Syntrophaceae bacterium | reverse complement strand
GAGAGATCTTTACGGATTTCATTGGTATATCTTCCGCTTTCCAGACAATCCTGAAACTTCACTAAATCCAGATGAAGGGTCATGGCATAACGCTTCAAATCGGTCACCTGCAGGGCTGTGGCGTTTGCAAAGAGATGATCGTGCATCTCCCAGTATTTTCCCTGGTCGTTGGCACAACGACTTGCCTCTCATTTCTTCCGGTTCCGGTTTGGCTTTTTTGTAGTAAGAATGGAACCCGATTTTTCCAAAATTTTATTATAAATAGCCATTGTCAGGGCATCAGGTTTGGTTCTCAGTTCTTTCTTCAGGATTTTCATGCATGCCTCATAGGTCCTTAAGGCCTCATTGTACAGGTCCTTTGCAGAATACAGCATCATCAATTTCTGATAGGATTCTTCTAAGAGAGGATCCACTTCAATAACCTTTTTATAACACTCAATCGCTTTTTTAAATGAACCCTGTCGATCATATAAATTGGCGGTTTTATGAAGTAATAAAATATACTGATTCCTCAACTCCTCTCTCTTTTTGTCGACCCACGGAGAATAAAGATCCTCTTTCAAAAAATCTCCTTGATAGATCCCAAGGGCCTCCACATAAAAGGAGAGGGATTCCTTTTCATTCCCTTTTTTTTCCATCTTCTCCCCTTTTTTGACGAGAGAGAGAAATTGATTTGCATCAACTTGGCACAGCTCGTTATCCAAAGAGATTTTATTGTCGTGAAGATGGAGATAAGAGGAACCGAACTCATGGGACATGGTTGGTTCAATGGATACCCGTAACCGCTGTAATGCAGTTTTAAAGTTATCTTCTGCCCGCTTAATTCGTTCTTCCGGCCAAAGGTCTTCAATCAACATTTCTTTTAGGATCGCTGACGATCCATGTGATAGGATGGCTTTTAAAAGCTGCTTGGGCTGTTTTCGTACCCACTCCCTTTCTTCAATGAGAGAATCCCCATAAAAGACTTTGAAGCCACCAAGGGTCTCAATTCGAAGGCGAGGGACTCTTGAGCGGTGAATCGTTCTCCTGATCTCCCAAACCTTTTTCCGGATCGCTGGATCGGAATGCTTTGACAGTTTTTTTAACTCCTCCTCCACAGCAGGGGAAAGAGAAGAGGTCAGCAATTTCGCGATATAGTCAGCCGGTTCTTCCACCCTTAATTCGAACGCCAGGAGACAGGCTCTCGCGAGGTAATATTTACCGAATAAGTAAAAATACTGATAGTTCTTTTTCGCGGCGATATTGAACCCTCTCCGGAGATGAAGGACCGCCTCCTCTCTCTTTTCTTGATCCCATTTCAGGAAAGCGAGAGCCCAATGCGTCTCCACCAGCGAATTGTGAGCCGAGATGGAAGAAAAATAATGGAGGGCCTCGTTCAGTTCCCTCTCGCCCCTTTCTATCTCTTTGATCTCATGACAGATCAATCCTGAAATGATCCTGGCACGGTTCAGATGGTATCTCGATGGCGCTTCTTCTGATAGGGCATAGAGGGCCTGATCGATCACCTCCCTGGCTTTGTTCAAATCCTTTTCCTGGAGATGAGTCAAACCCAACATTCTTAAGGCCAACCCTATCATGAAGGAATTTTTTAAAGACCGTGCCGTGCTGACATAACGAAGTCCAATATTTTTGGCATCGATCAGATCCTGCCGCATCAGTCTTAAATATCCTGTGACTTCATAGACCCATGCCGCCATCGAAATAAAACCGTATTTTTCGATTTCAATCTGAAGGAGTTTGGAAAGATGATGGGCCTTTTCAAACTTCCCCAGGGAAAGGGATAGAATGCAACTGACCATGATGCCCATCGTTTTGAGCTCTTTGTGGGGGTCTATTTTTTGGGCAAGGGTTTCAAATTTTTGGTAAGCTTCCTCTGCGCGAATGAATTCTCCGACACAGATAAAACCGAGAGCGGATGAGACCAAGGCATAGGCCTGCAGGGGGATGTCGAGTATCCCTTTAGAGATGACGTAGGCATTTTCACAAGCCTGGAGTCCTTTCCGGATATCGCCTTCTGCTAAAAGGTAGGCCTGGCCCATGCAATACCAGAGGGTAGCCCTTTCGTAGGGATAAGCACTGTCCTCCACCGATTCTAATAGGTCCTCAGCCTTCTTAATCAATGGGGGGATGGAAAAAAGGTGGTTGCCTGTCTGAACGCTGGTTGATATTAATTGTGCAAGGGAGATCAGTTCCCCTTTCGTCTCATTGTTTTTTTGAAACAGTCGATAGGCATTCTGGAAAGAGATCACGTTTTCCTGACCTCCCATAAACTGTTTCACCATCGCCCGATAAAGAAGGAGCCAAGGATTTTCTTGGAAGAGGTCTTCTGGAAGGAGATCCATCCATGAGGTCAAGTCACTTTTTCTTCCTTTTCGCAAAAGATCCATTCCCAAGCGTTCGATCAAGGGAATGGCCTGAGGATAAGCTTTGGCTTCGAGGAAATACTTGATCGCATTTTCCAACTCACCCTTTTTTTCATAGAGGCTGCCTGCTTTCAAAAGGAGGGAGGACCGTTCTTCATCGGTCGCCTCGGTGATATATTTGGATTTTAAGAAATTCCTGAACATCGGGTGATATCGAAATAGCCAACCTCTTTTCTCATCATAAAAGGAGTGCACAAAAAGATTTTTTCTTGTATGGTCTCGAAGGATTTCTTCGGTATTTTCTACCTCAAATAACTCCTTTGCAAAATGGGGTTCGATGACATCCATCATGGATGATTTAAGAAGAAATTGCTGGACCTCTTTTGGCTGGGAAGATAAGATTTCTTTGCCAAAATACTGAAAAATTTCTTTATTAAAAGTTTCAGGAAGCTCTCGGATGATATCCTTTTCTTTTAAGAATTCTTTCTGACGAAGAAGATATTCAGAAATCAGGATCAACCCACCGACCCATCCCTCTGTCGCATGGTAAATTTTGCTTGCTTGATCTTCATCCAGCGATATATTTTTTACCTGATGAAAGAAATCCTTGACTTCTTGCAACGTAAAGGCGAGGTCCTCATTTGACAGGACCAGAGCTTCTTGCCTGATTTTGAGTTGCTGAAATTCAAAGGATAACGGTGGCGTTTCTCTGGAACACATGATGAGATGAACATTCGGAGGGAGGTTTTTCATCAGGGTTTGTAAGCATTGAAAGGGAAGGGGGTTCCGTGAAAGGTGATCTAACCCATCCAATACCAAATAAATGGGGTTCGGAACATTTTTAGAAATAAAGTCAGCGACTTTTTGAAAAATCGAGATCATTGATTTCGGGTAAATCGTCCCCCTAAATTCATAGAGAAGAGGGGAGAGGTCGACCTCCTTCAATACGTATTGTAGAGATTGGATGATTAATCGGTAGAGGGCGATAGGTTCGGAATCCGATGGATCCAAGTTTAACCAAGCGAAAGGGATTTTAGAGGTTTTCACATAGCAAGCGGCGAGAGTCGTTTTACCCTGGGCGGCTTGCCCCAGGATGAGGATTAATTTTTTATTCTTATTTTTTTCGAGCAGGTTGTGGAGACGCGGTCGATGTAAAAGGGTGGGCAAATCAGGAGGCAAGATTTTTAAGATATTGACCGACCTCTTCATCTAAAGTCCCCCAGGCTCCCCTAGGCTCCCGAAAAGTACCTCCAATATAGCACAATGGATTGAATTATCAATAAGAATTTGAAATGATTTCCTATCTCGCGAAAAAGAGGCGAATATGGATACTCCTGATGGGAAAAGCTGAAAGGGGTTTTACAAAGATTTCCAAACAGTTAATGGATTATTCAAGTTATTTATTGTGGTATAAATGAGTTTCTACAGTTTGAGGTGGCCTATGTTTTTATCAAAATTTTGAAAGAATTTTGCGTCAGACATCTCCCAGTTTTTCCCCCAACATTTATCAAAATAATCATCCAACCTCTTCATCGTTTTAATCCAGCCAGATGGGATATCGTTATCCTCGAGTACATCTTCGAGAAATGGAACGATCTCGCCTAACTTGTCTTTTGGGAGATAAGTACGGGCCTTCATTTCAAAAGAGCGTTTCAGTGATTCTGGGTTTAGAGAATGGGCCGTAAGCATGGCCACGGAAAGATTCCTGTTTACGGCGAGGTCTAAGAGATCGAAGCCGCGGACTCCCATAATATCCAAGATCACCAAATCGTAGTGGCGGGATTTTATCAGATTAGTAGCTTCCTGATAGGAGGTTGCCTTGTCAAGCAATGCATTTGGAGCGACTCCTAAAATCTCTTCTTCCAGAACTTCTAAGACATCTGGTTCGTCATCCACAGCCAGAAACCTCTTCCCATCAAGAATCGATTTCGCCATAATGATCTCCCCTCAATTTTAGAAAATTTTTTCCCCACCCATTTTGGAAAATATTAGAAAAG
>JACAEV010000085.1 GCA_013388645.1 Syntrophaceae bacterium | reverse complement strand
CTTAATTCGGACAGCATTTTTTATAGGAGACCTGATTTCCAAATGGTAAAAATCTTGTCCAAAATGTCAATCATTTCAATGGGAGACTATAAAATTCTCCGCTAATTTGGACAGCACTGCTCTAAAAGATATAAAATTTTAGTGAAATGAGGAGGAGGGGGTCTAAAAGCTGTCTCTTTATTTATCATAGAATATTGTAGTCTGTTGTCCATGATTCGAGTTTCATGGATAACCGCGCTACACGTAAATATGTGAATATCTTTTTGATCTCCTTTCTCTTTATCCCCTTTTCTCCCCATCTCCTCACCTCCTCATTTCCCCCTCTCCCAATCTCCCTTTCACCCCACCATTTTTTCTTTTTTTAGCTAATCTGTAACAGATCTGTCACACCCTTTGTGATATGGAATTCCAATATTTAAAGGGAGGAATTTTGGATAACTATATTGTTCGAATATATCGCCGTAAGAAGAATAACCCTCGAATCCTTGTGGGAGTGGTTGAAGAAGTAGGAGCTGAGGGAAAGAAGGCATTTAGCAACCTCGATGAACTCTGGGCTATTTTGAATCCAACAAAAAACCAGTTGGCCAGTTGGAAGAGAAGTAAAGGAATTTGAGGAACATGAAGACATTCATTTTAACTATTATTGACTTCCGCATAAATAATGCAATATAATAGAGACATCCTGAATGGGGGTGTCTCGATGCGACCGAAAGGATCTCCCAAATTGTTGGAAGAGCGTAGACGTAGTGTGATTACATTCCTGAAACAGAAGCTGTCGCTCCACGAGATTGGACGACGCATCGGTTGCCATGCGAGTAGCGTTATGCGGTGGCGGGATGCCTTGCAATCCGGTGGGCAAAAGGCACTGAATGCCAAGCCGGCACCAGGGCGGCCTCCCCGACTGACTTTCAAACAAAAAAAGCAGCTTGTTCATCTCCTGACCCAAGGGGCGATGGCTCATGGATACCGAACAGAGTTGTGGACCACTCAGCGAATTGCCGATCTGATCGAACGTCAATTGGGAGTCAGATACCATCGGAATCATGTGGGCAAACTCCTCCACCAGATCGGTTGGAGCCACCAGAAACCAGAACGTCGGGCCGTGGAGCGCGATGACGCGGCTATCGAAGAATGGAAACGATCTGTCTGGCCCCGTGTAAAAAAAACGCCGCAAGGCTGGCAGCCCATCTCGTCTTCATCGACGAATCGGGCTTCCTCTTGATTCCCTCGGTCCATAAGACTTGGAGTCCTGTGGGACAAACGCCTATCGTGCTCCATCGGTATTGTCATGATCGGATCTCGGCTATTTCTGGTATTGCCGTCAGTCCCAAGCGCTTCCATTGTACATTGTACTGCCAACTCTACGAGGACAACATCCATGGTGAAGAAGTGGCGGCGTTCTTCCGCCAGCTCTTAAAGCAAGTACCAGGCCATCTGATTGTCCTACTGGACAATGGCAAGATTCATCGTGGTGACCCCGTACATGAGCTTCTTGCCCGCATGTCTCGTTTGCATCTGGCGCCCTTTCCGCCCTATGCCCCAGAATTGAACCCGGATGAAGGCGTGAGGAACCATCTTAAAAACAGCCTGGCCAATGGCCGTCCAGATACTCGGGCCGAACTCATGGACGTACTGACTGACGAAATCTGCCGATTGGCTGCCTCTCAGTCGCTTTTGCACGCATGCATCGAACAGTCCGAACTCCCCCCTTTTTTACCTTGAGTGTTGCATTACTTATGCGTCAGTCTATAAGATGAATCTTACCATAATCAATAAAGCTGCTGTTTTGACCCGGTGGAGACATCTTTTGGAAAAATTAAACGAATTCTTTTGCGACTCATTTAAGTCCGATTGGGAGGAGAAGACGGGTTTAGATTGGCAGGAATGGGGCAAATTCCCCTATCTGCAATGAAAAGCCAATAAACTCATCTTTCAATCTCCATTCGGGGAGGAGGGATATTCATGAAAGAATCTATTTTAAACGGCAAAAGGATTTTGGTTGTAAATGATGACCCAGATATATTGGAAATTCTGGAAGAAGAAATCATAATAGCCGCCCCAAACTCTTATATTGATAAAGCCAACCATTACCAGAAAGGAATAGAGTTATTAGCATCTTTTACTTACGATCTGGTCATCTTAGATATGACGTTGAGCCGCATATCCCGCCTCTTAAATCTCTCATTGTATCGGCCCTCCCCTTTCCCGGTTGTGATGCTTACAGCCTATAACTTGGATCCAGAAACCCTAAGGCCCTATACCGAAATGGGTGTTCGTGCTTATCTCCCAAAGGAGAAGTTAGGACAAATCGTTCCTTTCCTGGAAGATTCTCTTAAACATCAGTATTTACCTTTTTGGAGGTATATCTTTGAGAACCTTCGAGGTTTTTCCAATACGCATCGAAGAAGAAAAAGGGTTGAAGTCCCATGCTGAATCCTTAGGGTTTTATCAACAGACTTGTTTTGTACCACAGGCTAAGACCTGACTCGGTTTACTCCCGCTTCGATAGATGGTGATGCCTTTGCACCGTTCTTGATAGGCCATTAGAAAGGCCTCCTTCACCTCATCCTTTGTTGCAGTGCGAGGAAAGTTGATCGTTTTGGATACGGCATTATCCGTATACTCTTGGAAAGCTGCTTGGATTTTGATGTGCCAGACCGGAGGAATTTCAAAAGTGGTGATGAAAAGTTTCTTCATTTCTTTTGGGACTTGAGATAATTCTTGCAGGCTTATCCCTTCTGAGAGGGCGTTGATTAATTCAGGATTCATAAATCCCTTTTTCTCTCCCAATTCGACAAAGAGAGGATCCATGATCTGAAATTCCATATCTTCTAAAGCCCTTCGGGTATATTGGATGCCAAAGAGAGGCTCAATACCACTCGAACAATTGGCCAGTAGACTAAGTGTTCCAGTCGGAGCAATTGTGGTAAGAGTCGCATTTCTCAGCCTCATGCCTCCGGGTCTATCGTAAATGGAACCTTTAAAATTCGGAAACACACCTCTTTTCTCAGCCGACTCCATCGATTGCTCTCGAGCCTGATATTGAATAAAACTCATGATCCCTTTAACTACCTCTAAGGCCTTTTGAGAATTATAAGGAATCTCCAGCCGGATAAGGAAATGAGCTAATCCCATCACCCCGAGGCCGATCTTTCGATTTCCCTTGGCCATCTGAGAGATTTGAGGTAATGGATACTGGTTCATATCAATGACATTGTCCAAAAAATGGACTGCATTTCTGACGGTCATTCTTAACTTATCAAAATCTACTTCCCATTTTCCATTCTCTTCTTTCAACATATTTAAAAGGTTAATCGACCCTAAGACGCAGGGCTCATAGGGAAGGAGAGGGACTTCACCGCATGGATTCGTGCTCTCGATCTCACCCAGATCAGGAGTAGGGTTGGCCTCATTAATTCGATCTAAGAAAAGGATTCCAGGGTCCCCAGTCTCCCAGGCCGCACTGACAATGGCCTCTAATACTTCTCTTGCCTTTAAATGTCTAACAGGTTGCTTTGTCCTTGGGTTGATCAGATCATATTCATCATCTTTTGCCAGGGCCTCCATAAAGGCTTTTGTGATCCCCACCGATAAATTGAAATTTTCCATCTCCTTCAGGCTCTTTTTGATGGTAATAAATTCAAGGATATCAGGATGATCGACCCTCAAGACACCCATGTTGGCCCCTCGTCTTGTCCCTCCCTGTTTAATGACCTCTGTTGCCATATTGAAGACCCTCATGAAAGAGACAGGACCACTCGCCATGCCTCCTGTGGATTGAACTGTATCGTCTTTGGGTCTCAAACGGCTAAAAGAAAAGCCCGTTCCTCCTCCGCTCTGATGGATGAGGGCTGTCTGTTTCACTGTTTCAAAGATGGAATCAAGGGAATCTTCAACGGGGAGGACAAAACAAGCTGCTAATTGTTGGAGGTCTCTCCCTGCATTCATTAAGCAGGGAGAATTGGGAAGAAAATTCAAAGAGGCCATCATCTGAAAAAAAATCTCGGAAAGTTCCTCCGAAGCGGTTTGATTTCCATAAAAACGTTCTGTTTCAGCAATATTTTTAGCCACACGCCAGAACATCTCTTCTGGAGATTCAAGGACTTCGCCTTGAGGATCTCTTCTTAAATATCTTTTTTCTAAGATGGTGATGGCTTGAGGAGTAAGTGGGGGGATCGCCATCTAACGCTCCCTGAGGGAGGTTCAATAAGCATGAACCTCCCTCGAATTTATTTAAACGGTCTCAACACTCTTTACTTCTGGAACTTGTTGTTTGAGGACTTTTTCCACCCCCATCTTTAAAGTCATCTGTGACATCGGGCAGCCACCGCATGCACCGGTTAACCTAACTTT
>JACAEV010000045.1 GCA_013388645.1 Syntrophaceae bacterium | reverse complement strand
AAGAGGAAGGAGAGGGCAAGGTTTTTTTTACTTTTAAAAAAATCTCCAAAGATGAAACCAGAAATAATCAGAATGATCCCCATGGTCAACAGGATGGTGCGGGTACCCATCCATGAGATGAGATAAAATCCCGTTGCGAATGTTCCGAGAATGGACCCAAGGGTCGAGAAAGCATAAATCTTTCCAACGACATTCCCTGTCTTTTCAAGATTGTTGAGGGTTAATTTGACGACCACGGGTGAGATCATCCCGAGCAGACAGGAGGGAACAAAAAAGATGATAGTGGTAATCAGTAGAATCCTTGTCATCAGACTCGTATGAAATTCAGCTCCTCCAATCAAATTGGTCAGTGGTGAAATGGAAAATGCCCCTAAGCCAGAAAGAAAAAGAAGCCAACCGAGGGTGGAGGTGCGAGGAGATCGGTCAGCGATCCGTCCCCCAAAATAAGCTCCAATACTGATGCCGGCAAGGACTACGCCGATGATGCTTGTCCAGGTGTAAAGAGAAACCCCGACGTAGGGGGCCATGATCCTTCCAGCGACCAGCTCGATGACCAGGGTACAGAAACTGGCGATGAAGACGACCATATTGGCTTTCACCACTTCTTTTTGCATGTCATCCCTTTCAAAATAGACCAGAATTTAATCCCATTGGTTCCAAATAGTTTAATGGCTGAGGAAAGATGTGTCAATGGTAACTTTCATGGCAACTTTCATACCTCGTCTTTTGTATCAGAATAAACATTGTGATATAGTAATGACAAATTCAACTCAAATTATTACACAGATCAAAAGGGAGGATGATCCCATGGATTTTGATTCCCAATTTATCCTAAACTCCATCTATAATGGAATTATAGCTATCGATGAGAAAGGTCATATCACCCATTTTAATAAGACCGCGGAGAGAATCTTTAGCCTTCCTGCGCATGAGGCTCTGGATCGATACATTTTGGATGTCCTTCCCAACACCGGCGGTAAGCTATTGGAATCCTTGGAGACAGGGAAACCTTTTTATGGAGAAAAATTGAAAGGGCAAAGAGTCATACTTGTCTCAAATATAAATCCCATCATGATGGGTGGAAAAGTCAGGGGAGTGGTGAGTGTCTTTCAGGATATTTCTGAAATCGAAAATATTTCAAAGGAATTGGATCTATTTAAGAATATGAAAAATTGGTTGGATACAATCATCGACTCCTCTCATGATGGACTCTGGATATGTGATCATGAGGGTAACGTGATTAGAATCAATAAAGCTTCGGAGAAGATCAACCAAGTAAAGGCTGAAGAAGTTGTGGGTAAAAATATGAGAGAGTTAATTGATGAGGGGTTTTTCGATAAGTCAGTTACATTAGAGGTTCTGAGGAGAAAAACCGCTGTAACGATGATTCAAAAGATCAAAAGTGATAAAAAAATTCTGGTCACTGGTAATCCAATCTTCAATGAGAAAGGGGAGATCGCATTTGTTGTAACCAATGACCGTGATATTTCAGAATTAGACCATTTGAGAAGTCAACTTCAGGAGGCTCAAGCTCTGGCAAAGGGTTATATTTCAAAACTCTCTGAGCTGGAGATGAAGGGCGTCGACCTTTCCGACATCATCTTTCGGAGCGAAGAGATGGAAAAAACGGTTGAAATGGCCCTCCGGGTCGCTCAAGTCAGTTCAACCGTCTTCCTGCTTGGAGAGTCTGGAGTCGGGAAGGGAATGATTGCAAAATTGATTCACAAACACTCCGATCGAAACAGCGGCCCTTTTATTCGAGTCGATTGTGCAGGCATTCCTGAATCTCTCATGGAATCTGAGTTATTTGGATATGAAAAGGGTGCTTTCACCGGCGCAAAACCCGAAGGGAAGCTCGGTTTCTTTGAACTGGCTAATAAAGGGACCTTATTTCTGGATGAAGTGGGGGAGATCCCTCTTCACTCCCAATCCAAACTCCTTCGCTTTTTAGAAGATCACGAGATCATCAGAGTGGGAGGAACGGAGGCAAAAGAGATCGACGTAAGAATCATTGCAGCCTCTAACCGAGATATTGAAGAAATGGTCAAAACGAAACTTTTTAGAAGGGATTTATATTATCGTCTTCATGTCGTCCCCATCTTCATTTCCCCATTGAGGGAGAGGAGAGAGGATATTATTCCCCTCATTTTTTATTTCTTGGATAAATATAATAAGGCATATCATAAGAAAAAAACTTTTTCGCCAGATGCAATTGATCTGCTCAGCACATATGATTTCCCAGGTAACGTGCGAGAGTTGGCGAATCTTGTCGAACGACTCGTCGTTATTTCTACCAATGAATATATTGAGACAAAAGATTTCCCAAGTACGCTTAAAGGCACGATATCGAAAGAGGCTTCCTATTTTTTCTCATCCGAAAATATTCCTCTGAAGGACGCTATAGACATATATGAGGGACTCGTCATCGAAAAGGCTTTAAAGAAATATGGTTCCCAAAGAAAAGCGGCTGAAATATTAAAAATAGATCAGTCAACGATTTCAAGAAAGATTAAGAAATATTCCAATTCGAAAGCAAATGTATTATTGCATAAATAAATGTAAAGTTGCATTTATTAATTAGCAAAGATTTCAGAAAATTATAAATTAAAACAAATAGTTAAATAAATTTGATGTCTTTTAGCATTTTATATCTTTCTCTATTTTTTATAAAACCTTTTTTGAAATCCTTTCTTAAATTATTTTTTATCCATCAAATCAATAAATTACAAAAAAGAAATATCAATATTTATGTCACCTATAAAACCTTAAGCCCTTGGCATAAAAAATGTAATTTAATTAAAAAAACTTTTTTTTAAGGGAGCCTCTATTCATTTATTAATTTGAAACTCCCACCCCATTCCAAGTGTGGTGTAAATTCCGGGTGTAGTCTCGTCACGTTAAATGTTATAGGTTTCTGCAGGAGCCTTACCTGATGAAAATTGGAACAGGAATCGCAAGTTTAGAAAAAGAAGTTTTATAAGCAGGATGGTCGTAAAAAAATCTAATGAGTGAGAAGGAGAAACAACCATGGCTGAACTGAATCCTTTTAAAATTGCTCAACAGCAGGTTGATTTGGCTGCTGAAAAATTGGGTTTAGACCCTGCCACTCATGAACTATTGAGATGGCCTCAAAAGGAACTCGTCGTCACCCTTCCCGTCCGGATGGATGATGGGACGACACAAGTCTTTCATGGTTACCGAGTTCAATATAATACTGCACGTGGCCCTGCAAAAGGAGGTCTTCGCTGGCATCCCGATGAAAACATCGATACGGTTCGTGCATTGGCCGCCTGGATGACCTGGAAAACGGCAGTGGTGGATATCCCTCTTGGGGGAGGAAAGGGAGGGGTGACTTGTAATCCTAAAATCATGTCCGACAGGGAGAAACAAAACCTGTCACGAGCCTATATCCGAGCCATCGCTAATATGTTATCCGTATCAAAAGATGTACCAGCCCCCGACGTTTATACAACTCCTCAAATTATGGGTTGGATGATGGACGAGTATGAAACTTTGGTCGGGGAACATCATCCTGGAGTCATTACTGGAAAACCCCTCCCTCTTGGAGGATCGGAAGGGCGAGGGGATGCAACCGCTCGAGGAGGAATCTATGTCACACGTGAATTGGCAAAGGAATTGAACATTGATCTACGAGGGAAAACCATGGCCATTCAAGGGTTTGGCAATGCGGGTCAATATGCCGCCCTGTTGGGTCACGATATTCTTGGATTAAAACTGGTTGCAGCCTCTGATTCTAAAGGCGGAATCTATAATCCTAAAGGACTCGATCCTAAACAGGTAGTCGATTATAAGCTAAAGAGCGGCAGTCTCCAAGGATTTCCAGATTCAGATGCGATCAGTAATGAAGAAATCCTTCAATTAGAAGTCGCGGTCCTCTTCCCTGCGGCGTTGGAAAATGTCATCACAGAAAAGAATGCGGATAAGCTTCGTTGTCATATCTCCTGCGAATTAGCCAATGGCCCAACCACTCCTGACGCCGATGATATTCTTTATCAGAACCGCGTCGTTGTTCTTCCTGATTTTCTTGCCAATGCTGGAGGCGTGACCGTCTCCTATTTTGAACAGGTCCAAAATACTTACAATTACTACTGGTCTTTGAGCGAGGTGCATCAAAGATTGGACGAAAAAATGACTCGCGCTTTTCATGGGGTTTATCAAATGTTTAAGAAAGAAAAGGTCAATATGAGGAAAGCGGCTTATCTTGTCTCCGTGGCAAGAGTAGCTGAAGCCTGTAAATTGAGAGGATGGGTATAATTATAAGAGGAAGACTATAGGCAACCTCTAAAAATGTCATTCCTGAGGAAGCAGGAATCCATAAACTTTTGAAATTACTGGACTCCCGCTTTCACGGGAGTGACAAATTAGGAATTATTAGAGGTTCCCTATAAATTTATTCATGAGGGTCTCGTAAAAAGTCTCCCCACCCGTCACTCCTGCGAAAGCAGGAGTCCAGAACTATTTGAATTCACTGGATTCCCGTTTTCACGGGAATGACAATAATGGGGTGAATCGGACTTTTTACGAGTTCATCATTCATACATAATTAAAAAAAATTATTAAATTCAAATAAATGTAATTGGACATAATTAAATGCATAAATGCATTTTAATTTAGCTATAATTTTCAAATAATTAAAATTTTTTTTATTTAATTTTTAAAAATTGATGCTATTATGCATTTTATCTATTGCTTCTTTAATTATTAAAACACTTTCCATTTAGTCTAATAAATTAATTCTATTGTTATATCAATTGGTTATTAAAACAGGGGGGGGATTTTTTCTCGATTAAAAATTCTTTAACATTGGCATAGAAAGTGTAAGTTGATTTAACTTGTTTCACTTATATTTTAACAAAAGGAAGATATCGCTGATGAAAACAAATGAATCCTTGCTTGCAGAAAGGAATAAGCATATCCCCCAAGGCCCATTTAATGTTCATCCTATTTTTGCCTCGAAAGCAGAGGGAGCAATTATTGTCGATGTTGAGGGGAAGGAGTATATCGATTTTGCTGGGGGGATTGGCGTTTCAAACGTGGGCCACCGGAACGAAGAGGTGTTAAAGGCCATCCAAGATCAAATACAAAAATATCTCCACACCTGTTTCCATGTGGTGATGTACGAACCCTATGTAGAATTGGCTAAAAAACTGAATGCCATCACTCCTGGAAATTTCCCTAAAAAGACTCTGTTTGTTAACAGTGGAGCTGAGGGAGTGGAAAATGCTATCAAGGTTGCCCGGCACGCCACAGGAAGACAAGCAGTCATCGCATTCGAGGACGCCTTTCATGGCCGAACTCTTTTGGCCTTGAGCCTTACCAGCAAGATGAAACCTTATAAACTGGGATTTGGTCCTTTTGTCCCAGAAGTTTATCGGATGCCCTTTGCCTATTGTTATCGATGTGCCTATGGGCTGGAATATCCTTCTTGTGAAATTCACTGTGCCTATTTTTTGAAAGATTTTTTTAACACCTATATCTCGTCAGAACATGTCGCGGCGCTCATTGCAGAGCCTGTCTTGGGCGAAGGAGGATTTGTTGTTCCCCCCAACGAATATTTTAAAATCCTCTCCAAGATCTGCCAGGAGAATGGGATCGTTTTTATTTCAGATGAGATTCAAACGGGCTTTGGCCGAACCGCTAAGATGTTTGCCATGGAACATTATGATGTGGCACCTGATATCACCATTATGGCTAAATCCATGGGTGGAGGACTTCCTCTCAGTGCGGTCACCGGAAGGGCCGAATTGATGGATCATCCCCAGGTGGGTGGTCTGGGAGGGACTTATGGAGGGAATCCTGTGGCCTGCCGTGCTGGTCTTGCGGTTTT
>JACAEV010000169.1 GCA_013388645.1 Syntrophaceae bacterium | reverse complement strand
GGTGAGGTGTCTTCTCATCTCCATCTCTTCCCTTAATAAATCATTTTCTCCGAGCTCTTTTAAACCCTCCTCGATCATCTGAATCATTTTCTCCTTTTCCTCAGGAAGTTTTCCATGAAGGGGAAGAAGATTAGAGATATGGTCACTTAGGAATTGAGAGGTCACTTGAAGCTTTTCCAATAGGAGTTTTGTCTCCTTTAATATCGTCTCTGGTGAGGCAGGTTGAAAGATGCCCTTTTCCATAGCCTCGAAGAGAGGCGAGTTCGGTTGTGGAATGAACGTCCGCACACGGATAAAATGAGGGTCGATTTGATTCAAGACCTCTGCCGTCCCTATGGCGTGCTGTTCCCATTTCTGCTCACCCCCGATTCCCAATAAAACATACAAAGAATATTCGAACCCGGCTTGTTTAGCTTTCTTTCCAGCCTCGACCATTTCTTCAGGCGTTGCTCCTTTTCCAATCTGCTCGAGAAGCTCACGGTCACCGGTCTCAAGGCCTACGTGAAGTCTATTTAAACCTGCTTGTCGAATTTTTATCAAATCGTCTAATGGCTTCTTGGCAATGGTTTTGGCCCGCGCATAACTGGTCACCCTTTGGAGATGAGGGAAAGAGGCATGGAGTGCGTTTAAAACATTGACCAACATCTCGGTTTTTGCCACAAGACTATTGGAATCTCCCATAAAAACAGTCCCGACCCTATCCCCATAAAGTTCCTTTGCCAATTCAATGTCCTCAAGAACCTCTTCGAGTTTCCTGATCTCAAATTTCATCCCCTTATACATAGAGCAGAAGGCGCATCGGTTCCAAGGACATCCTCGTGTTACTCTCAGAAGAAGGCTATTTGCCTCACTGGGCGGTCTGAAGGGGGGAAAGTCATAATTTCTTCTTCTCAATCCAAATCTTCCGATGGTCATGGTTCACTCCCTATTCGTTAGGAGACCCGTGCTGTGGTATTGCAGCGTTGCAGCTCGGCAGTTAACGGCAGCACTGCAGCACAGTCTAACACTAACATCGTTTGAGACCATTAGAACCCGGTATAAACATTTTGTTCACTTCTTTAAAAGACCATCGACACCGAAACACCCTTTTCCTCAAAACGCTCCTTTAACTCCATCCCCGCCAGATGGAAATAATTTTCCTCCAAATATTCATCCAACTTAGCTTTGTGATAAACCGACGCAACTTTATTCGGATAATTCATTCGATCAATCAACACCTCGTCAACCAATCCATCAAGCATCGTCGCCATTGGTTTCGGATCTAAAGGAAGCATTGGGCCAATAAAAACATAGGTTGGAATCTTTTCTTGATGAAGGGCTCTCAAAGTATTGATTCGGGTGCGTATGGATGGAGAATAAGGTTCAAAAATCTTCTTGATCTCCTCATCATGAGTGGTTATGGAAAGTCCTATTTCAATCTTTTTGAACCGTTTGAATAGATCAATATCTCTCAAACAAAGAGCCGAACGGGTCAAAAGATTAATTGAAAATTGAGCCTCCAAAAGGACCTCTAAACATTTTCGAGTTAGCTGATATTTTTTCTCAACAGGCTGATAGGGATCGGTAACGGTGCTGAGGGCAATGGTTCCTGGCTTTGCTCTCTTTAACTGCTTTCTCAACAAATAAGGGGCATTCACTTTAATATCGATAAATTCTCCCCACGGTTCCAGATGACCGGTAAAACGCTTCATAAAACTGGCATAACAGTATCGACAACCATGTCCACAACCTACATAGGGATTGATACAGTAATCAAAACTGGAGATGGCTGTCTTCGTTAAAATGGTTTTGGCCAAGATCTCTTTAATCTTCATCAATATAATAATTATAACGGAGAAGTTAGGAAATCGAAAGGTTTCCTCTGCAGATGTAAAAAACCAGTTTATTAGGCAGGCAAGTCGAAAAGAGAGGAATGGGAATCCGTTCTCCCTTTTAATAAAAAGGATTCCCCCGAATGAGAATAGACGTTTTCAAAAAAACCAAAAATGTTGATTTCTCCAACCTTCGCTTTCTTCCACAGTTCATAGAGATGATGCGTGGTGATCAAGCTCATATCATGACGGTTTAAAAAGTTACCCACTTCTTTTGAGATGTGGTTCACCTTGGACCTTTCGGAAAGTGGAAGACGGGTATGGGTGCTGGCGATAATCAAGCACTTTTCATTTTTCTTTTTCTCTTTCTCAAACTGCAGGGCTCGACTGATCTTGGGATGGTTTCCTTCCAACTCTCCTTCGCTCATCAGAACCTGTAGCCCAAAGGCGGTCTGCGTTTGTGGGATTCTCACAATTCGGTCTACGAATTGGTAGTCGACCCCAGTCGATATCTGAAATCCCAAATCCTTAAAGATGGAATGAACGGTATCGATTAATAGCAATTCATTTTTAGGCCACAGGAGCGATTCAACCATAAAATAATCTTGATCTTTGATCGCTGTGGATTCTTTTTTAGAAGCCTTGTCTATTTCTGATTGTAAAAAAACCTTTCTTGCTTTTTCGTCCTCTGATCTTCTTTTATCGATTCGACTCACCGCAAGCATTCCGACGAGACAAATCAAAGGAATGACAAGTCTTAGATTCTCTGATAACTCTAAAGCAGAGTAGATTGCAAAAACAGCAAGTAATAATTGTAACAGACTTAATGCCATTTTTATATCTCTTTAAAATTAAATAAAAAAGTTAGTTAAAACTATGGTTTTTAGAGCAATTTTTATACCAAAACTTCACATTTAAAAAACATATTATAATTTCAAATGATTAGCTTATTATTATTTTATGATGCAAGAGTTCAAATATGAAAATATTTCATGATCTAAACGAAATTTGTCATATTTTGACAACAAGGTATATCAATTTTATTGTAATTAAAGGATGAGGGTCTCGTAAAAAGTCTCCCCACCCGTCACTCCTGCGAAAGCAGGAGTCCAGAAGTATTTGAATTCACTGGATTTCCGTTTTCACGGGAATGACAATAATGGGCTGAATCGGACTTTTTACGAGTTCATCAAGGATGAGGAGGGTGGCCTTTTTACGAATTCACCAAGGATAGTTTTTTCCAGGAAAGTTATATAATTTAAGAGCCTATATTTAACGAGATCAAGTTGCAAAAAGCTTTTCAACCAATCGATTCAACATCTTTGCTCCCTTCACCTCTGTTTCAAATAAAGG
>JACAEV010000151.1 GCA_013388645.1 Syntrophaceae bacterium | reverse complement strand
GTTACAGTAATCACCTTACAATGATACTAAGAGTTGTCATTCCTGCGAAAGCAGGAATCCAGAATGAAAACACTGGATTCCGGATCAAGTCCGGAATGACAGAATGTGTAAAGTTTTTTCTGAAACAGTACACTAATGAAAGAATGAGGATTACCTCAGGCCGTCTTCTTTTTTGGCTTCTTCCTTTTTCAAACCGCCAATTCTTGGATGAGGTCTACCGGAAGCGGTCACGACAATGGCGACGAGGATCTCATCAGATCTGGGCGCATCCGGAACTCTCACCGACATGGCATCAAAGTGAGAACGAACAAAGGCAGCATCCTTATAATGAAGAGGAACATCGATTTCTGTTCCTGGTCCACCCATTTTCTTGGCAGAAGGGATAATCGCTTTTCCTCCACCCACTGCATCTCTCAAAGGAGTCCCGAGTTTGGGATGAAGAATGGCCGCGGCGTGCTCTAATTCTCCATCCACACCAACGATAGCTGCCTTCCCATAACTCTCAGCATTTTTCGATGGAATTTTCAACGCCTCAACCGCCTTCTTCCCTAAAATGCCCCCTAACTCTTCCCCGATATCGATGAGTTCATCTAAATTCTCGACATACTTCCCCGCAAAAGGATTCTTGATGACTGCCATAGCGGCTGCTTTTCGCGTCGGAGGATCAACCTTTTTACCTCCCTCAATTGTCGTCTCTTCAACAATGGTGACATATTTTCTGACTTCCATGATTACACCTCCCTATTAACTTAATCAATTCCGAATCCTATTTAAACCTTAAACACTAAACTCTAAATCCTAATCAAACTCAAAATATTAAATCCAAAACTGAATCCTCCCTCGCCTCAAAGGCAAGGGGTTCCTAAAACATGTCGACTTGGGTCCTAATTCCCTCTTCTTCGTCATTCCTTCGGAAGCAGGAATCCAGACTTGTCCCTGCGAAAGCAGGGAACCATATAAAGAAAGCACTGGATACCCGCTTTCGCGGGTATGACGGAATGGTCGGGTTCATTCTCATATTTGGCTCATGTTCCCTCTGTTCACATTTCGCCTGTTTTCGCTTCGCCTCAAGGCGAGGGGTTTCCACCATCCCCGATGGAGACACTAAGTATGACTTCTCGACAATTCTACAAAACATTTTCTGAGTGATTCAGTTTGGATTGTGCTTTGGTCATTTGAGTTTGTTTAGAGTTTAGTGTTTCGAGTTTAGGGTTTATAACTTCTTCAGTAATGTTTCCATAGATTCTGTCCAGACCACTTTGCCTTGTAATGCAATCAATGCTCCATAGATCAACCCCTTCTGATGAATTGAGTAGGTCTTTGATAAACCCCTTTTTAATGCCTCTTCAATTTTTTCTTGAGATAATTTTCCGACTTTGACGGTGACCCATTCTCCGGCGATATCCGTATCCGGATAAATTTTTTCTGCCAGAGACCTCATGATATTCGGATCTTCGATTTGTGTGAAGTTTCCGATGACCGTTGCCGCTGCATCGGCTAAGGAGGCATTCTCAGAAAGGACCGTAGCTGCTGAAGCGATTCCTTTGGTAAAACTTCTCCCCCCGAGTCCACTGGTGGCGATGCCCCCGATCCCCATCGTGGAATCGATTGAAATGAGATACATGGGTTCTTTTGCATCAATCTCTGTTTTTACTCCTACGGTTGCCACTTCCCCTTCTTTCAACCGGATGGCAATGTCTCCTCCGTTATCCACAATGATTTTTGTTCCACCTCGACCAAAAATAAAATCGGCCACAACATCGGAAGATGTCCCAGCTACGGCAGCAAGAGGAGTTAAATCAGGCTCTTCCATCTTTTGGGTCGATTCAATCATCCTTCGAACCACGTCAGGATACATTTCTTCAATTTCCAATTCGAATGATTTCCTTTTTATGACGGGAAGATACTTCGCCAAATCCTCGAGAACCCGGATGGCCTGTTGAGCCCCCTCTTCTGCCAATTGAATAAGAGGTTTTCCATTCTCAGAGGCACTGATAAACATCCGCATAGGCCCATAATCCACAAGGACGATCCCATCGGGTAATACCTGTACTCCATCACTCTTTTTTAAATTTTTGGCCACCATGTATCGTTACCCTAAGACCCAACGGGCATCGTTACCGTTACCCTAACCGTAACTTTTTAAACGAATCTCTTTCAGAACATCTCTCAATTTTCTTATCTTCTCTTTGTGTCCTCCTATTTCCAAATATTCTTTTAACCTCATCGTATATTCGAGAGGGACAACCGTTGCTGGAGTGGGAACATAAGTAAAAGCCCTGACCATCACCTTTTCCACATCCACCAAAAAAGTAATTCCACCCCCTGGAAGGATATAGGTGGGTGCACCACCCACCGTTAATTTCGCCCGGTTTTGATGAATGGCTTGGTTGAGTTTAATGGGTATCTTCGTCACCCCTGCCCTGGCACTCCCCCCTGATCCACCAACAAAAACAGCGGAGACTCTTGACGGTTGACAGTTGGAAGCAATCATATCCACTGCTCTCTTCGCTTCTGGAGTTAACTCCATCGGTGTAAACTTTCCGTTCTTTCCCAGACGGAACATGGCTGCCCTTTCTGCTGTCGTCTCGGTGATGAGAACCGTCATTCCAGGTTTAGCAATCTTTGGCTCGAACCCATCGATGATGTCCAACGGGTCTTCAATAGGTGTCCCTCCCCAGCCCCGACCATGCTCGCCAAAATACCGGCCTGGAGTGGATTTTCTTGCCTTCAACTTGAGGCCACTATATTTCGCACCGAGTTCCCTTCCTGCAGCATGTTCTGTGAATTGCCCAATCAGGTGTGCATCGAGGACAATGACTTCATCCGCGGCGTCTAAAAAGTATCTCCCAAAAAGACCCATGGAGGCACTACCACAACCGACCCTCATCCTCCTTCCCATCTCACCGTTAATGATCGGAGGTTTCCCAACTTGGAGAGTCAATTCCGAACCATCCTCGACTTTAAGATGGACCTCTTTTCGATTGGCAATGTCAACAATAAGCTTTGCCACCGTGATGCCATCTTTTCCAGTTAAAAGATTGACCCCTCCTAAAGAAAGAATCTTAGAGCCATATTCTTCAGTGCAGAGATGCCCAACCTTCTTTTTCCCTATCAACACAGGTGCACCCTCATTGCCCATGTGCAAATCTGTATCGACCTTTACTTTGATACCACTGTAACTTAAAGGTGCCTCTGTGACGACCGTGACCACATCGATTCCCTTTAATCGAGATTGGACAATATACGGTGCGGGTTTGGTATCAGGATAAGTTGTTCCAGCCCCGATCCCTGTGATCAATGGTTTTCGAATGGCCTCTTCATGATCTTCACCCACGATCTCCTTGACATCCTCATATCGCTGAAGTGGAACGTTACGGACGAGTTCACCATTCCAATTGACGAATCGCTGGCAAGCCCCTGTATTTCCTACTTTGATAGTGCAGTTGATGGGGCACGATTGGCACTTCACTCCTCCTTCTTTAAGTGTGGGTTCTATACCGATAGCTTCTTTCGGACAAACTTTGGTACAAGCATTACAATCAACACAAAGATCAGAGATGGAGGCTTTCTTCTCGGGTGCCATGGAAATGGCGCCGAGGGGACAAACCTCTATACACAAACCACATCCAACGCAGGATTCCCAATCAACAATCATCATTTAGTCCTTAGTCAATGGTCCTTAGTCATTGGTCAATTATCTTCTGCTTTCTGCCTACTGCCTTCTGCTTACTATTAACTAATTACTGTTTACTGGTTACTATTTTTCCATTCGGGGGTGGGGTGTTTCGGCTTACGCCGATTTTCATCACCCCATCAATCAATACCCCTGCAATCCCTGGAATATCCCCTGCCTCAATGGCAGAAAGGGCATCTTTGCCGACCGATCCCATGGGTGCATCCATGATCACCAGATCAGCCTCCTTACCCACCTCAATCGTCCCTCTGTTTAATTTGTAAACCTTTGCTGTATTGCCAGTAGCCATAGCAATGGCTTCTTCTGCTTTCACATCACAAAGGGAGGCAAGAAAGTTGATCACCCTGAGAATCCCAAGAGGGATCACACCCGTTCCAGAGGGAGCATCGTTCCCAATGATAATTCTTGGATACGCATTTACTTCTTTTACAATTTTCATCACATCCGCGATCATCTTTGAGTTTCCGCAGTGAGCGATTTCCAGAATAAGCGATGTTTTTCGAATCAACTTCTCCGCTTCGGCAATGGAGATCGCTGTAGGTCCTCCATTAATATGAGAGACAATATCCGGATCTGTAGCAATCACATCATCAGCAGGGACAGTTGTGCTTCCAGGGATGGAGGTTCCGCCGGTGTGCATCATCACCACCATTCCATATTTCTTTGCCCATTTGACCATGGGGGCTGCCTCGTTGGGGCTTTTCACCCCTCCCAAGCCAATTTCTCCCACCACCTTCACACCTTCTTTGGCCAATTCCTCAAAATCTTTTTCTTGCAAACCAGGCTCAAGAATGAGACTGCCGCCTAACACCTTCACTCCTGCAGGTCGAGCGCTTGCAAAGGATTTCGCAGCCAGGATCGCAAGAGCCTTGGTTCCTGCCACATCCTTAGGTCTCCCGGGAAGATGAACTTCACCGGCTGAGATCATGGTGGTCACTCCCCCGTGGAGTGAGGATTCGATAAAATCCAACATCTTCTGCCGGGGTGTAAAGTCTCCGAGAACTGGATGGCAGTGAGAATCGATGAGCCCCGGGGTAAGGGTCATTCCACCCACATCCATCACCTGATCTACTCCTTTCGTATTGAGGGTCTTCTCTTCGCCAACGGCTTGAATCAACCCACCTTCAACGATAAGAGTATCTGCTTTTAAAATAGGATTAGAAATAATCCCCGAAACCAAAGTGCCAATATTCTTGATCATGAGTTTAGTCATTTTGCTCCTCCTCTGCCTCCTTCTAATCCCTCCCACCCTCCCTTTAGGAAAGGGAGGAGAAAATTATTTCCCCCTTTTATAAAGGGGGATTAAGGGGGATTATAATTATGCCAATTTTCTTTTCTGTACCGCTCCCAACACCCTTTCTAAATTTGCAGGCAGGTCATAAATCCTTTGACCAATCGCCTCGGCAATCGCATTCAATATCGCTGGAGCAGAGGGAATCAAAGCCGGTTCGCCCACTCCTTTGGCTCCAAATGGACCGGTAGGTTCCTTATCCTCAACGACAATTGGAATCACTTCAGGAACGTCCTTTGATGTTGGGATGAGATAGTTCACAAAAGAAGTTTTTTCTCCAGGAACATATTCCTCCATGAGAGCAAATCCTGTTCCCATGGCCACCCCTCCCATGATCTGACCTATTACATTTTGGGGATGGATGGCTTTTCCAACGTCATGGCTGGCTATCACCCGATTGACACTGACCTTTCCACTCTCCGTATCCACCTCCACTTCTGCCAGGTGAGTAGCAAAGGCATAAGTAGCATAGGGCACTCCCTGCCCGGTTTGTGGATCGAGTTTGGTCGTTTCTGGATCGAAGGAACCCTCCCCTTTTAATATCTTTGCACATCTTTTAGCGATTTCCCTGAGGGGGATAGAAGTCGTCAGGCAGGTCCTTGATTTGACTTTTCCATTTTCAAAGAAGAGGTCGTTCTCGTCGATGTTTAAGAGCTGACTTGCCTCTTGGATGGCGGAGTGTTTCAAATTTTTAATTGCATCGAGAATGGCATTCCCAGAAATATAAGTCTGGCGACTGGCTGACGTTGCCCCTGCATCCGTAGTTACAGCCGTATCTGCACGAATTAAACGAATCTCGTCCAAAGAGACTCCAATCGCTTCAGAGGCAATTTGCAATAGAACCGTATCAGAACCCTGCCCAATATCAGCGACTCCTGTAAAGAGTCGAATCTCTCCATCGGGATCAATTTCCATTTGTGCGGTGGAGGGATTGGCGATTCCTGTATTACCAATCCCATACCACATCGAACCTATACCAACCCCTTTTTTGATGAAAGGCTTTTTCGAATCATCTTTTAAAAGGGACAGTTTGTCTCTCCATTCTTTTACCTTTTTTAACGTCTCCCCTATTCCAACACTGGCCGTCAAGGTTTGACCCGTTGCGGTTTCTGATCCAACACGAAGACAATTCTTAAGACGAATCTCAATCGGATCCATCTTCAGGGCTTGGGCCAGGAGATCCATCTGAGATTCATGAGCAAACGCCATTTGAGGAACACCGAAACCCCGCATGGCTCCGGACCAAGAATTATTGGTATAGGCCATCCGGCTCCTCACCTTAACATTTGGAACTTGATAGGGACCTGTGGCATGAACTGCTGACCGAATTGCAACGGTTCCTCCATAGGAGGCATAGGCTCCGGTGTCACCCAAAATATCCACCTCGATGGCTATGAGTTTGCCATCTTTCTTTGCTCCGCTCTTATATCGGATCGTCAATGGGTGACGTTTGGAGGTGACTTGAAAGACCTCTTCCCTTGAGTAAACAATCCTCACGGGTTGTTTGAGATGAAAGGCAGCCAAGGCCAACAGACACTGGATGGTGACGTCCAATCTGCCACCGAATCCCCCTCCAGTTGAACATTGAATGATCCTCACTTGATCCAATGGCAAAGAGAGAACAGAAGCCACCTCTTTCTGATCATAATGAACATTTTGAGTTGGACAAACGATGGTGATTCTTCCTTTCTCATCCAGGTAAGATATTCCGGCATCGGGTTCTAAATAGGCATGATCTACCCACGTGGTGGTATAAGTTTCTTCGACGACAACCTCGGCTTCCTTAAATCCTTTTTGGACATCCCCTTTTATCACATGAAATTCCAGAAGCAAGTTTCCCTTTTCATGAATCAGAGGAGCATGGGGGTGGAGGGCTTCTTCTGGATGAATAATTGAAGGGAGATCCTCATAAACCACCACCACTTTTTGGGCAGCTTCTTCCGCTGCCTCTTCTGTTCTTGCAGCAATCAATGCCACAGCGTCGCCAATATACCTTACCCGATCCGATGCCAGGATGGGTTGATCTTTGACGATGGTTCCAACCAGGTTTTTTCCTGGAATATCTTTTGCAGTAAAAATCCTTTCCACACCTGAAACTCTTAATGCCTTCTCCATCTGCATTCTAACAATTTTGGCATGAGAGGTTGGGCTCCGAAGCACTTTAAGATGAAGCGGTTCTTGGCAAGGCAAATCGGCACCATACTTGGCTTCTCCTAAGGCTTTTTCCAGAACATCCACTTTTGGAATTTCAATCCCGACCTGTCTCATGTTCATTCTTCCAGGGCTTTTTTCATGGCTCTGATAAACAGAGCCTCGACTACGGGCTGTTTGTAGGAAGTGGAGGGTCGAATCCCGCTTTGACGGATCATGGTTTCAGAGACTTTGAGAGAAGCCTTCTTAAGCAGCTTTTCCTCAAGTTTTTCTCCTTCTAAAAAAGTTTCTGCTCCGGACATCCTTTGAGGAGTGGGGGTCACCGATCCAACAGCAATCCGAATATCCTTGATTCTGCTCTGTTCGACCTGAAAGACAACAGCCACATTCATCCTCGCTATTGCCATGGCATCCCTTCTGGCAAGTCGAACAAAGCTGCTTTTCACTTCGGGATGAAGTTTTTGAAACGAAATTTGAACAAGAAGTTCATGAGGTTTTAATTGGGTTTGATAGGGACCTTTAAAAAGTTGAGCAAGAGGGACCTGTCTCTCTTCCTCTTTGGAGATCACCCTTCCCATGGCATTCAACACCATTAGTGGAGGAAGAGTATCGGCTGCGGGAGAGGCATTTACGATATTTCCCCCGATGGTACCGACGTTTCTAATCTGAGGAGAACCAATCTCTGAAGCAGCATCGGATAATACTTTTCCGTATTTCCTCACTGAGGGAGAAGAGGCAATCTCGGAATGGGTCACCGTAGCGCCAATAGAAAGGGTGCTGTTTTTTTCTTCAATTTTCCGGAGTTGCTCTATTCTTGTGATATCGATGATGACGGAGGGGGCCTGATCCCCATTGCGGAGGCCAATCACCAGGTCGGTTCCACCGGCAATGATCTTGGCTTTCCCCTTAGCCTTCCACAACAAATCGCAAGTTTCTTCAATCGTATTTGGAATTTTATATTCAAAAGGAGGAATCATAGAATTTTAAAACTCCAAACACTAAACTCTAAATCCTAAATAAATTCAAATTACAAAACTCAAAAAACAAGTTTGATTTCTCGGCCATTGAATCAAATATTTTCTAAGTCATGCCGTTTTGAGTTTTATCCTTTGGACATTTGAGTCTGTTTAGAGATTACCTGCCCGCCGGTAGGCAGGGGATTTCAAGTTTAGGATTTAACATCTTTTTTCAAATGTCGTGCTTCGAAATTGAATGAATTATTCTTTAAGTGCTTCAATCGCTTCAATGATTTGATGATATCCTGTACACCGGCAGAGATGACCTGAGATCGCCTCCTTGATCTCCTCTCGGTTCGGCTGAGAATTTTTCTCTAACAGTGCTTTAGAGGACATCAATATCCCTGGAGTGCAAAAACCACATTGAATCGCCCCATGATCCATAAAGGATTTTTGCAGCGGATGAAGGGATTCTCGACTCCCGAGGCCTTCGATGGTTTCCACTCTTCTCCCCTCCACCTTGGGGGCCAATATCAAACAGGCGTTCACAGGCATCCCATCCAACAACACGGTGCAACTCCCACATTCTCCGATTCCACACCCTTCTTTCGTGCCGGTGAGACAAAGCTTTTCCCGAAGGAGCCTTAACAGAGTCCAGTGAGGAGGAACTTCTACTTGAATCTCTTTTCCATTTAACATAAAGGTGATCATCTAAATCCACCTTGCCACGACGGTCTTTTCATCCATAAACATCCTCATCGAGGCCATCCTTGATTTGGCTGTCCCGACAAATGATTCCCTTCTCGATCCAAGGGGGAAAAAGGCGTAGGGTTGTGCCACCCCTACATTGACCCCCACATTCCCTACATTGACCTCTCTGATGAATTTTCGGGCATTCCGGCCATCTCTTGTCATGATACATGCTGTATGCCCAAGATTCGTCTTCGTGTTAATCCACTCGATCGCCTGTTCAAGACGCTCCCCCCTGATCAGCGCAGCAACTGGGCCGAAAGCTTCCTCTTTGGCCATCGGCATATCCACATTCACATCATCAAGGATAGTGGGGCCAAGGAAATAACCTTTCGGGTAATCCTTTACCTTAACACCTCTTCCATCGAGAACCATCTTTGCTCCTTCGGCCAATGATTTTTCAATCCAATCGACGACTTTTTCTTTTCCAGCCTGAGTGGTCATCGGCCCCAGTTCCGTCTCTGTATTCAATCCATAACCCAATTTCATCTTTGCAGCGGCTTCTTTAAATTTAGTTTTTACCTCATCAAAGATCTCCCCAATGATGACAATGTTATCCACCCCCAGGCACCGCTGTCCTGACATTCCAAAACAGCCTCTAAGCAACCACTGAATTCCGGAATCAAGATCTGCATCGGGCATGATGACCACATGATTCTTGCCATTTCCATTAATGGAAGAAGTTTTCCCAAGCTTGCCACAGAGTCCAAAGAGCTCCCAGCCCGCCCGATTCGATCCGATGAAACCTACTCCTTTGATTTCTGGCTGAGATAATATCTCTTTGTTGATCGTTCTTCCTCCGTGGATCAAGTTTAAAACCCCGGGTGGGAAACCTGTCTCTTGCGCTACTTTGCAAATAGCCTCTGAAGCAACAGGGCATTGCCTGCTCGGACTGACTACCATGGTACAGCCCGCCGCGAGGCCATATGGCACAAAAGAGGACCAAGCATGCATGGGAATATTACCTGGTGTAATGATAAGGAAAGCCCCCAGGGGTTCCCAGACGAGATATTGATCGATGCCGTCTGCCACTTGATCCATGTGTTCGTTCCTTTGGGTCAACCCATACACAGCAGAACAGGCAGACTCGATATTCTCAATGACCCTTCTCACCGATCCTCTGGCCTCCTCGATTGTCCTACCGTGATCCTGAACAAGGATGCGTGAAAGTTCTTCAAAGTTTTCTTCAAATTTCCCCCTCATGTCGAAGAGAAGACGAGCCCGATCACGAAGAGGCATATTCCTCCACTTCTCAAATGCCCTATGGGCAACCATGACCGCTGCTCGCGCTTCTTCTTTTGTTGCCTCCGGAAATTCTGAAATCACTTCCCCTGTGGCCGGGTTCGTGTTTTGATGAAGCAGAGTGGATTTCGACTCCACCCATTCTCCATCAATAAGAAATTTCTGTTTTCCATAATGCTTCTTCACCTCGGGTAACAATGCCATATTCTGTCTCTCCTTTTTATCAATTATTTTATTTTTTTCCCTAAATTGAATTATTCTTTCTTAAACGACGCCTTTCTGTAACCTGAACATTATTTGAACGTTGGGCTTTGATATTTGACATTTTCTTCATGAGAGACTACCTCCCCATCATGCTGGGCAGGAAGAGTGCAATCTTCGGAAAAATCGTAATGAGGATGACGATGATGATCATTGAAATAAGAAATGGCATCGCGCCTCTAAAAATCGTTTGCATGGGGACATCCTTAACGACTCCAGCCAGAGTGTAAACATTTAATCCAACAGGCGGTGTGATCAGTCCTGCCTCCATCATGATCACGCAGATAACGCCAAACCAGATCGGATCAAAACCCAGGGTTTTCACAACAGGAAAAACGACCGGCATGGTCAAGACCATCATGGAGATGGCATCCAAGAAACAGCCGAGAATCAAATAAATAAAGATAATAATAGCGAGAATGAAATATCGAGAGATATGAAGGCCAGCCATCCAGGAAGAAACAGCCGTGGGAATTGTTGAAAGTGCAAGAAAATAACTGAAGACATTTGCCCCGGCAACAAGAAAAAGAACCAATACCGAAATCCGGACCGCTTCGAGAAGAGAGGCAGACAGACTATGTAAACTCAATTTCTTCTTCAAAAGAACAATGACAAAAAGGGCGGTGGCGCCGATCGCACCCGCTTCCGTTGGATTAATGAAACCACCATAGATTCCACCCATGACAATAAAAAATACGAGCAGTGTCTCCCATATCCCTGAAAAGGCAAGAAGTTTCTCCTTAAAACTCACCTTTCCTGGAGTGATTGGAGCAAGGCTTGGATTTAACTTCACTTGGAAGATAATAATGGTTACAAAGGCAAAGGAGAGGAGAATTCCCGGAAAGATCCCGGAGATTAAAAGCTTTCCGATCGATTGTTCAGTCAGCATGCCATAAACCACAAACCCAAGGGATGGCGGAATGAGAAAACTAAGTGTTCCTCCAGCTGCCACCGTACCAACCGCTAATTTTGGAGCGTAATTGAATCGTCTCATTTCGGGAATGGCGATCGTTCCCATCGCGGCTGAAGCTGCCACCGAGGAACCGCTCAGGGCAGCAAAAAATGCGCACGAGGTAATCGTTGCAATCCCCAGACCTCCGGGTAACTTCCTGAACCACTTATCAAAAGTTTCATAGAGTTCTCGGGTGATTCCTGCACTCCCTGCAAAACCTCCCATCAGGATAAACAGAGGAATAATCGTATAAGGATAATACGATGCCGTCTCATAAACGGTTTTTGCCACCACAGGCAATGCCGCTTGGAGGGAAGTCAAATAACTAATGCCCAGGAAGCCTACAAACATCATGACAAAGGCAATGGGCATGCCTAAAAATAATAGGAAAAGAAGCAATGCGCTCCCTAAAATTCCGATGGTGACAGGGTTCACGCTTCCCTCCTCTTGAGCTTTCCAAGCACACTGAAAAGGTCAATCAGAAGTTCCAGCCAGAGAAGGAATCCCCCTATGGCTACCAGCAATCGGAAAGGGTACTGAGGGATCCTCAACATATCTGAAACCGTCCGTTCTCTAATTCCCTCAATCCATCCCTGCCAGATAAGGATGGTGATAATAAAAAGGCTGAGGAAAATAGTTATGATTTGGCAGACGGCTCTAACACGAGGAGATAATCGTGAGGTGATAAAGTCCACTCCGACATGCCCCTTCACCTGCTGGGTGTAAGCAGCGCCAAGCAGGATGAAGATAGCCAGTATATATTCAGACAGTTCAAAGGAACCCGGAATGGTTTTGGAAAAGAATTTTCTCCCCACCACGTCAGAGGTGGTGAGCAACATGAGTGGAACGAGCAGGCACATTCCCACTCCACAAACATAAAAATTAACACGCTGGATCAGTTTTTTTAGATTCATGACCGAAATCTTTCAACAAGGAAGGGGCGATCGAAGTCGCCCCTTCCTTTACCATCAACTTATTTTTTAGAGCCTCTCATGCCCATTCTCGCGGGAAAGCGACAACTTTCACCCCTCTCTTCTCACATTCCTGGTTATACATCTTCACCACCTCTTTAGCTGGAAGTCCCTTCCCCTCCAAATCGGCAACCCACTTCCTCGTCACCTCCCTGAAACCTTCATACCAGCGTTCTGCCTCATCAGAAGGAAGATTATAAAGATTTACGCCCTTGTCAGTAAGCTCCTTCATCATGACTTTATAAACCTCCTTAGTCAGACCTCCTGTTGTTTTGAAAGGATTTCTGCACACGGCTTCAATGATCTTCTTCTGGTCATCCGGGACTTTTTTCCAGCTTTCGAGATTCATGACCACCCCTTCTGTCACACATCCAAAGGTTGCAACGACCCCATGTTTCGCTACCTCATTTAGCTTGAAAGAAAGGAAAATAGGGGGGCATGTCACGAGACCATCTACTGTCCCTGTCTCCACGGCAAGGTAGACATCTCCCAGGGGCATCAAGATCGGCTCAGCTCCAAGAGCTTTGATATAATTGGTCTGATGGCCCCCCGGTGTCCTGATCTTTAACCCTTTCGTATCGGCTAAGGATCGAATGGGTTTTTTTGTCCACAGGAAGGATTGAATGCAACCGTTTAGCTCGATCACCTTTACATCTTTAAACTCTCTGTGGAGAATCCGCTCATACATCGCATTGCCGATATCTGTGCCAATATCCTTCCCGTCCACCCAAACGGCTAACGAAAGGACATCTGAAAGAGGAAACCGCCCTGGCGTCCAGGTGGCCGTGAAATAGCCCATATCCGATAGGCCTTTGGCAACGATGTCGAAATGTTCAGGGCCTTTCCCGAGAGCTCCTCCAGCATACATGGTGGAAGTAATTTTATTTCCACTTTTCTTTTTCAACTCCTCAAGCATAGGTTCCCAAACCGTCTTGACTTCTCTACTCATCGGGGCATGCCATGTGCTGAACCGAATGTTGGTTGCCTGAGCGTATGACAGTTCATAGATCCCAACGCCGGTACTCAAGGCCACACCACCGATAACCGAATTCCTCAAAAAACTTCTTCTGGTAATCCCCTCACACATTTTTTGTTCCTCCCTTCTGGCCTGCCTCTTCTATTATTTTTAAATAAGAAGGTAGCCCTCTTTTTTGAACTATTTTAACTTTTTTCAATATTGACTTCCATCTTTTTCTTGTTGATTTAAGGTTATTTGGGGTCACGTCTTGCAATGGTCCGTTCCCATTTTAGCGAGAATGACCCTCAGGCGTCAAGGTATAATCCAATTTAATGTTGGAAATAGCGCGGAAGATATTTCCTTTCACCTTACGGTTTCTCTTGCTCAGATCCTCAATCAGATCTTTAATGACTTTTCTTTTCGTCTTTCCGGAACTCGGACAACCACTTGGACCGAAGGGTAATTTCATCTCCCGAGCAAATCTTTCTATCTTCTTCTCCTCGATTAAGGCCAGAGGCCGAATGAGGGTAATCTTTCCCTTAAACAAGCTCTGCGAAGGGACCATTGTACTGATCTCAGCACTGAAAAAAATATTAAGGAGAAGAGTTTCAATGATATCGTCTTGGTGATGACCAAGGGCAATCTTGTTGCACTTGAAATGGTGAGCAAGATGAAACAGGCGTTTTCTTCTCTCCCAGGCGCAGAGGAAACAGGGGTTTTCCCGATTTTCAGAGCTGTTCGCCCGCCTCCCGATATCGGTGAACTCAATGTGGTAAGGGAGTCCTTTTGTTTCAAAAAAATTCTTTAGGATTTCAGCTCGTCCAGATCTAAAGCCAAGGTCAATGTAAACCGGGAAGAGTTCATAATGAATAGGGACTCGCTTGCGGCGCTCGTGGAGAAGGTGCAGCAAAGTCAGGCTATCTTTTCCACCGGACACTCCCACCAGAATCCGATCTCCTTCCTGAATCAAATCGTAACGATGGATCGCCTTCCCCATCAAACTGCGAATCTCTTTTTCCCAGTAAGCCATTCTTTTCCTGTCAGCCGTAAGCCTTGAGGGGTGAAGGGTTTTTTTATCTAAAGACATTTCTTTCGCCTAACGCCCTCCGCTTCACGCCTCACGTCCTTCAGGGGGCAGATTTCACATCTCGGTTTCTTTTTACACAACATTTTTCCAAGGTGAACGAGAAGGGCATGGTACTCATTAAATAGCTTCTCATCCCTGGGGAGATGTCCCATGAAGAATTTTTGAACCTCATCATAAGAAGCCTCTTCTGAAATCAATCCATGCCGTGATAGGATTCGTTTAGTATAGGCATCTACCACAAAGATGGGCTTCCTTAAGCCATAGAGGAGAATGCTATCTGCCGTCTCGGGCCCGATCCCCCTCACGTTAAGGAGTTTTTCTCTCAACGCTCTTAGCTTCTCTCTCCTCATCCTGTTGATATTTCCATCATACTCTCTAAACAAAAAATCGATAAAACACTTTAACCGGTCCGCCTTAATTCGAAAATAGCCTGACGATTTAATGAATGAAGCCAACTGCGATTTCCTGAGATGGTGAATCCCCGCCGGATTTAAAACCCCTTTCCCTCTTAACTTCTCAATCGCCTTCTCCACATTTCTCCAGGAGGTGTTCTGGGTTAAAATCGCACCCACCATCACTTCAAAAGGAGTGTCCCCTGGCCACCAGTGTCTGGAACCATAAGTCTGGTAAAGGATTCGGTAAATGTTCATTAGGAACCGTCGCATGAAATTTCACCTGTAGTCCGCCCTTATAGGAAATTAGAATGATGGAATGATGGAATCATGACACAAATAAGACTGATCCTAACTTTCTTGCCCAATATTCCAATATTCCAGTATCCCAACATTCCGGTAGTCAACACATATTCCTTTCTTCCAATGTTCTGTTAATCATCTCATTTCAGTCTCTTCTGAAACCTCAGGGAACTCAAGGTGATGGTAAAGCCACCCAAGATCATCAATGCCAACATCTGAGGCCAGAGAATATCCAGCCCATTCCCCTTTAAAAAGACACCTCGGATGATGATGAGGAAATATCGTAAAGGGTTAGCATAGGTAATTGTTTGAAGCCACTCCGGCATGTTCTCCAATGGAAAGGCAAAACCCGATAGGATGAATGCTGGCATCATAAAAAAGAAAGTTGAAATCTGTGCTTGCTGCTGTGTCGAGGAAATCGTGGAGATGAAAAGACCAATGCCGACTGAACTCATAAGAAAAAAGACATTTCCCAAAAGAAGTATCAACGGATTTCCTCGAAAAGGGACTTCGAACCAAAAGACTCCGATGAGGGCGATCATCATGGCATCTGCAAGGCCGATCATCGCAAACGGGAGGGTTTTGCCCAACATCAACTCCCAGGACCGAATGGGGGTCACCATGATCTGTTCAAGAGTTCCAATCTCTCTTTCCCGCACAATGGCTTGGGCCGTCAGGATGATAGGGAGCAGAAAGGCGATGGAGGCAATCACCCCAGGGACATAAAAAAGTCGGCTTTCCACATTCGGATTAAACCAGATCCGATGTTCGAGCTCCACCCCCGCTTCTTCAAAACCCACCACCCCTTCTCGATTCAACCTCTTGATCATGATCGCGGTCGAATATTCTGAAAGAATTCGCCCCAAATAACCCAATGCGATCATGGCGGTATTGGATTCGGTTCCATCAAGAATGATCTGGACCGTGGCGGTATCTCCCTTTTTCAATTTCCTTGAAAAATCGCTCGGGATTTCAAGACTGAGAATGACCTTACTCTTTGTGATGAGCGCTTCAATTTCCTTAGGATGTTGAGGGTAAAAGACGATATTGAAATATTTCGAACCCCTAAATCGATCGATGAGTTCTCTGGATTCCACACTCTGATCAAGATCTCGCACTGCCGTATTGATATTTTTCACATCCAGGTTGGCCGCATAACCAAAGATGATCAATTGAAAAATGGGCGGAAAGATGAGGGTGATCCTCAAACGTTTATCTCTGAGAACCTGGATTAATTCTTTGACAAAAAGAAACCGAACGCGGTTAAACATAAACCTCTTCTTGGAATTTTGGAAGATTGGAACAATGGAATAGTGAGGAAAGATTTTTCTCAATTCCTCTTTGATTAATTTCCCATTATTCCATCATTCCTTATATTCTCACCTCAATTCCTTTTTAAAACTCAGGGTCGCTGTCCACAGCCCCACCAGAGCCATCCCGACCAAAATGATTGTTTCCGTCCAGAGAAAAGAGAGATTTGCTCCTTTTAGAAAGATTTCCTTGAGAAGGGTCACATAATATCTGGGCGCAATCACATAGGTGATCAACTGAAGCCAGAATGGCATGTTCGCAATGACGAAAGTAAACCCTGAGAGGAGAAAAGTGGGAAGAAAACCAATCACCATAGCCATCTGATTGGCTAAGATTTGAGTTCTCGCATTGGTGGAGATGGTCATACCGAGTGCCAGGGCGACGAGGATATAGATACAAGAGAGAAGAAAGAGAAGAAGGAGACTTCCCCTAAAGGGTACTTCGAAGACCCATGTTCCCATCCATACGGCCAAGGATAAATCAAGAAGGCCCAGGAAAAAATATGGAAACAATTTTCCAATAATTAACTCCTCTTTCCGAACCGGCGTGGAAATGAGAAGTTCCATCGTTCCCCGTTCCCATTCTCGAACAATCACTTGACCGGTCAAGAGGACTCCGATAATCGACATGATCACCGCCACCAGGCCGGGGATAAAATAATTCTTCGATTCAAGTTCCTCATTAAACCAGATTCTGGGACGACCCTCAACGGGTGGTTTTAGTTTTTGTCCACCCAATCGTTCTATCTTCAAGAAGGTCTTCTCTAAATTAAACTCCCTTGCAACCCCTTGAACATAAGTCAATATGATATTGGCTGTATTGGAATCCGACCCATCGAGTAATACTTGAACGGCCGCCTTTTTCCCGGCTTTGATCGTCCGTGAAAAATCCCAGGGCAGGATCAGTCCCATCTTCACCTCACCCCGATCGATCAGCTTTTTGATCTCTTTTTCATCCTCTGCAAAGAGGCGTAGATGAAAGTAGGGAGAAGCGCTAAACCGATAGATGAAAGAGAGGCTCTCCTGGCTTTTATCGCGATCCAAAACTCCCATCGGCACTTTCTTCACATCCAGGGTGACGGCATAACCGAACAGAAGCATCAACAGGACTGGCATCAGGATGACCAGTCCCAAACTTCTCCAATCTCGGAAGATGTGAAACCACTCTTTTCGGGCAATCGCCCACGTACGAGAAAACTTCATCCCCTTTCCTCTTGGGTGATGATTGAAACGAAGACGTCCTCCAGAGATGGTCTGATGCGCTCCATTCGTTTCAGACGAATTCCATGCCTTTGAGAGAGAAGCGTGATCTCCTGTTCCAAATCGATTCCCTCTTGGCCAATGATATGAAGAGAATCGCCGAATACAGCCGTCTCCGAGACCCAGGATTCCTTCTTCAGTAAGTCCAAGGCAGAGACGAGTGGATCACACTCGACTTCCAGAATCCCATGCGCCATGGTTTTCAATTTAAGTTCAAACGGGGTTCCCAAGGCGATAATCCTTCCTTCGTAAATTAATGCCAATCGGTCACAATATTCTGCTTCGTCCATGTAATGGGTCGTGACAAAGATGGTCACTCCCCTTTCTGCCATCTGCTGAATGAGGCTCCAAAAATTTCTTCTTGAAATGGGATCGACTCCAGAAGTGGGTTCATCCAAAAAAAGAATGGAAGGCTCATGTAGAATCGAGCAACCCAATGCCAGCCTTTGCTTCCATCCGACAGCGAGAGTCCGGGTCATTTGATCTCGCCGGTCTGCGAGCTGAATCATATCCAAAACGATTTGTTCTCTTTCTTTTTGGGGAGAACCGCAGAGGCCATAGATTCCTCCAAAAAAATGAAGGTTTTCTCTGACCGTTAAGTCGTCATAAAGTGAGAATTTCTGGGACATATAACCGATCACCTGTTTAATCTTCTCTGGCTCATTGACGAGATCGAACTCGGCCACCTTGCCCCTTCCAGAAGTAGGAGTCAAGAGGCCACAAAGCATTCGAATGGTGGTAGACTTCCCTGCCCCATTGGGTCCTAAAAACCCAAAGATCTCTCCCCTCTTCACCTGGAAGTGAATATGATCCACGGCGACGAAATCCCCGAAGGTCTTAACCAGATCTTCTGCTTCGACTGCGATAGAAGTCATAAAGAAATCTCCAGTGCAAAATGATAATCCCCTCTCACCCCCCTTTAGCAAAGGGGGGATGGGGGGATTTGGAACTGACCATCGACACAAAGGCATCTTCAAGAGAGGGCCTGACGACGATCAGATCTAAAATACCCATCCCTCTTGCCTTGAGCACATCTCGGATCATCCTCTCCCCTTGCTCCGCATCATCGACGAGGACATGAATTTTATCTCCGGACAAGACAAACCCCCGAAGTAATTTAATCCCTTCCAATATCCGAAGGCTTCTCTGATTATTCTCGGTCCGAAGCTCTAAAATCTTTCCTTTCATTTGAGCTTTAACCGCGGAAGGAGTATCCGCAATTAAAAGCTCTCCTTGATGAATCATTCCGATGCGACTGCATCGTTCCGCCTCGTCCAGATAGGAGGTGGAAAAGAGGATCGTCACTCCTTCCTTCAATAAATCATAAAGAATGATCCAAAAATCTCTTCGAGAAAGAGGATCCACTCCTGTCGTCGGTTCGTCGAGAAAGAGGATTTGAGGGGTGTGGATCAATGCACAAATCAGACCTAATTTTTGTTTCATCCCCCCTGATAGGTCTTGAGCCTTCCGTTTCCCAAAAGGTTTTAGATTGGCAAACTGAAGAAGCCGTTCTATCCTGTCTAATCGAATCTTCCTCGAGACCTGATAGAGATCCGCAAAAAAATGGATGTTTTCGAGAACGGTCAGATCCCCATAGAGTCCAAACCGTTGGGGAAGATACCCTACCCTTTCTTTCAAAGGCTCTGTCTCTTTCCGAATATCACAACCCGCAACGATGGCATCTCCCTCATCCGGAGGAAGAATGCCGACTAACATCCGCAATGTCGTCGTTTTTCCGGATGCATCTGGACCTACCAGACCAAAAATCTCCCCTGTCTTGACCTCTACGTTCAGATCTTTAACGGCAACCGATGATTCAAATTTTTTAGTGAGGTGGGTGGTTTGAATGGAGAACATGAAATACGAAAATCCAAATTTCAAAATCTCTGCCTGCCGGCAGGTTTGGAAATACCAATTGAATTGACATAGGCATTGTAAAATCTCCCCTCACCCCTCTTTGCCAAAGAGGGATAATTCCTCCCTTAGAAAAAGGGAGGTTAGGAGGGATTTTCCAAATCGATGTTGTTATTATTTTAAACTGTCAATCAATGGACCTCTATAACACCAAGTTTATTACTTGGTATCACCTTTACCCAAAGAGACAGATGAGGATGTCAGTAAAATCCGCCCATCAGCTGGCATTCCTGGCTTCAATTCTCGGTCCGGATTGGGAATGTCCACTTTAATACGGTAAACCAAGGTCACCCTCTCTTTTTCCGTTTGAATGCTTTTGGGAGTAAATTCGGCCTGAGAGGAAATAAAAGAAATCTTCCCTTTATACTCTTTTTTCGGCTTAAGGTCAGTGGTTACGATGACCTCTTGGCCCCATTTGACTTTACCGAGGTCTGTCTCCGGAATATACGCCTTCAGCCAGACGTTTTCAAGATCAGCCAAGGTGAGAATGGAAGTCCCTGGATTGACCACTTCACCGACTTCACCCGATTTGACTAACACCACACCTGAAAGGGGGGAATGGAGCACCGTGTAACTGAGCTGAGTTTCCGCCAGTTTCAAAGAAGCCCGGGCCTGCTCCACCTGGGCTTTGGCATCTTCGATATCCTCTTTTCTCGGCCCCTCCTTGATGAGATTGTAATTCTCTGTAGCTTTTTGAAAATTGGCTTTGGCCATTTTAAAACCGGCTTCTGCATTATCCAGAGAATCTTTGGGTATCACCCCTCGCTCAAAAAGAGGCTTCATTCGCTCATAGTGGGCTTGTTTATTTTCCAGATCGGACTTCGCCTGAAAAAGAACCGCCTCTGCTTCTCTGATTTCCTCTGGCCTCGAACCTGCCAATAACTTGCTCAATTTGGCCTGCGCTGAATTTAGTGTGGCCTTCGCCAATTCAAATCGGTTCCGTAAATCTTCATCATCCAATTTTGCCAAAACCTTCTTATTTTCAACCCAATCCCCTTCCTGGACAGAAAGGCTGACAATTCTTCCCGCAACCTTGAATCCCACATCCACCTCTGTGGCCTCAATCATCCCAGACACCTTGATAACGTCGTTCCCTTCCTTTTTGTCTTGCGTAAAGTAATAATAGAGAAGACCGCCAATGATCACAGCAATGACTAAAATTAATAAAATGCGTTTCATCCTAATGCGCTTCATCCTTATGTTTCATGACGGCTGTGTCAACTTCGAACGACGAAAATGGTTTTAAGGTTAGGGCAATGGTTAGGAAGCCAGATTAGGTGAAGTGAAATCTTTTCCATCTAAGTTGAATCCGCCTATGGCGGAAACACCAATGACCCAACCCATTTACTAAACCGGCGTCTTTACCTTAACCCTTAAACCAACGACTTTTATTTTCTACGTAATTGCCCGAGGCCGTTAGGCCATTCGCGAACCATGAAAATCATTACCCTCCCTCCTCCCCTTTAGCAAAGGAGGGGATTTGAAAGTTATTTTCTAAGTAATATTCATCCAAAAACTTCAGGCAAATCATTATAGATTCTATTTTATTCACTGTCAAAACTTTTCATAATTGATTCGAAGACATCACTGCCCGATTGACGGATTTCCCTACGCTTCAGTAAGGCATCCCATCGACGGTCAGGGTGCAACCCTCTTGAATTTTCTAATAGTTGCGAGTATGATGAATTAAAATGTTAAGGTTCAATGACATCCTTGAAAGACTGACGGCCTATAACCCCAATGCCGACACGGACCTCCTCAGAAAGGCCTATGTTTTTTCCGCCAAAGTTCATCTTGGACAGGTCCGTCTTTCCGGAGAGCCCTATCTGAATCATCCCCTGGAAGTGGCTGGAATTTTAACTCAACTAAAACTCGATGTGGCCAGTGTAGCGACCGGGTTCCTCCATGACACGGTGGAGGACACCCTGGCCACTCTCAAAGAGATCCAGGAAAACTTCGGAGAGGAAATTGCCCAGTTGGTGGATGGCTTGACCAAGATCAGCCAAATCTCTCTGCGATCTTCCGAAGAACACCAGGCAGAGAATTTTCGTAAGATGATTTTAGCGATGGTCAAAGACATTCGGGTCATCCTCATCAAATTAGCTGACCGCTTACATAATATGCGAACTCTCAAATACCACACCCCTGAAAAACAGTTGGAGATCGCCCAGGAAACTCTCGACATCTATGCCCCCTTGGCCCATCGGCTCGGCATTGACTGGATCAAATCGGAGTTAGAAGATTTGGCCTTTCAACACCTCCATCCGGAGCTCTACGAGGAGATTCGAAAGAAGATTGCCAAAAAGGAGAAGGAACGGACCCGTTACATAGATGAAGTAAAACGAATCTTGGTAAAGAAGCTCTACGAAAATCGAATCACGGGGGAGGTGACCGGACGTTTAAAACAGATTTATAGCATCTACCTAAAAATGAAAGACCAGAACATCGATTTCGATCAAGTCTATGACATTACCGCTTTTCGAGTCGTCGTCAATTCCATGAAAGAATGTTATGACGTGCTGGGCATCATCCACTCTCTCTGGAAACCCATTCCAGGGAAATTCAAGGATTATATCGGACTCCCCAAGGAAAATATGTACCAATCCCTTCACACCTCGGTGATCGGTCCCTATGGGGAACGGATTGAGATTCAGATCCGAACTCAAGAGATGCATCGGATTGCAGAGGAAGGAATCGCTGCTCATTGGAAATACAAACAAGGAAAGATGTTAGAAGAATCGGACGATAAACGATTCACCTGGCTGAGGCAGCTCCTCGAATGGCAACGAGATTTGAAAGACGATCGAGAATTTATTGAGAGCGTAAAGGTGGACCTCTTCCCGCACGAGGTCTACATCTTCACTCCCAAGGGGGAGGTCAAACAGTTCCCCATCGGCTCCACGCCGGTCGATTTTGCCTACAGCATTCATTCCGATATTGGGAATCATTGTGTCGGAGCAAAGGTGAATGGTAAGATCGTCCCGCTAAGATATGAATTTCGGAGTGGGGACACAGTGGAGATCATGACTTCTCCCAATCAAAAACCCAGCAAGGATTGGCTTAAATTTGTCAAAACCTCACGGGCCAAAACAAAAATACGTCAATGGTTTACAGCAGAAGAAAGGGAGAAATCCGTCACCCTCGGGAAAGAGATTCTGGAAAAGGAGCTTCGAAAATATGACCTCCAGCAAGCCAAATTAATCAAATCCGGAGACTTGGCTAGAGTGGCAAGTGAATTCAGCTTTCAAGGGATTGAGGACCTCATCGCAGCGGTGGGTTATGGAAAGATCACGGTCAATCAAATTATTGGAAAGATCCTTCCTCAGGAAAAATTGGAGCAACAAAAAGAGGTGCTCAAGGAAGGGCGATTCAAACACTTCGTTCATAAAATCACCCGTAGCCCCAAGGATGCCCTTCTCATCAAGGGAGTGGATAATGTGTTGGTGCGCTATGCAGGATGCTGCAATCCAGTCCCTGGCGATAAAGTAGTGGGATTCATCACTCGGGGGAGAGGCGTAACCATTCATACTGCTGACTGCCAGAATGCGATGGATGATGATCCGCATCGCAAGGTCGAAGTGGAATGGGATTCGACCAAGGAATACAGTTACCCGGTTCGAATTCGTATCTCTTCTGAAGATAAAAAAGGGTTGTTGGCTGAAATTAGCAATTCCCTTTCTTCCACGGAGGCCAATATCAGGAACGCCAGAGTGGATACGACCGACGATAAGAAAGCCATCAGCACTTTCGAAATAGAGATTCGAGATTTAAACCACCTCAATAAAGTGATCCGGGCTCTCGAAAAAATTAAGGGGGTCCACCGAGTTGAAAGATTGAGAGTGGAAACACAGGCGGAAGCCTAATGCTTTGCAAAGGGTATATCGCAAAGAGTTTAAACCCTATGCTCTCTGCTATTTGCCCCATCCTTATTGGATTAGGCGGCTTTAATGATTGACCCTGACCGGAGGCATCTGGAGCAGACCTTCATTCGAACCGTTCTTCCTTCTTTGAAGGTCTTTACCTTATGGAGGTTGGGATACCATACCTTTCGAGTCTTGTTGTTGGCGTGACTCACATTATGGCCAAAGACTGGTCCTTTTCCGCAGATGTCACAAACTTTTGCCATTAT
>JACAEV010000021.1 GCA_013388645.1 Syntrophaceae bacterium | reverse complement strand
AGGGCAGCTGAAGAGTTCATGAAAAAACACCCGGATGTAAAGGTTTTTGTAACCGGCAGTGGCTCGGGGACAGGACTCAAGGCGCTCATCGACGGCACGACCCATATTGCCACCAGTTCAAGAGAGGCAAAGGATAAGGAGATTGATTCTGGGAAAGCCAAAGGGGTGATGTTGACACCCCATAAAGTCGCTTTAGATGGCATTATCCCAATAGTCCATCCTTCCATGAAGATCGATAACCTTACGATGCAGCAGCTAAGGGATATTTATAATGGGAAAATCAAGAGCTGGAGTGAAATCGGAGGCCCCAATCGGCCGATTTCTGTGGTCTCGAGAGACACGAGCTCAGGCACCTATGAGGTGTGGGAAGAGAAAGTGCTCAAGAAAGATCCTGTTCGGGCTGATGCTCTCCTGGTTGCATCAAATGGGCAGATGGTTCAGACCGTTTCGCAGAATCCTTACGCCATTGGTTATATCGGAATTGGTTATATGGACAAATCCGTTAAAATCCTCCAAGTGGAGGGTAAGACAGCTTCAGAAGGTGCAGTACGTGACGGTTCATGGCCCATTGCTCGGGGACTCTTCATGTATACGAATGGGAAACCAAGCGGTGTGATTGCAAAATTCATTTCCTTTCAGCTTTCCAGTGAAGGTCAGGAGATCGTGAAAAAGGTTAAGTATGTAAGTCTCAATTAAATAGCCAGCTGTCTTCACTCTTCCATCTTTGGAAAAGGAGAGGAACCTATAAGGGTTCCTTTCCTTTTATTGACATTCATTTCCCCTATCGATAAAATGGGATCAAATTTATTTGAGGAAGTATATCCCTTTGAAATGGCAAACCAAAGAAAAATTCGTTGAAATCATAATCAGCTCAGTGGGTTTTGTTTCAGTTATTGTGCTTTTGCTCATTGCTTTTTTCCTTTTTAAGGAAGCCTTTGAAGTCTTCTATCGAGCCGGTTTTTATCATGTGATTTTGGGCACTCAATGGTACCCCACTTCTGATCCACCTAAATTCGGGATGCTCCCTCTCATTGCCGGTACCCTGACCGTCACTGGCCTAACCGCCATCATTGCCATTCCCTTAGGCCTCGCTACAGCCATCTATATTGCTGAAATAGCTCATTATAAGATAAGGGAATTTTTGAAACCCTTGATTGAAATGTTAGCCAGTTTTCCTTCCGTTGTTTTGGGTTTTTTTGGGATGGTGATCATTGCCCCAATCCTCTCAAATTGGCTCTCTTCCCTACTTGCCGAAAGGCTCCCTGAACTATTGAGAAATACCTCGCTGCCCTTCATTTCCACGACTCTTGCTGATTTTTGTTATAACAAATTTTTTATTTCATCCGGTCTCAATATGTTTACCGCCGCACTCATGCTGACTGTGAGGGCGATTCCTGTGATCTCAAGTATTGCCGAAGATGCCCTTACAGCCGTCCCTCGAACCTACCGGGAAGCCTCCTATGCTCTCGGCGCAGGAAAATGGGAAACGATTTATAAGGTAGTCGTACCGGCCTCTGTCTCGGGCCTCAGTGTTGCAGTGATCTTAGGGATCGGGACGATCATTGGCGAAACGATGATCGTGTTGATGGTGGCAGGTGGGGCAGCAGTGATCCCTCATTGGATTTTTGATCCGATCCGACCCATGCCCTCGGCAATTGCTGCAGAGATGGCAGAAGCGGCTCATGGTAGCCTTCACTATCACGCTCTTTTTGGAGTCGGGGCAATTCTTTTCCTCATCACTCTCGTTTTGAGTTTGATTTCTGATTTCATTTCAAAAAAGTATCGCGCCATCAAAATAGGAGAAAAGGTATGATTCAAGGGGAAGGGAATAAGCACGCTCCTTTTGAGTTGGTCCATAAGAGAAAATTTAATCTCAAAGAGGGGTTTTTCTTATCCCTGATTCGAACCTTAGGCTTTACAGGTGCCGTCATTTTAATCATCATATTGCTTTTTGTCGCTCTGAATGGTGTAAAAGCTTTAAGTTGGGACTTTATAACAAAACCTCCCATTGAATCAATGACCAAAGGGGGTATCCTCCCAGTGATCGTAGGAACGATATTGTTGACCATCATCTGCATGGTTGTCATCATCCCGATTGGGGTAACGACAGCTATTTTTTTGGCTGAATATTCAAAGCCTGGATTTTTACTCAATTCAGTCAACATGTCGATCTACACCTTAGCAGGGGTTCCTTCTGTCGTCTTTGGCCTATTTGGTCTTTCCGTTTTTGTGATTACCTTTAATTTTGGGATGAGTTTGCTCGCGGGTTCTTTTACGCTGGCGGTGATGATCCTCCCTTATATCATATCAACCTCTGAGGAGGCCATCAAAGCAGTTCCTTACAGTTTTCGGGAGGCATCTCTTGCCTGTGGAACCACCAAATGGCAAACCATCTGGAAGGTAGTTCTTCCGACTGCTCTGCCAGGAATTCTCACCGGTGCCATCCTGGGCACGGCAAAAGTGGCAGGGGAGACTGCACCGATCATGTTTACCGCGGCTGCTTTCTTTACGCCGGGTATCCCGAAATCTGTTTTTGAGCCAGTGATGGCCTTACCCTATCACATTTATGTTTTGGCCACGGCCGGAACTCACATTGAGCAGACAAGACCCATCCAATATGGAACCGCATTGACATTAATCATTTTGGTATTAGGGATGAATCTCATTGGAATCATCCTTAGAAGTAAACAGAGGGTAAAAAAAGCATGGTAGAGATCAATCAAACTAAGTATATTTTTGAAATTAAAAAATTCAGTGTTTTCTATGGGGACTTCATGGCAGTCAAGGAGGCCACCATCAATATTGAATCAAATAAAGTGACCGCGATGATAGGCCCCTCAGGATGCGGAAAAACAACTCTTCTGAGAGCCTTGAATCGAATGAATGATTTAATTGTAACCTGCAGACCCAAAGGACAAGCCCTTTTCCACGGAATCGATATTAACGATAAGGATACGGATGTGATTGAACTTCGCCGAAGAGTTGGAATGGTTTTTCAAAAACCCAACCCCTTTCCAAGCTCCATTTATGAAAATGTGGCCTACGGTCCGAAAGTCAGAGGTATTAAAAAGAGAAGCCAGTTGGATGACATTGTGGAGAACGCCCTGGTCAGAGCAGCGATCTGGGATGAAGTGAAGGATAAATTGAATGAATCAGGACTCAGCCTCTCAGGAGGGCAAATGCAAAGGCTCTGTATTGCCCGCTCCCTTGCCCAAGAGCCGGAGGTTCTCCTTTTTGACGAACCGACCTCGGCGCTCGACCCCATCTCCACAGCCAAAATTGAAGAACTCATCGTTTCCCTAAAAAAATTAATTACCATTGTGATTGTTACCCATAATATGCAACAGGCAGCAAGAATTTCCGACTATACGGCCTTTATGTATTTGGGAGAGATGATTGAATTTGGGGATACTGATAAAATATTTGTACGGCCTAAAAATAAACTCACAGAAGACTATATCACCGGGCGCTTTGGTTAATTTAAAATGAAAAGGAGAATCCAATATGGAGACTTATACCCATTTCCAAGAGCAATTAGAGGAATTGAAACAGAATCTTCTGAAGATGGCGACCCTGGTGGAAGGAACGATTCATGAAGCCGTTCAGTCATTGGTCCAAAGAGACTCTCAATTAGCTGAGGATACCTTTAAGAGGGAAAAACAGATTAATGACATGGAAATCGCTATTGATGAGATGTGTTTAAAACTTTTGGCTTTGAGACAACCGATGGCGATCGACCTTCGATTTATCACCTCGGCGATGAAGATTATCACCGATCTGGAGCGAATGGGGGACCAGGCCGTCAATATTGCTGAGCGCGCCATTTCATTAAACCAAGAGCCCCAGCTCAAACCGTACATCGACATCCCCCGAATGGCTGAGATCACCGAATCCATGGTCAAAGATGTGCTGGATGCTTTTGTCAATCGTGACTCCAAATTAGCCCGTTCCGTCTGTGAAAGGGATGACCTGGTGGATGGATTAAATGATCAGGTGGTTCGAGAACTTCTCACCTATATGATGTCCGATCCAAAAACCATTTCTCGGGCGGTTCATTTAATGATTGTATGTCGTTGCCTTGAACGAATCGCAGACCATGCAACAAACATTGCTGAAGATGTGATCTTCATGGTGGATGCATTGGTCATTAAGCATCATGCCGATGTCAAGGAGTAAAGGCCACTTAATCAACTATCCGAAGGCGTCATTCCCGCAAAAGCGGGGGCTTATCAAGACCATAATGACCCCATCGAAAATCTATTGCTTAAACATTAAATGAGGTTAACAAAGATTGGTTGGTTTTCATCATTCTGTCTAAAATCCAACAAAAAACTTCTTTTCAATAATTCATTCGACCAACAAATTTTTTTAATTCCATCACGACCAACCACTCAATAATTTTAAGAAATCCCAATCTAAGGCTTTGACACTTCCTACTGGCACAAGGATTGCTCATTATCAGTGATGGATGACGTGCTTAGAGGTATCGCTTTATCTTCTGTCTATGGTCATTTCTCAGGCTAAAGCCCGCAACTACGGATGAAATATGAATGTGTTAATTGTCAAACACATTGAGATCGAAGGGCCTGGATTGATTGAGATTTACCTGAAAAAAGAAAAAATCCCAAACCAGATTCTGAATCTCGGAACCGGTTTCCCCCTCCCAAAGCTTGACAGCTTTACCCACATTGTCATCTTGGGGGGCCCGATGAATGTTTATGAAGAAAATCGCTACCCCTTCCTTAGAGAGGAGGACTTTTTCATCAAAGAGGCGATTCAGCGAGGAAAATCTATCTTAGGAATTTGTTTGGGGGCTCAACTCATCGCTAAGGCGCTTGGGGCAAAAGTATTCAAATCGCCTGAAAAAGAAATCGGATGGTATGATGTCTCTCTGACAAGGATTGGCTCTATTGATCCTCTTTTTTCTAACCTTCCAAAAACTTTTTCAGTATTTCAATGGCATGAAGACACTTTTGAAATACCCCATGGGGCGAGATTGATCGCCACTTCATCCTCTGTCCTTTACCAGGCATTTCGATATGGAGATAATGCTTACGGTCTTCAATTTCACCTCGAGGTGACAGAGGGGATGATTCAAGAATGGATCGGGAATTACGAAGAAGAATCCAAGGATCTCTCATCGTCCCCACGCTTTTCAAAAGCCGAGATGATGACCGAAACAGAGATCAAAATCGAAACTTATACAAAACGGGGCATGAAATTTTTGAAGAATTTCTTCATGAAATGTAGCCCCACGGGCTAAGCCCGTAGTTCCCAAAAGACGCATCAGAAGGAGCGAACATCCCACACCAGAAGACCAATTCACCCAAGGGTAGAACCCGTTGTCCTTCTGGTTCAGGATAGAAAATCCCCTCCCTCCTTTTTTAGGGGAGCGAGGGGATTTAGAGGAGGAATGGAATGAAAAAATTATTATTCATGTTCTCAGTAAACCTGTTCATGGTTGGGATGGCATGGGCTGAAACCACAGCTCCGCCCAAGGTGGATACAGGAGACACTTCCTGGATTTTAATTTCCTCAGCTTTGGTCATGCTGATGACACCTGGACTTGCCCTTTTCTATGGAGGGATGGTGAGATCAAAAAATGTTCTTGGGACGATCATGCAGAGTTTTATTGCCCTGGGGGTGATTACCATCCAGTGGGTGCTCTATGGTTATAGCCTCGCCTTTGGGCCGGATATCGGGGGGATCATCGGAAGCCTTGATTGGCTTGGACTGAGAGGCGTCGGACTCGACCCATTCCCGGATTATTCAGCCACGATCCCGCATCAGGCGTTCATGATTTTTCAAATGATGTTTGCAGTGATCACCCCAGCCTTGATCACCGGTGCCTTCGCGGAAAGATTTAAATTCAAGACTTATCTTGTCTTCCTCATCCTTTGGGCAACGTTTGTCTATGACCCACTCGCCCATTGGGTGTGGGGGGTAGGTGGCTGGATCAGGAATCTCGGTGCCCTTGATTTTGCAGGAGGTCTTGTGGTCCATGTCAGTTCTGGTATGTCTGCATTGGCTGCTGCTCTGGTCGTTGGCAAAAGAAAAGGATACGGGGATGAACCCATGCCTCCCCATAACCTGACCATGACACTCCTGGGTGCTGCATTGCTCTGGTTTGGATGGTTTGGGTTTAATGGTGGAAGTGCAGTGGCTTCAGGCTCTCTGGCAACCTCCGCCTTTGTCGTGACCCATATTTCAACAGCGGCCGCTGCCCTTTCCTGGATGATTGCTGAATGGGTCTATCGAGGTAACCCAACCGTTCTTGGCGCCGCATCGGGAGCAGTGGCTGGACTGGTCGCCATCACTCCTGCTTCGGGTTTTGTAGGGCCTGTCTCAGCCATCGTCATCGGTCTTATGGGTGGTCTGCTCTGTTATTATGCCATTCATCTTAAGTCCAAATTCGGATATGATGACTCTCTCGATGTGGTGGGGGTCCATGGAGTGGGTGGCACTTGGGGTGCACTGGCAACAGGGTTATTTGCATGCAAAGCGATCAATCCATCAGGCAATGACGGCCTCCTCTTTGGCAATTTCTCATTGATTGGGATTCAAGGGATCAGTATCATTTCTGCGTGGATCTACTCTTTTGTGGTCACGCTCATTCTATTGAAAATACTCGATTGGACCATGGGCTTGAGGGTCAGTGATGAGCACGAGATCAACGGCCTGGATTTAAGTCAACACGGAGAAGCAGGATATTCTTTCTAATGCATAGTAAGGAGTTCGGAGTTCAGAGTTCGGAGGAGAAATAAAATTCTAATACTCCGAACTACGAACTAATTACTCCGAACTTAGAAGGAGACATCAATGAAAAAGATCGAAGCCATTATTAAGCCTTTTAAATTAGACGAAGTGAAAAATGCGTTAACCAAAATCGGTGTTCAAGGAATGACCATTACCGAAGTCAAAGGATTTGGCCGACAGAGGGGGCATACGGAGGTCTATCGAGGAGCGGAATACAAAATCGATTTCCTTCCTAAAGTGAAAATCGAATTGATCACCCCGGACGAAATGGTTCCCCAGGTCATTGAGAACCTTGAACGAGCTGCGAAAACAGGAAAAATTGGGGACGGGAAAATCTTCCTCTCCCCGATTGAAGAGGTGATCCGAATCCGAACGGGAGAACGTGGCAAGGAAGCAATTTGACGGGAGCTCAGATGGAAGTTCAACTTGGCATCACCAGGGAGGGCGTGATCGATCTCAGGAATAGGATGGTGGAGGCAACCACCTCACCATCTTCTCCGAAGGAATTCCTTCGTCAAAATTCCAATATGGTGGATAACCTTGTGAGAAAGACTTTCCAGAAAGCCCAGTCGCAAGGAGACACACCCTCCATTTGTCTCATCGCCGTCGGAGGTTACGGCCGGGGAGAATTGGCTCCCCACTCCGATATCGACCTTCTCCTCCTTTATTCTTCTTCCCAAAAGGAAGCGCTCCCACCCTTGGTCGAAAAGATTCTCTATCCTCTCTGGGATTTGGGATTGGATGTGAGCTGCAGTTCGAGATCTACCAGTGAATGTTTAAAGATGGCCCAATCGGACTTACATGTAAAAACCAGTTTGATCGATGGGCGTTACCTGGACGGAGAGTATGAATACTTTAGAAATTTATACAGTCACTTAATGAAAAATGTTCTCCATCATCAGGTCCGACAGTTCGCAGAGTCTTTGGCCAAGGAACTTCATATTCGCCATCAGAAATACGAGGATCCTGCTTATACCCTGGAACCTAATATTAAGGAAGGAGAAGGAGGGTTGAGGGATTTTCAGATTGGCCGATGGTTGATCAGGGCAAAATACAAGACCGACCGTTGGGATTCCATCTTATTTCCGGACCACTCTCAAATGTTAGATAAAAGCGTCCAATTCCTCTGGGCGATTAGAAATCAACTGCATCTACTCAGCGGTAGAAGACAGGACGATTTCATTTTCGAATTGCAGGAGAAGATCGCACCGATCCTTGGTTTTCCGAATGGCACAGAAGGAATAGAGGAGATGATGAAGCAGTATCATCTGTCTACACAGAAGATTTCAAACTTTGCCCATAATATTCTTGAGCGCATCCTCCGCAAACCTTTCTGGATTAAGAAAATCTTCTTCATCTTTCAACGAAAAAAGATCGATGATCATTTCACAGTGGCCAATGGTGAACTTCACCTCCTTGACCCGATCAAGCTGAAGAAGGATCCCGCTCAACTGATGACTCTCTTTCAATATTGTCAGACCTACCGTTCCAAGATGGATTTCAGGACGGAGGAAGGTGCCATGGAGGCCATTCCCCTTATCGACGATTCCTTTAGAAACTCAGTAAAGGTCAATCAAATTTTCCTCTCCATCCTCAGAAAGGGAGAAAGGATTGAAACCCTCCTCAGAAAGATGCACGAGCTTGGATTCCTTTCTCAATATATCCCTGAATTTTCAGAGGTGGAAGGGAAAGTCCATTATGATCTCTATCATGTCCATCCTGTTGATATCCATTCGATCTTAACCGTAGAGGAATTGGGGAAGTTAAGAGAGGGTTCCTACCAAAAAGAACACCCTTTACTTACTTCCCTGGCAAGGGAGATTGGAAAACCCGAGATCCTCTTTCTGGCCGCGCTTCTTCATGACATTGGAAAGGGAAAGGAAGGAGACCACGCTTGGGTGGGTGCGGAAATGGCCAAACACATTGCTCACCGGATGGGACTTTCTTTGGAAGAAAAAGAGTTGATTGGATTCTTGGTGAGTCACCACCTCTTCATGGTGGAGACCGCCATTCGCAGAGATCTTCATGACGAACAAATCATTTTACGATTTGCAAACGGAGTGGGTAACCTCGATCGGTTAAAATGCCTTTACCTTCTGACCTTTGCGGATATTAAAGCCGTTGGACCAGAGGCCTGGACTTCTTGGAAAGATATACTCCTGAAGGAGTTATTCCTGAAGACCTCGCATTTTTTTGAGAGAGAGGCCATTCGTGGACCTTTTTTAAAAGGAGAGGAGAACATCAAAAAACTCGAGACACTTCTCTCTCCTGAAATATTCTTAGAATACATTGAGCATCTTCCAGATCGATATCTCTCCTATCATTCCCCCGACGAGATGATCCATCATATCGAGATGGCGCGCTCCGTTGAGAAAGAACTTCTTCTGGTCGAATGGGAATTAGAAAAGGAGATCCGAGCTAAAGTCACTGTATGTACAAAAGACCGTTATGGACTATTTTCAAAAATCACAGGCTCCTTGTTTTTGAGTCGTCTGAATATCCTCGAAGCGCAAATCCACACATGGGGGAATGGCATCGCCCTCGATACGTTTTGGGTGGAAGATGCGACACAAAATTTAGAACGACGTCTTTGGCAATTTAAAAAAGATTTAGGAGAGATTTTAGCCGGAAAAGTTTCTTTGACAGACCTCTTCCTTACCAGCAGAGCATCCAATGGAATCAAACAAAAAATCGTTCCCAAGGTGACTGGAGAGGTAAAGATCGATAACCAGGATTCTGATTTTTATACGATCATCGAGGTGACCGGGGAGGATCGAATGGGCATCCTTTACGAATTGACCCAGGCCTTGACCGACCACGGGTGTGATATTCACTTTGCAAGGATATCGACTCTCGGAAATCGTATCGTCGACGTGTTTTATATTCAAGATGAATGGGGTGAAAAAATAGAAGGGAAACAGAGATTAGACAACCTGAAACAAACTCTATTTCGACACCTCCCATCAAAGGGAGCGACCGATCGCTAATCCCTCGTTATTTTTAACCAAGGAATTTTTTTGATATCTGAAACCCATGGCCCTCCTGGTTCGGAATAGAATTCATCAGCTTAGGTCGTCATTCACATTCCTTCTCTATTCCGGATGGTTTCCCTGTTTGGGCCCAAAGAGCCCAATCCCTTTCTGATTTAACACATCCATATAAACGTGTAAGAACTGGTTCGGGTGAACGGAGGGGATATGAATCACACGAACGACCTCTTTGCAATCTTTAAATTCTGGAACCACATGGCCCAGAATGTTTTGAGAATCTAATAGGAAAGCCTCATTAAAAAAGGCATTCGGATCATCGGGAAATAAAGGGACGATGACGATGTCCGCTTCCACCAGATCCTGGAAAAAATGAGTCCCGTAAGAAACCTCGGGCGTATATCCTTCTCGGGCGAAGGAAATCTCCATCAGAACCTTCGCCTTATTGATATTGGAATAGGTGACCCGGACGCCCAGGTTAATATCATTACTTCCCCAACGGCCAGGCCCCATCAGGGCATACGGTTTGGAGGCAAAGGATTTGTTCAGCGCATTGACAACGCTTGCAATTTTCAACTTTTCTTCATAGGTCGGCAGGGCATCATAAGCCCTGGGGTTGACATAAACGATATATTCTATGTTAAAAACCGCGCTATTGGAAAGCCCTGCGTTGGTTTTGAAAAGAATGTTTTCTTCCGGAATTTGTTCTGGGATGGGAACCTTATCCAATTCTTTCCGTACGGAAAGAGATCGACATTGTAATAGATAAAATTGTTGATTGTCCCAGGCGAACTCGATATCCACAGGACGCCCATAGGTGGCTTCCACTTTCGATAGAATTTTTTTGGCAAGAGGGACAAAATCTGTTTTGTCCAATAGGTTGTCAAAGGTCAAGCAAAGCTCCTCCCCTTTGAGGGACTGGTTTTTATACAGGGGGGGCGATAAGTGTCCATCTTTTTGGATGGATACCGCATAAAAAAGTTCGGGATGATCAAAGGCAGAATGTAACGTTTGAAAGTCGACGGTTTCCATCATCCCTTTTTTCAGATTGAGAACATCCACTTGTTTTTGGGAGTATTTTTTAATCTGCTGGGCAGTGACCTCTGGCCGGAGCCGGGGATGGCTTAATGGAATGATCCGAGGATAGTCCGACCCAACACGGTCTACGGCTCGCGTCCCCAAACCAAAGACCAATCTCACCAACCCCTCCTCCTTCTTGATCTTTGGATTCCAGGCATAGACATTGCGAGAAAACATCACCCCTGCGGCAAAGGGCAGGAAATAATCTCCAAAGCGTTGACCGACCACCTTCTGAACCACCATCGCCATTCGTTCATCAAAGTCCAATAGCCCATGATCCACACGATAGAGGATCGGATCGGGTCCATAGGTGCTGGTGAATACCTGTTTGAGGCCAATGATAAAATTTCTAAGACGTGTCTCAATGTCCCCTTGGTTGGTTAGAAAAACAGATAAATACTTGCCAGAGAAGGCCAGACCAAAATTATCCTCCAACATGCTCGAGGATCGAATGATGATGGGGTACTCTCCGATCTCTTCTAACATTTTCCGAAAATCTTCGATAACCTCTGGGGCGAAGTTAGCAAACTTGAATTTTTCCTCAATGCGCTGAAACTCCCTTTCAATTGTCTCCCGATCCTTATATTTGTGGGTATGGAACTGATGAAGGTTATTCCGATCCAAGAATTCTGAGAAGATCCCAGAATTTAAATACCATGTCTCTGGAACCCGAATGTACTTTTCCAGCTCTGGATCTCTTTTTTCTAAACTGGGCAGAAGGACTTTCTGAGCGAGAATCATGCCCGCAGCTTTCCCGCCTAATTTCCCAGGACTCTTCCGACTCCAATAAGTGTGCTGTAGAAAATCGTAGACGTCCCGGATCGTAATATAGTTTTTAGCAAGACTAATAAAAGGAAGTTGATTGGAAATATAATGTTTGATGAGCGCGACACGAATTCCTTCCGCCTCCTCTTTTGAAATATAAACCTCCCCTTTTGGGATTTCACAGAATTCCCGAAGGGATTTATAAATTTCCAAGGAGGTCGCCTGTTCTTGATTGACGACAAAACTCAATTTTTGACATTTATCTTTTTTCCGGGCGAGGTTGATGTAATTTTCAATTTCGTTGTCGCTTAAAGAGGTGACAGAATAATAACCGATCAATCCCTCCATATATTCCTGACGGTTGATCTCGGTATCGGGAAGTCCATCAGCTCTCAGCTCATCGATCGCCTGCTGGTATAATTTTTCCCGTGTGATCACCCCCCTCTGCTCGATCACTTCCATCAACAGGCTGTACATTAATCCCATGAGGTCCGGATACTGATTCATCTTTTTATAAAGACGGTAAGCTTTGAGAATATCCATCCTAAACCCACCCTACCAATTTACTCTTTCGTTCCCTCCAAACACTCCTTGATTAACACCTCGTTCCTATTCTGAATCTTCTGCATTTCGCCCAATTCAACATTTTCAAAGGGCAATTTCATCCGCTTGCTTCTCAACCTTGCTATCTCAGAATCTAAATATCGGATGGTTTGATCCATCGCCTCCGCCATGGAAAGGATGGACTCCCGAGCTTTTTCATAGGTCTCTTTATCTAAATAGGCCCGGTTTAAAAGATGGAATCGTTCAAACAATTTTTGTAATTTTTCCAATTCCTCCTTTTTCCCCTTCTTTTTCGAATCCAGCTTTTTCATTCTCTCTAAAAACTTATCTGTTTCCATAAATATTCCTTTCGAGATCGATTCAACTCAACACCTTCCTTAAATCTATGAGAATCACTTCTGTTTGTCAAATCTTTTATACGAGAGCATAGAGCCCCATGGGCGAAGGCCACGGTTCCCAAAAGACGCACCGCAATGGGCGAACATCCCGTACCAGATGACCCATTCACCCACTGGTAGAATCCGTAGTCCTTTGGGTTCGGGATAGAATAGCGATGACATGTTCTCTCAATGATAAGGATTTCAAAGAGGGTCACCCTCTGTCTTTTTTTAAACATCCTGCTTAAAATTCATCATTGGCTTTTAACTATAAAACTCCCTTTACGACAGATGTTTTTCTCTTCTGAAATAAATTCATATAATTACAAGAGGTTGCAAGTCTAAGGCGTCTCCCTCAAAATCGTCATGAGTGGCATGTAATTTGCTTTTTAGTTAATCTTAATACAAAGCGGTATGAATTAGACAAAGGCGTCTCATGGTGTGAGACGTCTTCTTATTTTGAACAACCACAAATGAAACGAACGAAAGCAAATTGATCGAATTTCAAACAAAAATATCTTATTCGGAATATTGGCTATCATTCGTTAAATTCCTAAATCCAAAAGGAGGAAGAGATGGATAAAGAAAAAGAGAATGTGTTGAAACTGGCAAAGGAGAATGATGTTAAATTTATTCGACTCTGGTTCACGGACATCTTGGGATTTTTGAAAGGATTTGCCATCACTGTTGACGAATTAGAGGGGGCTCTGGAAGAAGGAATGGGGTTTGATGGCTCATCCATTCAGGGTTATGCCCGGATCGACGAAAGCGACATGATCGCTAAACCTGATCCAAACACCTTCCAGATCATTCCTTGGAGACCCAAGGAAAATGCGGTAGCCAGGATGTTCGCAGATATCTTTGAACCGGATGGATCTCCTTACAAAGGAGATCCCAGATGGGTGTTAAAGCGGGCCCTGAAAAAGGCGTTAGACCTGGGTTATACTTTTTACGTGGGTCCCGAATTAGAGTACTTTTATTTCAAAGGCAATGAGGGAACACAGATTCTTGACAAGGGAGGTTATTTTGATCTCACGCCTCTCGATGTGGCTACCGAGCTTCGACGAGAAACCATTCTCACCTTGGAAGCTATGGGAATTCATGTAGAGTATAGCCACCATGAAGTGGCTCCCAGTCAGCATGAAATCGATCTCCGATTCACTGACGCCTTGACCATGGCAGACAATGCGATGACCTATCGACTTGTGGTCAAGGAGACTGCACTGAGACATGGTGTCTATGCGACCTTCATGCCCAAACCCATTTTCGGCCAGAATGGAAGTGGTATGCATACCCATCAATCTCTTTTTAAAGGTGAAAAAAATGCCTTTTTTGACCCAAAAGATGAATTTCACCTCTCAAAAATTGGAAAGTCTTACATGGCTGGGATTTTGAAACACGCCAAAGAGATTACCTCCATCACCTCACAATGGGTGAACTCTTATAAAAGGCTTGTCCCAGGCTACGAGGCTCCTGTTTATATTTCCTGGGCTCGTAGAAATCGGTCGGCCCTCGTTCGGGTTCCTATGTATAAACCCGGAAAAGAAAAAGCAACCCGAATGGAATTCCGATCTCCAGACCCAGCCTGCAATCCTTATCTGGCTTTCGCTGTGATGTTGGCTGCCGGTCTAAAGGGAATCGAAAAGGGTGATGAACTTCCGCCTCCTGTCGAAGAAGATATCTTTGAGATGTCTGAAGAGGCGAGAAAGAGACATGGGATTGATTCTCTTCCAGGAAACTTGCTGGAAGCGATTCAACTCACAGAGAAAAGCGAACTGGTCCGTGAGACTTTGGGAGACCACATCTTCCAAAAATTTATTGAAAATAAGAAGATCGAATGGGATCAATACCGAACCCATGTCTCCCAATTTGAATTGGAGAAATATCTGCCCATTTTATAGAAGGCGGTAACCATAACCTTTTATGAGCGATATGGGCTCCATCACCGTGCCCTTTAATATTTTTGAAAATGAATCAATTTGAGGTTAACGAAAGTGAACCAAAGGAAAGAAAAACTATCCTGGAGAAAATATCTCCAAGACTTTCTCCAGCGGAATCCAGACCTGAAGAAAATTGATGATCCGGAGAAACTCGAATATTACCGGACGGATCTCAACGTGGATCTCCCGCCTTTGATCCGGGATCTAATGCTGAAGAGCCTTCCTGACCTCCTCTTTCAGCCCACCCATGAGGAACATCTCCTGGAACTCTTTGCATTTGCCCGTGAACAAAAAATCCCTTTGACTCTCAGGGGCGCTGGAACGTGGGGATATGGAGGAGCGGTCCCGACGCATGGTGGAATTCTGATTGACCTCAGCCTGATGTCCACCATCGAGGTCCATCCCGAAAGCCTTCAATTGACAGTGGGTCCAGGTGCCCGATTCCTCGATATTCAAAGGGAACTCGATCGTTACGGGCTACAACTTTCAACGATCACCTCTGGAAAAGGAGGGACCCTCATCGGTTGGATCGCCACTGGAGGGATGGGCATTGGCACTTTTCGGCATGGCCCAGTCAAAAATCAAATCATTTCGCTTCGCGTGATCACGCCCGATGGAACCGTCAAGGATCTCTCTTCGGAAGACTCCGAGATGAATTACTTTGTCTCCACGGAGGGGCAAATGGGAGTGATCGTAAAAGCGACGCTCCAGGTCTCTCAGCGACCTCCCCGTTGGTATCCCCTTGTTATCCCCTTTGAGAAACCCTCCGCTGCTTATGACTTTGCAAAAGAGATCGCTTCGCATCCTTCCATCCGATCCGAAGAGATTGTCGTCTACCATTCTGAATTCATTCAAGCCTTAGGCCTTTCTTCAAATGGAAAACGATCTATTGAAAATCGTCACCTGGTCCTGACCGCTTTTTCCGGGGAAGAGGAAGTTCGGGAATTGAAGACCTACCTTCAAAAGCACCATCTTTCTGCCGCCGAGGAAGACGTTGCCAGCGCACTCTGGGAAAAACGCTTCTTGCCCATGTCCATCAAACAAGTGGGCCCCTCGCTCTTAGCCAGTGAAATGATCCTCCCTATCGATCAGGTTGCTTCTTATGTTGAAAAGGTGAGCGATTGGGGGAAACGTCTGGCAGTCACCCTCTATCCGATCGCCCATGTGGTCAATCCCAAAGAGGTGCTGTTTCTCGCTATGTTGGCTACAGATAATCGAAAAAATATTTTCTATTTGGACCTCATGATGATCCCGATGATGCTCCGCCTGGCCATCCAAAACTATAGCGGAAAACCTTATGGTATAGGGGTCTGGAATACTCCCTTTCTTCGTCATCTCTACTCGCAGAAAGAATTAAAACAACTTATCCAGTATAAAAAGAAAGTCGATCCGAATGGAATTCTCAATTCGGGTAAATTCTTTACTACCCGAGGACGATGGGGTTCTTTTCAAAAAGCCCTTTTTCAAGCAGACCTCTTTGACCTCGGACTCTCCACCTCTCAATGGCTCCTGTTCAGACTTCTTTCTTTTTTCCCGATGAAAAAACTGAGGCTTCGCGCCCCCATCGTTTCTGAAAAGCTCGAAGGGATTTCGAAGGATATCCTCTCATGTGCTCAATGTGGCGCCTGTGTGGCTCGCTGCCCAGTCTACCGTGCCACGGGAGATGAAACCCTCACCGCCAAGGGAAAGCTTTTAACCATCAAAAAGGCTCTCGAAAAAGGGGAACTGGAGCTATCGAAAGCCTTGTCCCTCTATTTCTGCCTCCGCTGCGCTCGCTGTGACGAAGAGTGCCAAGTCCATCTAAAACATCTTCCTCTCTTTGAGGGCCTGGAAAAATATCTGGCGGAATCCGGGAATTTTCCAATTGAAGAGGTAAAGCGCTTTATCCAAGAGGTGGAAAATAGCCCTGAGTTTCAACGGTTCTTAGATGTCGTGCGAACGGGTTTTGATCAGAAGATCCGTGAGAAGCGGAACACCTTTCCGAGATACCGAGTTCTCGTCAATGAAGATCACTGCATCCATTGTGGAACCTGTGTGGATGCCTGCATTTATAGTGTCCGAAAACGCGGAGAATCTGATCCCAGGCTTATCCTCATTGAGGATGAAGGCCTCTGTCGCGGATGCGGGTCATGCTTGGAACGATGTCCCCAAGTAGCTGCCGGGCTTCCTGCAACGACGGTCGAACTTCATCCATGCTACCTCCAAATCGATGATCCTTATTGGAACGCTGAAGTCGTCACCCACATCGACCTCGAAGCCACGACAGGTAAAATCCCTGTCTCAGGTACAGGGCAAGGGGATCCTCATCGTGGCTTGGGGAATGATGGTATCCGCTTTGGGCATTTCCACATCGTCGGTCCCGCTCAGAACTTGCTTTACGAAAGTACGGAAGATGCCATTGCGATTCAATTAGGACAACGCCCCAAATATCTGACGTTCCATGGAGAAAGGATTCAGACCCCAACCCCTCACCTCGTCCGCATCAAAACCCCTCTCATCCTCGATACTCTGCCAATGGATGGAGGGGAGGTTTTCGTTGACACCCTGTTGGAGGCAGCGGCAGCGATGGGAACTCGGATCACCCTTCGTTTGGAAGAACTAAAACGCTTTGGAACAAAGTTGGGCGAAAAAATCCACTCCCTAATTCTCCGATTGACGGTAAAAGATATCCACACTCTGCTCGGGACGAAAACATTGCCCGCCCTATTAATGGATTCTTTTCCTGATTGGATCGAGATCGAATTGGATGAGGTGGCTCTTCAGCAAACTGATCGATTGAGAGCGTTATTTCCAGAATCAACCCTTCTATGTGCTGTGATAAAAATCAAAAAGGAGGACTTCAATTCCGAACGACGCCCCTCCGCCTCGTTCCAGAAAATGTTAGAGTCTCTATTTCCATCCCCCTTTGATGCTCTCTGCCTCACCTCAGATTACGATTTGGAAATGGGATACTATCCCACCACCGATGCCGTTCCTTCGGTCCATCGTTTTCTGGTAGAAAAAAAGCTGAGACATCGATTTTCCATTGTGGCCTCAGGTGGCATCCGCTCTGCAGCGGACGCCCAAAAAACAGTTCAGCGAGGGGCCAACGGGGTCAAAATCGATTGGCCAGTCCTTTTCGTCGGAAATCCACAGGCACGACAAAAATTTTTAAGAGGAGAGAAGCTTGAGATTCTCCATGAGCCCTCTCAATTGGTAAAACGCATTACGAACTTGATCCGGGTTTGGAATGTCCAGATCATTGAGGTTTTGGGAGCTTCTGGATTTAAAGACATTAAAAAGACGGTCGGAGAGGAAAATCGCCTGGTGATTTTTGACGATCTGGAGGAAAGGGTCTATGACCTCTTCCATGACCCGGATCGTCTGGAACGAAACAAAAAGGAAAATAGGGAACGGATTGAGAGAGAAGGTCTCATGGCGGACTATGGATGGCGTTATAGCCAATTGAAGGAAATGATCCAACCCACCCTTCTTCCTCATCGCTTTTATGAGGCAAAGCTGCCACCCACCTGCTTGCGTATTTTCGATCAAGACCACGTCTGGCCTGCTTCGTTAATCTCCTCTGTAGGCCGCATGGCGGGTGGAGACAGGGAAACCCTTTTTCTAAAAAACATAGAATCTCGCGGAAAATTAGGAGATGGTTTTGATGCTATCCAGATTCGATTTCATCAGAATCCTGATGACCTCCCGCCAGAGAGATTGGATGAGGTATCAACCGCCCTGCAGTTGACACCAGGCCTTCGTCTGAAGAGCCCTTTTATCGGAGCCGGGATGTCCGTTGGATCCATCGGGCCGGGAACCTGGCGTGCAAGGGTTTTGGCAACCTGTGCCCTAAAGACCCAACTCGATACAGGAGAAGGGGGATACCCTACCTTCTATCTCCTTGATTCAAAATGGAGTCCGCTTGAGCTGACAGAACGGCAGGTGATCCTGTTGGGGAGGGTGATGGAAGAAAGAAAACTGATTACGATCGAGGAAGTCATCCGGCGTTGTCAAAAGCGGGAAGCCGTCTTCTCCGAATACAGGGAGATCCGTGAGACCTTAAAAAAATATCCTCCTTCCATGCCGGTCCAGTTTGTCCCCATTGTCACTTCTCAGGAAGAGCCTTTCGTTTCGACCCAGCTCAAGACAGGACTGTTTGGGGTCACCAAAGAGACCATCCGACGAGCAAGGCGCATCGTCATTGCTTATAGCCAAGGGGCTAAACAGGGCGTTGGAGGACATCTCTTAGGAAGAAAGGTTTTCGGCCTCGTCTCCAGACTCCGGGGTGTACCGGAAGGGGTCAGCCTTATCTCTCCCTTTCCATTCCACAACTGCTATTCGATCGAGGATGTGAAAGCCTTCATCGATGCTGTGCGCATGATCAATCGCCGAGCGGCTATCTGTATTAAGGTCTCCCCCTCTCCAGATATCGAATTTATCGTCGCAGGCTTAGCCCGAATTGCCAAGGACAACCAAATGACAATTGAAGTCTGGTTGGACGGTCCCCGAGGAGGAACAGGGGCAGCTCCCAATATCATTAAGGGTCAGATGGGAATGCACATGGAATATGCCATCCCCATCTGCCATGAAAAACTGATGGACTCCGGTCTAAGAGAATATGTCGTCTTTATGGGAAGCGGTGGTATTCGAACATGGGGGGATGTGATCAAAGGTGTTGCCTTAGGGCTCGATGGTGTCATCCTCGGCACAGCAGACCTCGTGGCCATTGGCTGTGTTCGGGATCGGAATTGCGAATCAGGTTGTCGGAGCGGTATCTCCACGATCAATCCGAAGATGCAGTTACTTCGCGACGTGGAACTAAACACTCGTCAGATCATTAATTTCCGTGCTGCATTACAGGCACAGGTGATTCGGGCCATCGCTGCATTGGGGATGAAAGACATCCGGCAGCTCCGAGGACGCTATGATTGCTTTGAATGGCCCTCCCTCGAAGAGAGGGTAAAGGGACATCGACAGCAACGTTCCGCTCTCTCCCTTGCCCCTCCTTCTACACCGATAGAAAATCAAGGTGCTCCTTCCGCAGAACCTTTTTTAAAGGAGTCGATTTCATCCCCTGCCCCCCCTTCCGATTGTGGTGTGGCCGCGATTGTCTCCAATCGCCCTATCCCGAGCCATGTGATGGACCTGATGCTCGACCGAATGGCAAATCGGGGTATGGATGGCGTCGGAATATGGAAGGGAGGATGCTATCCATCCAAGATGGACCATTATGCTCTTCACCTCTTAGTCAAAGGCATTTCACAAGAGGATGTCGAGGCAGAACACCTTGCCCAAAACCTCGGGCTCCATCCTAAAAAAATCCGCCGAAGAGCAAGGGAGAAGGTGTTGGACATGCGCATCAGGATGATCCAGGAGATGATCGAAAAATATTTTAAAGGTCTTGAAGTGGATCAGGATGGCGACTTGAAGCGATGTCGAATTCCCTATCGGTGTGATCCCCATGGCGAAGAAGGAGATTTTCGTCTCTTTGGCGAAAAAGATCCAGGAGACGTGTTCCGATTCTTTGTGCGCGTTCGTCAAGACGAGCTCTGCCGGTTTATCGAAGAAGACCTTTTCAAGGATTCCATCTGGCCACCTCGACAGATGCGTTATCCGGATCTGACGGTTGAAAATTACAAAGCGAACATCGAATTTTTGCAAGAGGCTGAGGACGAGTATATTTATCGACTTGCTCGCCGGATCACCCAAGAAAATTATGTAAACCACCAACAGAAGAAAGTGGCCGTGCTTTCTTGTGGGAAAAATTCGGGCTGCTGGAAAAGCGATGGTTCGCATATCCCCTGGGAACTTCCGGAAGCGCCGGTGAACATTATCCACCGCCGTCTGGCAACGGGTTCTGTCGTAGATCAGATGAATTCTCATCCCTTTGCCGAGCTCCATACCGCTCTGACCCATAACGGGGAGACAACAAATTATCGTACGATGCTCAATCGAGTCATTCAATTTAACTTAACCCCACTGGCGCAGACCGACACGGCAGTGGCCTCTCTCAAGCTCCACCTTCTGAGTCAGTACTTGCGTTATCCTTTTGATGCGCTGGTCGAATCCTTCTCCCCCACCACCGGATGGGATCTCACCCAGCTCTCGCCAGAGATCCGACAGCGGTTCGAACGGGTTCAGGAAGTGGAACTGGAGAGCGCTCCAGATGGCCCCTACCAGTACCTCTGCGGTCGCATCGACCCTTACCACAGAGTGATTGAACGGTTAGACATTATCGATCCCTCTTTATTAAGGCCGAATGTCGCTATGCTCTATGAGGATGGAGAAAATTTCATTAGCATCATCTGCTCTGAAAAACAAGGAAGCGATACAGGGTTAAAGGAGCTTTATCGCCTGGGATTAATGAAAAGCACGGTTTCCCCCCTCATCTTCACCGTCAACCCAGGCATGACGAGCAGGGTGTTCTATGATGAGAAGGGCAAGATCATTCGTTATGAGGTCTTGGATAAATTCGGCCAGAAAATCAATATCCCTCGCGGCTCATTTCCTGAGTCTGCCCTCTCCTCCTTTCCAAAGGATTGCGATCAGATCGAAACCTCCTCCCATCCCTCCCTCTCATTCAGGGATCAATTACCTCGGTGGAAATTTTCTGAAGTGGAAGTGGGTTTAAAGAAAATGGTAGAAAACTCCCCTCCTCTAAAAGCGATTGAGGCATTGACTCAAATTCATGATCATTTGATCGGTTGGGATACAGGGACAAAAGATAGAGGAGCTTTAATTCATATCGTGCGTCAGCATATCGATTCTTTTTTGGACCAGGTCAAGGGCGCAGGTGGAATGGTTCGCATCACGATAGAGAATACCCAAAAGTGTCAACAACCCGAAGATCCAAAACAAGTGTTGGTGGTCGATGCAAGAGGATTTAAGTCGGAAGGGATCGATCCTTTAAACGTATTGAGTTGTTTTCTAGACCACGCCCATCGAATGGGATGGCGAAGGTTCATCGCTTATCGAGTGGAGGGTCAGCGTGGTATCGGTATGGGGATAGGGTCTGGAAATACGTTGGATACACTGATCGATGTATATGGGAGTCCTGGAGAATATTGTGGTGCCTTCAATATGGGTGCTTTGGTCAGGGTTCACGGCCATGCCCAAAATTTTACCGGCATGGTGATGCATTCAGGCACATTAGAAATCCACGGGGATGTCGGTAAAGTAACTGGGTACTCCGCTAAGGGAGGAACATTCAACATTCTCGGCAATGTCGTAGATCGGGGATGGGTCTGTGCCGTAAGCGATCCGCGAGGCCCTGGATTGCAAGTCAATATTGTAGGAACAGCATACGAACATCTCTGCCAGGCTTTGATGGGAGGCTCGGTCATGATGTTAGGGCTTTATTGGGGAAATGACGGAGTTCTCCATCAAATGGATTCTCCGTATAAGGGAGGAAAGATCTTAGCCGGCGCTTCAGCGGGAGAGGTCATCTTTTATGATCCCAAAAGAAGACTGGATGAAGCTCAATATAAGGGTTGTATGGAAAAACCGATAGATGATGCCAAATGGGAAGAAATCGTGGGACGCCTGACTCATTTGGAAGAAATCTTCTCACTCCAATTTTCAAGAACCAATAGTCATCTGACGGCTATCATTGATGGAGAGCAAAGAAACATCACTTCTGAAAGTTTTCGATGGGTTGTGCCAAAGGGAGAATTAGAGGGCTATCACTGATCAAAAACTCGCAAATGGCATCGAACAGTCTTACCATGAAAGAGAATATTCCAACCCGTATTCTAAGATTTTCGAAAGCGTTCCTGTCGGGATGATGGGGTGCATAAGCCATAACGGAGGGATGACCTCGCCAAAATAATTTTACTTGAAATCTTCTCAAAGACTTGGTATGATCGTAAAAAAATGGGGAGGTGGAAAACATGGCAGTGAGGATCATCATCGATCGAAAGGTAAAGAAGGGAAAAGAATCGGAATTTGCCAAGATACTCAGGGAATTGAGGACCAAAGCAATTCCTTCAAAGGGGTATATCTCAGGGGAAACGCTTCGGGCGAAGGATGACCCTCATAATTATATTGTCATCACCACATGGCAAAGTGTTGATGACTGGAAGATGTGGGAGAAGAATCCGGAAAGGAAAAAAATCCAGGCCAAGATCGAAAAACTGATGGCCAGACCCACCAAAACAAAGATCTATTTGTACGCCTGATGGGGATGGCCGGGCAATCTTTAGATACCTCCAGCGACGCTTTAATATGAAGGCATTGGTGTAAACAATAGAGACCAATGTCTTAAAGAAATTCTATGGTCAAACGAGAAAAAAAATTTAAGGACCCTCGATCCTGTTTATTCGGGATCGGGGGTCTTTTTTTATGACCTCATGATGGTTTTCACCTGGGTTAAACCTGACCATGACAAATCAAGGATAGGTGAATGAGATCAAAACAGAAAGCCTTATTGGCCTTAGAGGATGGGAAGATCTTTGAGGGTCGGTCTTTTGGGTTTTTAGGAGAAAAGGCAGGGGAGGTCGTTTTTAACACAAGCATGACCGGTTATCAGGAAATTCTTACCGATCCTTCCTATAAAGGTCAAATCGTCGTCATGACTTATCCCCTCATCGGGAACTACGGAATCAATCAGGAGGATATCGAATCTCAGGACCCGAAGGTAGAAGGGTTCATCATCAGAGAAAATAGTTTAATCTTCAGCAATTGGCGTGGCATAAACTCCCTCTCTGATTATTTGATCAGGAACCACATCATGGGTGTAGAAGGGATGGATACGCGGGCGATAACAAAACATATTCGTTTGGTGGGTGCGATGAAGGCTGTCCTCTCTACGAAAGACCTTGACCGAGATCGCCTGATTGAAAAGGCGAAGACCTCCCCCAGTCTGATCGGTCGAGACTTGGTCAAAGAAGTTACCTGCAGCCACCCTTACTCGTGGACGATGGGTAACGATCCTCAATTTTCTTGTACCCATATGACCTCCTCCCGTTTCAAAGTCGTCGCTCTGGACTATGGGGTCAAATTAAATATCCTTCGTGCCCTTCATGACTGGAATTGTGACGTGACGGTTCTCCCCGCCTCCTCGCGGGTGGAAACCGTTCTCTCTTACCATCCGGATGGAATTCTTTTATCCAATGGCCCAGGAGATCCTGAAGGAGTACCTTATGCGATTGAAACCATACGACAATTGATCGGTAAAAAACCAATCTTTGGGATCTGCTTAGGACATCAACTCTTAGGATTGGCCCTTGGAGGAAGAACATTCAAATTAAAATTTGGCCATCGTGGAGCCAATCAACCCGTCAAAGATCTTAAAACAGGGAAGGTGATGATCACATCCCAAAACCACGGGTTTTGCGTGGATCCCCATTCTTTAAATCCCTCTGAGGTTGAACTCACCCAGATCAATCTCAACGATCAAACCCTGGAAGGGATGAGGCACAAGCGATTCCCTATCGTTTCCGTTCAATATCATCCCGAAGCCTCTCCAGGGCCTCACGATACACAACATCTCTTCGGAGAATTTGTGAAGATGATGGAGCAGAACTCCAATGCCTAAAAGAACCGACATCAAGAGGATCCTGATTATTGGGTCCGGTCCCATCGTGATCAGTCAAGCCTGCGAATTTGACTATTCAGGAACTCAAGCCTGTAAGGCACTGAAGGAAGAGGGGTTTGAGGTGATCCTGGTTAATTCTAACCCCGCCACCATTATGACCGATCCTGAAATGTCAGACCGAACTTATATTGAACCCATCACTCCAGAAATCTTAGAAAAAATCATCGAACGGGAACGGCCCGATGCGCTTCTGCCCACCTTAGGGGGACAGACCGGTCTCAATATTTCCGTCGCTCTATACGAATCTGGAATCCTTCAGAAATATGGTGTCCAAATGATCGGAGCCAAATATGAAGCCATTAAGAAAGGGGAAGACCGACATCTCTTTAAAGAGGCCATGATAAAGATCGGCCTTGATCTGCCGAAAAGCGGGTTGGCCCATTCCCTCTCGGAGGCGATGGAGGTGGCTAAAGAGATTGGGTTCCCCTTAATCATTCGGCCCAGTTTTACACTGGGGGGAACAGGGGGAGGAGTGGCCTATAATATAGAAGAATTCGAAGGGATGGCCGCTCGCGGTTTAGAGTGGAGCATGATTAATGAAATTTTGATTGAAGAATCTGTTCTCGGTTGGAAGGAATTTGAGCTGGAAGTGATGAGGGATCTTCATGACAATGTCGTGATCATCTGTTCGATAGAAAATGTCGACCCCATGGGCATCCATACCGGAGATAGCATTACTGTTGCCCCCGCTCAAACCTTAACGGATAAAGAATATCAAAGGATGCGAGATGGAGCCATCCGAGCGATCCGAGAGATTGGGGTCGAAACGGGAGGGTCTAACATTCAATTTGCTATTTGTCCGCAAGACGGCCGAATGGTCATCATTGAAATGAATCCGAGGGTCTCGCGCTCTTCAGCCCTTGCCTCAAAGGCCACTGGATTCCCTATTGCGAAGATGGCAGCAAAGTTAGCTGTGGGATATACGCTCGATGAGATCCCGAATGACATTACCCAAAAGACGCCTGCCTGTTTCGAACCCACCATCGACTATTGTGTGGTGAAGATTCCAAGATTTACATTCGAAAAATTCCCAGGAGCTGATCCAACCCTCACCGTTTCAATGAAGTCGGTCGGTGAGACCATGGCCATTGGACGCACCTTCAAGGAAGCCCTTCAAAAAGGGCTTCGCTCCTTGGAGATTGGAAGATATGGTCTGGGAGCAGACGGAAGGGATAAATTCCCTTTCCCCTCGGAAATATCTAATGAAACCAAACGTTTCAACCTTTTTGAAGAGATCAAGAAAAAACTCTCCATCCCCAGCGCGGAAAGAATTTTTTACCTCCGGTATGCTCTCCTCCTGGGGATGAAGGTGGAAGAGATTCATGATCTGACGAAGATCGACCCCTGGTTCCTCACGAATATCCAAGAAATCACCGATCTCGAAAATGAGATTCGGTCTTACGGAACGAAGGTAAGGGACCTTGAGCTATGGAAAAAAATCTTGACACCTGATCAACTTCAACTCCCAGAATCTCTCTTAAGACAAGCCAAAGAGTTCGGCTTCTCGGACTATCAGTTAGGTTATCTCCTCGGCTTTGATGAAATCACGCTTCGAAACATTCGCAAAGAGAAGGGGATTTTACCCACTTACAAATTGGTGGACACCTGTGGAGCGGAATTTGAAGCCTACACTCCCTATTACTATTCCACCTATGAAACAGAGAATGAATCGAGAACCTCTTCCAGAAAAAAGATCATGATTTTAGGAGGGGGCCCCAACCGTATTGGCCAGGGAATCGAATTTGACTACTGTTGCGTCCATGCCTCCTTTGCGTTGAAAGAATTAGGTTATGAAACGATCATGGTGAACTCCAATCCAGAAACGGTCTCAACAGACTACGATACTTCTGACAAACTCTATTTCGAACCCCTCACGTTCGAGGATGTCCTCCATATCGTCGATGCTGAAAAACCGGACGGAGTGATCGTTCAATTTGGAGGGCAGACTCCTCTTAACCTTGCCGTTCCTTTAGAGAGAGCAGGGGTAAAAATTATTGGAACGACTCCAGATAACATCGATCGCGCGGAGGATCGAAAACGGTTCAAAGCCCTTCTGAAAAAATTGGGGCTCATCCAACCTTCAAATGGGACAGCTAACTCCGTCGAAGAGGCGAGGGAGGTGGCAGAAGAGATTGGTTATCCGGTCGTGGTGAGACCGTCCTATGTGTTGGGAGGGAGGGCCATGGAGATTGTCTATGACGAGGAGGCCTTAGACGATTTTGCTCGCCGTGCTGTCGAAGCCTCTTCGGAGCATCCCATCCTCATTGATAAATTTTTAGAAGACGCCATTGAGATTGATGTGGACGCCGTGGCAGATGGAGAAACCTGTGTGATCGCTGGAATTATGGAACACATCGAACAAGCAGGAATTCATTCTGGAGACAGCGCTTGCGTGACCCCACCCTATTCCCTCACCGACGATTTGATCGAGGGGTTAAAACGAAATACCTATGCCTTGGCCAGGGAGCTCCAGGTCATCGGCTTAATGAATATCCAATATGCCATCAAAAACGATATCATCTATGTCTTGGAAGTCAACCCAAGAGCTTCCAGGACTGTGCCGTTTATCAGCAAAGCCACCGGAGTCCCATGGGCAAAAGTGGCCGCCAAGGTCATGGTGGGAAACAAGCTCCATGAGCTGGGGATTCGGGAAGAGGTCGAAATGGACCATTTTGCGGTCAAGGAATCGGTCTTCCCATTTAACCGTTTTTATGGGGTGGATACTGTTTTGGGCCCAGAGATGAAATCGACGGGAGAGGTCATGGGAGTCGATTTAGATTTCGGGATGGCTTTTGCTAAATCCCAAATCGGAGCTGGGGTCAATATCCCTCTCAAGGGAACCGTGTTCATCAGTGTGATGAATAAGGACAAGCGGTCCATTGTCTTTCTTGCTAAAAAATTGGTTGACCTTGGATTTGAAATTGCCGCTACCAAAGGAACGGCGAAAGTATTGTCCAACAATCGAATCCCTGTCCATACCGTATTCAAGGTGGGTGAAGGTCGACCTGATATTGTAGACCAAATTAAGAATGGAGAGATTCATTTGGTGATCAATACGCCAAGTGGAAAAAAACCCAAGGCAGATGAAGTGGCCATCCGTAGTCAATCCGTGGCGCATAACATCCCGTGTGTAACAACCCTCTCGGGTGCAGAGGCCGTCGTCAATGCCATTGAATCATTAAAGAGGGGGATGTCGGTAAAGTCCATCCAGGAATACCATCAAGACCGTATTTCCCCTTCCCCTCTCCTTCAGAAATCGATCAATGCCCATTCGACAACTATTTAGAGGGAGGATGATTTTATGGGAGTGTTGACCAAAGATGAAATTTTAAAAGAGATCCGTCAGGGGACCATTGAAATTGAACCTTTTTACGCCGACCAAGTCGGTCCAGGTTCCGTTGACCTCCATTTGGGGAGTGAGTTCAGAGTGTTTAAAAAGCTCAGAAATGCCTGTGTTGTGGAAGATAGTATTTCGGTCGAAAATCTTACAGAACGCCTCGAGGCAGAAGAATCATTCACCCTCATGCCAGGGGAGACGGTATTGGGGATCACTCTTGAAAGAATTAAATTGCCTGCCAATATTTGTGGCTGGCTTGAAGGGAGAAGCCGTTTTGCTCGAATGGGTCTGGTCATCCATATGACCGCAGGATTCGTTCAACCGGGAATTAACAATCGCCAGGTTCTTGAGATTGGAAACCTGGCCCCCTTCCCTCTTGTTTTGAAGCCCGGAGTACGGATCTGTCAGATCATCCTTGAGCGCACCGAGGGGAGAGCCTTCTATCAAGGTAGGTTCATGAGTCAAGATCGATTATAAATGCGGATTGCAGATTTCGGAATACGGATTATCAAATTTGATTTAAAATTCCACAATCCCTGCCCGTCGCACAGGTGCTTTGGTAGGCGGGCGAATTCCGAACTACGAAATTAAGATGAATCGCTATTCCATCGGATCCATCGTTGGTATTTTATTGCTATGGGAATTTCTCGTCAGGTGGCTGGAGATCCCTAAATTTCTTCTCCCCGCCCCCAGTACGATCATCTCTTATATCATTGGTAAATTTCCGCTTCTTGCCAACCATACCTTGATGACTCTTGTGGAGGCAGGAGCGGGTTTTATCGTCGGCTCTCTTTCTGCGATCGTGACGGCCATTGTGTTTCTCTGGTTTCGGCCCTTGAAAGAGATGTTTTACCCCTACGCCGTGATTCTCAATAGCACGCCCATTGTTGCCATCGCTGCGCCCATCGTAATCATCTTTGGAAGCGGCATGGGGTCCAAAGTAGTCACCGCCATCATCTGTGTTTTCTTTCCTGTCTTGGGGCCAACTTTTAAAGCCCTCGCCTCCGTCGGTGCAACGGAAATGAAATGGATGGACTCTTATTATTCATCCAGATGGCAAAAATTTTGGTACCTTCAATTGCCTTTTGCTCTCCCACAGATTTTCGCCAGTTTCAAAGTGGCCTGGACGCTTGCTGTCATCGGGGCAGTCGTGGGAGAGGTTTTTGGAGCCTATCGGGGATTGGGGTTTCTCATTGTCGATGCCATTTACATTATGGATACGCCGAGGGTTTTTGCCAGCATTATCGCCTGCTCGCTGCTGGGACTTTCGTTCGTCGGGCTGATCACGCTGGTTGAAAAACGGACGATTGCGTGGCATATCTCTGAAGAAAGGAGGTGATTTTAGTTCGGAGTTCGGAGTTCGGAGTTATGAATTTAAGGTCTGGAGTGTATGAATAATAAAATTTGAAAATTTTATTATTACCCTATGCGCTATGCTATTGGCTCTTTGCATTCTAAACGAAAGGAGGAGAAAAAAACATGAAGAGACTCTTGTTATATTTTGTCTTGTTGACGATCATCGGTCTGCCCTGTTATGCCATAGGCCAAGAAAAGGAGGCCATTGTTCATGAGGCATGGTTTGTCCATATGGAATCCGCAGGAGGCTGGGTAGCGGTAGACAAGGGCTTTTATGGAAAAGTAAAAGTGAAAGAGGTCCAGGGAGGTCCAGGGATTTCTCCGATTCAAAAAGTGGTGGCTGCGGTGAGAGCAGGGAATATCGCTTTTGGGAATGATTATCCGGAAAATATAATTCGAGCCCGAGAAAAGGAAGGAATTGATCTCATTGCTGTGAGTGTTGATTTTCAGACCAGTGCCATGCGGATTATCAGTTGGAAACCCATCAAATCCGCCAAAGACATCAAGGGAGACTTTGGTATTTGGATTGGATATGATGCCAAAGCCAAATGTGCGGTCGGCAAAGGCTGGGAGAAACAGTTTACGATTCAAAATCAGGGTGGGGATATTAAACCCTGGCTGACAGGGACTTGGCCCATTGCTTCGGCAATGACCTATAACGAATTGATCACCGCCCAGCGTGAAACGAAAAAAATGGGAAAAACATTTTACACAACCGATTATAAAGATTTGGGAATTGATTGGATGGATAATGTCCTTTTCACGACAGAAGAAATCGTTAAAAAATATCCCGAGGTCGTCCAGGCGGTGGTAACGGGAAGATATAAGGGATTCCAATGGGCTCTTGAAAACCCAAAAGAAACCTTTGAAATTTTAAAAAAGATCAATGAAGGGCTTGACCTGGCCCACGAAATGGATGCCGTGGCTCCGATGAAGGCGTTGATGATCACACCGGATACGAAAAAAAATGGGCTGGGTTACATCCTTCCCAAAAAATGGGAAAATGTGGCCAAGGATATGTTCAAGGCTGGACTCTTAGAAAAGATGCCGGATGTAAAAAAAGTTTATACAGAGAAATTCCCAAGCGGCGTCGTACCTAAATAAGGAATCATTATTCTAAATTACCAATATTGCGTCCTTCTTCGTTCAAGGTAAGGAGACTTTGAATGACAGAGCGAACCTTTCTGGAAGAGGTGGGAAAACCTTTTAGTGTGAACGCCATTGGCAGTGTGAAGGCGTGGGAGGTGCGCCATCTCCGCGGCGATCCGAATATTCCCCCTTTGATTTATGTCATCGAAAGCGATGTCGGTCAACAATTTCTCCTCGGAAGGGGGATAAGTGGTCGACCCAAATTTAATCTAATCCGTTACATCGCTAAATCATTTGCCGAATTATTTTTTGAACCACTCAATGGGAAAGAATTATCTCAATACCTTATTCTAAGGGGGGCTTACCCTTTTGATCTCCAATACGCATTCGGGTATGCCCCTCCCTATGATCGCATGCTCCTCCCAACCGGTTTTATCAAACTTCAGAGAGTTCTCAATTCAGAGGGTACCGACTGGGAAATCCACGCTCAAAGCTTCATCGGAACCTATCATGGGGAGGTCTGGTTGATTCCAGACACAGCCATCGCTTCTGGATCCACCATCGCCTATTTTCTTCGAATGGGGTTCCCTCATCACCTGCCTAAACAAGTGTACGTCATTACCGCATGTGGTAGCTTGGAAGGGATTCAGAGAATTTATCAAGAATGCCTGAAGAAGAATGTCGAATTGATCCCTGTCTTCTCCCAATGCATCTTCGAGGTCTCAAAGATAGGAAACCTTCCAGACCTTCCCCTCACCGACCTCTCCGTGGTTAGCCCTGGCTCCATTACCACTAAATCATTTTTTGAAAGGGCTTTCCAGCGCTATCAAGGAACCCGAATGTGTTGCGTCGGGGATATCGGGGAGAGTTTAGAAGAACCCATCCAATATTCCCTCCATACCCTCTTGGAGATGCAAATCTTGAGGATGGATCCAAGCAAGGAGGATTGGGATTCCTGGACGGTGGATGTCCGAACCAATGAATTCAAAACAAAGGTCTCTAATTTTAATCCCACCCTCGCTGAATATTTTAAGGATTTATGGAAATGAAGGTGCAGACTCCCTTATGATTGTGAAAGGATGAGAATTGATGCATCAGGAATCCTCCCCTGCCCTTGCGATCCGTTTGATCAATGTGAAGAAACACTTTAAGGACCGTGATGTGGAGGCACTGGGTGGAGTCAACCTCGAGGTCGCTCAGGGGGAGTTTATCTCCCTCATCGGACCATCTGGTTCAGGGAAAAGTACGCTTCTCGAGCTGATCGGTGATATCGGGGATGAAGGAGGTGCAACCGAAGGGGAGATCCTGATTGAAGAAAAGACGCCTCAAGAATTGAGGCGATCAAGAGGCTATGGCATTGTCTTTCAAGATTCTACCCTTTTCCCCTGGTTTCGGGTCTTTGAAAATTGTCTTTTGCCTTTCCGGATTGCAAAAAGTGAATTACCCCAAGAGGAACAGAAAAAAAGGATCGAATGGTTATTGGAAATGGTCGGCTTGGACAGAAAATTCTGGTCCTATTATCCCAAAGAACTCTCTGGAGGAATGCAACAAAGAGTCGCCATTGTCAGAGCCCTTGCCCTGGACCCTCCCCTCCTCCTAATGGATGAACCTTTTGGTGCCCTCGATGATCTGACTCGAAAATCGATGCAGATGCTTCTCCTTAACATTTGGTCCAAAACTAAAAAGACGATCCTCATGGTCACCCATTCGATTTCCGAAGCCTGTTTTATGTCAGACCGTGTGGTGGTCCTTTCTCACCGACCTGGCCGAATCAACCGGATCATCCCCATTCCCCTGGACAGACCTCGTGAGCGATCCATGACCGAGACCAAAGCCTT
>JACAEV010000150.1 GCA_013388645.1 Syntrophaceae bacterium | reverse complement strand
ATCAATATGAAATTTCTGTTCCGAAGAAGATGGATTAATTTCATCTATGAATTTTTACCTTTTCTAAAAGATAACTTCAAGATATTTAGCAGATAAGTTTTATCGATTTTGAGATATTAGTTATAATAGTCCGGACGGAGACGATTGGGAAAGGTGAATAGATGAGCTACGAGTATTGGGTCCGCAAAGAATTAGAGGCACTAAGTCAATCGTTAGGTTTTCAATATACCCCGCTTAAAGAAATAGAGAGACGCCTCACCAAAATCAGAGGCGACATGGAAAAGAAAGAGATCGAAGGTCTTCTGGTGGTTCATAAGATGAATCTCTACTATCTTTCTGGGACAACTCAGGATGGGTTTCTCTTTTTACCTTTAGAAGGAAAGCCACTGCTACTGATCAAAAGGGAATTGGAGCGTGCCAAGATAGAATCACCCATTAATAATGTCGTTCCTTTGAAAACCATTCGAGAGGTACCCTCATTGGTTCAGAAGCATTTTGGCAAACTTCCTCAAAACCTTGGATTGGAGATGGATGTCCTACCTGTAAAAGATTACTTCAACTATCAAAAACTCTTTCCGACCACCCAGTTGATGGATGCCTCTTCCATCCTAAGAGAGGCCCGAAAAATCAAATCATCTTTTGAAATCGATCTGATGAGAAAGGCAGGAGAAATAGGGGAGACGGTTTATCAAGAGGGAAAGAAGATTCTTAAGAAAGGGATGACCGAGATTGAGTTTGGTGGTCTCTTGGAAGCGGTAGCTAAAAAGTATGGTCATGAGGGACTTCTTAGAGTGAGGTCTCTTAACTACGAGGCTTACACATGGCATGTCCTGAGCGGTCTTACAGGAGGAATTGTGAGCCAGTCGGATTCCCCAATGGGCGGCCTTGGACTTTCACCAGCCTTTCCAGTCGGAGCAAGCTTAAAAAAAATGAAGGCCCATGAGCCTATTCTGGTGGATTTTGGAACGTGTTTTCATGGCTACCAGGCGGATGAGACCCGTATGTTTTCAATTGGAAAAATGAAACAAAAATTCATTGATGCTTACCACGTGTGTAAGGAAATCCACGATGCGGTCTTGGAAGAGACCCGTCCAGGGACGGATTGCGAGGCCATCTTTTTAATGACCCTTCGACTGGCTGAAAAATCGGGCTATAAAGATCATTATCTTGGGCCACCGGTGCTCCAGACCCGTTTCATCGGACACGGTATTGGTCTGGAATTGAACGAATTACCTTTTATTGCCCAGGGCCAACCTTATCCTCTTGAGGAAGGGATGACTTTTGCAGTAGAACCTAAGATTGTCTTTCCCGGGGAAGGTTCAGTGGGGCTTGAAAATACAGTGCTGGTTACTAAAAATGGCTATGAGATCCTCACCCCAGTTGAGCAAAAAATCTTTCAGGTGTGAAGGTGGTGAAAGGTGAGAAGGATTAAGGGGGGTTTACCTAATCCACCCCCCGAAGGTGTTATGAAAGGAGGAAACAGATGAAATTAACAGGCTAAAAATTAATAGAAGCATATCGCGTGCCATATCTTAAAAAACATAACATGCTGAAATAAATTTGATTTTTATGATGAGGTTATGATCAATTTGAAAATTCATGTTACTATTTTGAACAAATTGACAAAGCTTTTGCTCCTCGCCAATTGAAAATGGTAGGGATATGAAAGTGGTTAGATTAATTTTTAATTTCAATCAAGCGGAGGCCCCCACGGGATTAAAAAAGCATTGAATGATTAAGGGCGCCAGCATATCCAATTAGTGGATTATCCTGAATGGTATGTCGATCCTGATAACTTTATCTCCCATGTGTGAAATCATTGGGAGCTGAGGGCAACTTTCCTGAAGTCATACTTTTTAGTTTTTTGATCGCCTCATGATTTTCCCCCAGATGAGGAAGAAGAGATTGGATCGTTCGTCCGATCGTCCCATTGCAAAGACTTTGGAAATCTTCCTTCACTTCGATAGGGAGACGATGGTAATGATTTATCAGATTGTCCACCCACCCTGGGAGGTAACTTAAATCTACCTTCTCTTTTTGATAGACATACCCCTCCAACGCCCCTGCTTTCGAAGCGAAGTCATAGATATCTTTATAAACTCCCATAAGAGACCCCTCCTTTATTTAGCCTACTTTTTTCATTTCAAATTCAATAGGGATGATATCTCTTTGATTTCGTTTAGGATTGTTATTGGAGTTTCTGTTTATAACTTATTTGAAATCTACAGCTTTTAGCAAGCCCTGTCAATGATCGCTTTCTTTTACTCAATGGATTGTATATTCTGAAATGGTGTTTTTTAAGATTTGAAACCCGTCATTTCTAATTTGAATAAAAAGACTTGAGACCCGTCTAAATAAATGAAAGAAAGGGAGTGACAATATGAATAAGATATTGGTTATCCTTTCCGCTTTGCTTTTTGTTGGCTTAATATTGTCGGGTTGCGTATGGTATGGGGGAGGGTATGGTTATGGCTATGGTTATGCACCTGGCTATAGCTTTAAATATAGCTATGGTTATCCTTATAGTTACGGATACTATTATTATGGATATCCATATCGCCCCCCCCACCCACCCCCTCCTCCTCATCGATATCCCGCTCCACCTCATCGGGGAGATCCTCATCATGAACCGAGGGATAGGTCAAGTTATTGAGGTCTTTGAAAAATAATTTTTATCCGAATTTGAATAACAAAATCACTTATTGGGGGCGCACCTGAAAACCTTGTCCTTTCGGCGGGGTTTTTACTTACAGGAAAGACTGCTTTTTATCCTCCCTTTAGAACCATTTCATTTGATTCCCTTTTTAACAGATGTTAAGTATTTTTTATGAATCAAGAGAAGGCTCAGCTTTTTGATGAGTGGCCTGAGGCTTATGATCGGTGGTTTACGACACCTATGGGTTCACTGATAAGAAAAATAGAGTCTGAATTAATTTTGGATTTGTTGAAACCTAAACCTAACGAACTTATTTTAGATGCTGGTTGTGGCACAGGAGTGTTCACATTTGATATTCTCTCCATGGGCTCAAAAGTCGTCGGAGTGGATATTTCCTTGCCGATGCTCATTCGCGCAGGAAAAAAACTGAAGGGGTTTCCCTTTCAAACGGTTTGGTCCGACATGCTAACTCTTCCTTTTCGAGAAAATTCATTTGATAAAGTGGTCTCTGTGACCGCCCTTGAATTCATTGAAAATGCAAAAGGGGCAGTGAAAGAGCTATTCCGTATCACACGAAAAGGAGGATATATTGTTGTCGCAACTCTAAACGACTTGAGCCCCTGGGCAATGCAGAGAAAGGTTGAAGCAAAGAAAGGTCACACCATATTTGAAAAGGCAATCTTCAGATCTCCAGATGAATTACTTCACCTTACTCCTGTGAAAGGGGTGGCCAAGACGGTTATCCATTTTCAAAAAGAAGATGATCTTGAGAGAGCAATGGAGATAGAGCGAGAGGGACAAAGAAAAAATTTAAATACGGGCGCCTTTGTGGCAGTGCGCTGGGAAAAGTGATTTGGAGGAGAAAAATGGATCAGAAAAAAAAATTATCCGTCGTCATTGAACATTGGATCGAACATAACGAGAGCCATATGGAGGAGTACAAAAAATGGGCTCACACAGCGGGCGAGTTGGGATTAGATCTGATAAAGGCTGAGATCGAAAAAGCCGTTGAAAAACTCTCTGAGTCCAACAAACACTTGGAAAAGGCGTTAAGGGCTGTGTAGTTATATCTTGCAATTGCATTAAGTAGGGTCGGCAGGGACACTGGAAGAGCCTTTTAGCGAAACCTTATGAATGTTAAGCACCAACAAAGTCTACCAACTTAACTGGTGCTCAATTTTAGTGAAGTCCTCTGTGCCCCATTCCTTTCTAATAAAACCCGCATTACAAGGGTCTGAAAGTATTCCTGCCGGCCCCCGGTTGAGTGTTTTATTGTAATGTTTGGGGTTATTATTCTAATTCTTTCTTTTTCTGTATGAGAATGAAAATATGACCTATCTCTTCATCAATCAGTGTTTCGATCTCCCTTTTCCCAAGGTGCTCGGGAACCAGTTTTCTCATCGTGGTGTAAAAGACCACGGAATCCTTTTCAAAGTTCACGGCGAGCTCTAACGCCTCGATCGGCGTCTTGCATCGGGAGGCCAGTTGAGAGATATCTTTATTTTTTATAAACACGTGGCTATCGGCTGTAGCTTTCAAGTAGAGAGAAAGCTCCTGGTTTGGATCGAAGAGGTCCTCTCGTTTCGCAGATTTGGGTAATCCCTGCTTCAGCTTTTTAAAAAGTTCAATGTGTTGAGACTCCCATTTCGAAAGATCTAAAAAGAGTTTTTGTGCAGAGGGGTCCAGGGTATTTTTTGCTATGTCTTCATAAAATTTTTGTCCATTTGATTCAATCTGGATGCCTATTTCGAAAATCTCATTCGCATTGAAATTGAACGACATAATTACACCCCCATCCGCGATTAATATTCAGAAAGTTAATCAAAGTATATCGATGAGAAGATATTTGTGTCAAGGATTGATTGACACCCCATCCCCCCATCTTTTAAACTGTCTATCAAGGAGGTTTTTATGAGGATATCAAGGCTCGATAAGATGGAGAAGATCAAGGTAAATATGGAAGGCGCAAAAGAAGTTTACAAACAGGTCCCTATCTCCAAACAGGACGGTTCCCCCCACTTTTCTTTTCGGGTCTTTACCATTGGGCCAAATGGTCATACCCCGTTTCATCAACATCCTTTTGAACATTTAAACTATATGATAGAAGGTCAAGGGTGCCTGGTGGACGAAAACGGTAGGGAGCATGAAGTTAAAAAAGGGGACTTTGTTCTTGTTCTACCGAATGAAAAACATCAATACAAAAACAAATTACCCAAAGACCCCTTAATCATGATTTGCGCCGTGCCCAAGGAATATGAATAATTAAAACCTAATCTGAGCGATTCAGCGTCCCTGATGAAGAGCAGGAATGCCTCAAATTCTTTTAGAATGAGATGTTTTCTTAAGTGAGGTCAATCCCTTTTCAGGACACCAAGCCGGTGAATGGTTCATCAGCTCTCAATCGTGCTTCAGCATTAAAAGGCGACCGCTCTAAACGCCTTTTCAGCAACCCTGCTCTCCATAGAAATTTTGATCATCGCTCAATTTAGATAAAAATGTCCAGGGTAAGAACTTATTGATCCTTTAAAAAGTTTAACAAAATCTCATTAAAAGCCTTAGCCTGTTCGATATTTGAGAGATGCCGGGCAGAGGGTAATATCACTAATTTTGAATTGGATATGCGCTCATGCATGGCTTCTGATGCGGAGACCGGGGTTCCAGGGTCATCTTCCCCAACCATAATGAGTGTAGGCAATTTGATTTCAGAAAGTCGGTCTAGGTAATTCAGTTTTCGAATTGCTTCCGCACAGCCAATATAGCCTTGTACGGATGTATCTAAAATTTGTTTTCGAATGATCTCCAGCATCGGAGAGCCTTGTTTGAGAAACGCTGGGGTGAACCAGCGCTCCATGGTTTCATCTACCTGAGCCTCCATCCCATTCTGGATGGTTTTGTCAATCCGCTCTTGCCATATCGGTTGGGCCTCTCTGGGAATGATGGAAGCGGTATCACATAAAACCAGACTCCTCAATCGATGGACGTGATTCAAAGCGAGAGACTGTCCGATCATTCCTCCAATGGATAACCCGACAAAATGGACCTGGTCGATGCCCAGAGCATCCAATAGCCCAATCACATCCTCTGCTAAAAGTTCCAATGTATAGGGAGCAGGTGTCACACCGCTTTCGCCGTGACCCCGCATGTCATAACGGAGCGTCTGAAAATGGGGATTTAAAGCATCCATCTGAGGAGTCCACATTATGAGGCTGGATGCTAAAGAGTGGCTGAGAACGACGATCGCAGATCCCCCTTTGCCGGAAAGTTCGTAATGGATCTGAATGTCATTTGCTTTAATTCGCATGGCTTTCCTCTAAGGTTTTTATTATAGACTAAACGAAGGGTGGTCTCTTGTCAATGGAAATGGAGGAAAGGTTTCGGCAGCGAATCGATGCCTCTCCATACATATTGATTTTTTATTTGACAAAGCGAAGGGAATTGATTAGAATATCCTTATATACCATAGGGGGGTAGAGTATGGACCGAGAGAAAAAAGACGTTCTGTTGAGATTGCGAAGAATTGAAGGGCAACTTCGAGGTCTTCAAAGAATGGTGGAAGAAGGGGTAGGTTGTGCAGATATTCTAATGCAGGTGGCGGCCGCCACCGCTGCCATAAAAAAAGTGGGGATGGTGATGGTTCAAACCTACATGGAGGAATGTCTGGATAAAACTCAGAAGGAATCCGGTGTCAAGAAAAAAGAGGCCTTAAAAGATTTTCAAATGGCTGTCTCAAGATATATTGAATGGGCCTAAATAATAAACGCTGAGGGCGTGGTGCATCGTGGAAAGGGTTATTCATAGGAGATAGTATTATGGAAGGCAAAAAGGGATGGACCAGAAGAAACTTTCTTAAGACAGGGGTGATCGCAGCAGGAGCAGGTGCCGTTGGGGTAATGGGGTTCTCCCCTATGGCTCTTGCGAAATCCAGGGCCCATGGAACGATGATTGACCTGACAAAATGTGATGGATGCAAGAACGAACCTGTTCCTAAGTGTGTCGAGGCTTGCCGGATGGAAAATGAGGAGAAGTTTCCCCATCCCAAAGAACCGATTAAGGATCTCTGGCCACAGAAGACACATGACGACTGGTCAAAGAAAAGAGAAGTGAGCAATTCGCTTACTCCTTATAACTGGACAATGGTTCAGAAGATTGAAGTGGAGGGGGAGGATATTTTCATCCCTCGCCGGTGCATGCACTGTGAGAATCCGCCGTGTGCCAATCTCTGTCCTTTTGGAGCGTTAAATAAATATGAGGATGGCTCAGTGGTCATCAATCATGATCTCTGTTTAGGAGGAGCCAAATGCAAAGCGGTCTGCCCCTGGCATATCCCTCAAAGGCAGAGCGGGGTTGGGATCTATCTTAAACTTCAACCTGTTCCGGCAGGCGGAGGAGTCATGTATAAATGCGATCTCTGCCATGGTCGGATTAAAAAGGGACTGATTCCTGCCTGTGTGGAAGCCTGTGAAAAAAGATTGGGATCGAAGAAACCCCTCTTTTTTGGAAAAAGAGATGAGATTCTAAAGTTGGCCCGTGAAAGAGCCCAGGAAATCAATGGATACATTTATGGAGAGAAGGAAAATGGCGGAACAGGAACCCTCTATGTCAGCAGGTTTCCCTTTGAAAAGATCGATGCCATATTAAGAGACACCCAATCAAGTCTTTTGATGGGAAAGGTTGAAAATCCACTTCGCAATGTCAACCGTTGGGCCAAGGGTTTTCTCATCGGTCCCATCGTCAGCGCAATCGGTGCAATGGGTCTTGCCCTCTACCATAAAAACCAAGAGAGGAAGGAAGATGGAGGATGGAGGAAAAAATCATCAAAGACAAAAGTGTAGTCCTTCGCCATAGTCCAATTGAACTTGTAGAGCACTGGATTTTAGCGATTTCAGGATTTCTTTTAATCTTCTCAGGTTTTGGGGAACTCCCTATGTATAAGAGGTATATGGTCACTCAGATCCCAGGTTTGGGCTGGGCGGGAGACTTCTTCATCAATCTGAAAATTCATTACCTGGCCGGGATCGTTTTCGTCTCCGTCATGGTCTTTCATGCTTTGTACCACGGATGGCTCGGACACCAAGGGTTGATCCCAAAGAAAGGAGATCTCAAGACATCTTTGGTAACGATACTAAGTATGTTCGGTTTCGGAGAGGAGCCAAAATCAGATAAATACCTTCCTGAGCAGAGATTGGCTTACGCCTATCTGGGAGGGGTAGGTTTCATTCTGGTGTTAACAGGTGTGGTCAAGGTGATTAAAAATCTTCCGGGTGTCTATCTCTCTCCGACACTCATTACTTCATCGACATTGATTCATACCTTTGCTACGGTCTTCTTTCTTTTAGGTGTCCTCGCCCATTTAGCGGCATTGATCTTTAAGGTGAATCGCCCTCTGGTCAAATCAGTCTTTACGGGAGAGGTTGATTTGAAATACGTAAAAGACCGCCATACCCTCTGGTACAATTCACTCGTAGGAAAAAAGCTCGAGGATGATGGGAAAGAGGTGGTTAAGGGTGAAAGTGAGGCTGAGGTTGAGAAGGAAGAAAAGGATAAGGCATTAGAAACTGTAGAAGTAGAGAAATTGGAAACAGAAAAGGAGGAGAATCCCATGCGATCCACCATAAAGGTTAAAGGGATGAGTTGCCAGCATTGTGTGATGTCGGTCACGAAGGCGCTGACCCAACTGGAAGGAATTAAAAATGTTCAGGTGGACCTTGTGAAAGGAGAGGTTCAATTTGATCATCCAAAAGAGGGGACGCTCAGCCAAATTGAGAAGGCCATTGAAGATGCAGGATATGAAGTTGTTACATCTTAATCCAAGGTTAAGGCTGAGGTTAAGGTTGAGGATTCTTTATGGTTCACGATTCACGGACACGGAACACGTTATTTTTAAACAAAGGAGGAAGAAATGCCTATCTATGAATATCTTTGTCGAAAATGTGGAAAAATTTTTGAGAAGATCCAGAAAATCAATGAAGGAGGAGACCATTTGACCTGCCCCTCTTGTGGAGGGAAAAAGCCTGAAAAAGTGCTTTCCGGTTTCTCTTCGTCAAAGGGATCCGACTCCTCTTCTTCTTGTGGTCCCACGGGTGGGTCTTCAAGATTTACCTGAGGTTAATTTCGACCGGTGGTTCACTGGGATCAGATGAATGAATCCCCCAACTTTACACCCCTTTAAGTAGAACAAACCGAATAGATTTCATATTCCGAACCTCCATCTGTTCACAAAAAGGCCATCTTTTTAATAGACAGGGGCTAACCCAACTTTATGGTTGAAGGGCTTGAAGATTTTTTTGGAAGAACGATTTGACATAGGCCATAAGAGTCGGTTATAGTGTTTCTTAATTAGGAATCATTCCGATTTATTTATGATGACCAAAGAATCGATGATCAGCCAGCTGCGAAAGAGGGGGTTGAAAGTAACCCCTCAACGATTGGCCATCATTGACGTTCTGATGGAGCAGGGGAATTCCCATCCCGGTGCGAGCCTTATCTATAAGAAGGCAAAAAAGAAAAGGAAGAGTTTGAGCCTGTCAACCACCTATGCCACGCTTAATGAGTTCTCCCGGCACGGCATCATTAAAACGCTTCAGTTTGATAAGATGGAAGACCGATACGACAGAAACCTTGAAGAGCACATCAATTTGATCTGCGAAAGATGTAAGAAGATACTGGATTACAACGTTCCCTTCATCGTTGACCCCAAGAGGGTAGTGAAAAAAACCGGTTTCTCGATCACTGACGCCAGGCTGGAATATTACGGTTTGTGTCGGGAGTGCCGCGAAGAAGAAAGGAGCATAAAGGGATAAATTTAGTACACCGTAGGAACAATTACGCTTAAAGGAGGAATTTATGAAATAGTAAATAGAAAAAAGTACCATGCGTATAGCGCTGTTCAACAATTCACAATACGAAAGGAGTAAACCTTATGAATGAAGATAGCAAGGGAGCAAACAAACAAGCAACCGGCAGAGGCACGTCGAACCGTGACTGGTGGCCGAACCAGTTGAGACTCGAGATCCTGCATCAGCATTCCTCCAAGTCCAACCCGATGGGCGAGGACTTCAACTACGCGGAAGAGTTTAAGAGCCTTGACCTGGCAGCTGTGAAGAAAGATCTCGCGGCGTTAATGAGCAACTCGCAGGACTGGTGGCCGGCGGACTTCGGCCACTACGGCCCTTTGTTTATTCGCATGGCGTGGCACAGCGCTGGCACGTACCGCATCGGTGACGGCCGCGGCGGAGGCGGCAGGGGCCAGCAGCGCTTCGCGCCGCTCAACAGTTGGCCGGACAACGTCAACCTGGACAAGGCGCGTCGCCTGCTCTGGCCGATCAAGCAGAAGTACGGCCGGAAGATTTCCTGGGCCGATCTAATTATCCTCACAGGGAACGTCGCCCTGGAAACGATGGGATTTAAAACGTTCGGTTTCGGAGGCGGTCGCGAGGACGTCTGGGAGCCGGACCAGGACGTCTACTGGGGCTCCGAGAGCGAGTGGCTTGGAGACAAGCGCTACTCCGGCGACCGGGATCTCGAAAATCCGCTCGCTGCCGTGCAGATGGGGTTGATCTACGTCAACCCGGAAGGCCCGAACGGCAATCCGGACCCGATCGCGGCGGCCAAGGATATCCGCGAGACCTTCGCTCGAATGGCGATGAATGACGAGGAGACGGTTGCGCTCATCGCGGGCGGACACACCTTCGGCAAGACCCATGGCGCCGGCCCTGCGTCTCATGTGGGGCCTGAGCCGGAAGCGGCCCCGATCGAGGAGCAGGGCCTGGGCTGGAAGAGCAGCTTTGGCACCGGCAAAGGCGCTGACACGATCACCAGCGGCCTGGAGGTTACCTGGACCACCACTCCCACGAAGTGGGGCAACAACTTCTTCTGGAACCTGTTCGGCTATGAATGGGAACTGACGAAGAGCCCGGCTGGTGCGCATCAGTGGCAACCGAAGGGTGGCGCCGGTGCCGGTACCGTACCGCATGCCCACGACCGGTCCAAGCGTATCGCGCCCTCCATGTTGACCACGGACCTCGCCCTGCGGTTCGACCCGATCTATGAGAAGATCTCGCGGCGTTTCATGGAAAATCCGGATCAGTTCGCAGACGCGTTTGCCCGGGCGTGGTTTAAGCTGACGCATCGAGACATGGGCCCGCGCACGCGCTATCTCGGGCCAGAGGTTCCGGCAGAAGAGCTCATCTGGCAAGACCCCATCCCTGCCGTCAATCACAAACTGATGGACGCGCAGGACATCTTCTCCCTCAAGGGCAAGATCCTGGCTTCCGGTCTGTCTATCTCGCAGTTGGTTTCGACCGCCTGGGCGTCGGCGTCCACGTTTCGTGGCTCCGACAAGCGCGGCGGTGCTAACGGAGCCCGTATTCGTCTGGCTCCGCAGAAGGATTGGGAAGTCAATCAACCTGCCCAACTGGCCAAAGTGCTCCAGACCCTGGAGGGCATCCAGAGCGCGTTCAACAGCGCGCAGTCTGGCGGCAAGAAAGTATCACTGGCTGACCTGATCGTTCTGGCTGGTTGTGCAGGCATCGAGCAAGCTGCGAAGAAAGCTGGTTACGATGTGACGGTTCCCTTCTCGCCGGGGCGTATGGATGCCTCGCAGGAGCAAACCGATGTGGCCTCCTTCGCTGTGCTCGAGCCGAAGGCGGACGGCTTCCGCAACTACCAGAAGACCCGTTATGCCATACTGTCCGAGGAATTGCTGGTTGACAAGGCACAATTACTCACCCTGACCGCACCCGAAATGACGGTACTCGTGGGCGGCATGCGCGTCCTGAATACCAATTTCGGCCAGACCCGATATGGCGTCTTTACCAAGCGGCCGGAGGTTTTGACTAACGACTTCTTCGTGAACCTGCTCGACATGAGCACGGAGTGGAAGGCGGTCTCGGACGCCAAGGACGTGTTTGAAGGTCGCGATCGCAAGACTGGTGAACTCAAGTGGACCGGCACGCGTGTCGACCTCATCTTCGGTTCAAATTCCCAACTCCGCGCCATCGCTGAAGTCTATGGAAGTTCGGATGCGGAGAAGAAGTTTATCTATGACTTCATAGCGGCCTGGAACAAAGTGATGAACCTTGATCGCTTCGACCTTGCGCGATCGTAGCATAAACGTCTTTGAGGGATTCTGACAGGGAGATGAAACGCGGTCAGCGAACAACCGGTTCAGCGGACGGCGCATCGCCGCCGCTTAACCGGAATACCATACTCTCTTTCCATCGGTAATCACCAGTTCTCAAATCATCTCTCCGTCACAGTGTAGTAGGTGTTAGCGTTAGCCAGAGGTGAACCAGACATCCATTTTTTAAGAACTAAATGTCTGCTATTTATCTTCTGTTTTGAAGCGATCAGGAATGTATTGATATGATTTTACTATATTGAATTGAGAAGAAAGCATGTTATAAAAAAGCCCCTACATCAGATTTGATATAGAGGCTTTGGGGTCTAAAAATAATTTCTTATTTATTCCTTCTCTCCTGAGGATTTTTTCTTCTGCTTTTCCTTTTTCTCCTTGGACGTTCCTTTTTCTTCTTTCTTGGCCTTTTTTTCTTTCTTGTCTTTTTCTTTTACCTTTTCTTTCTCTTTCTTTTGGCCTTTTTCTCTCTTTTTGGGCCTGACTTTTTCAAGGACTTCTTTCGCCCTCTTGATCCTCGATTTCTTCTCCTCCTCCGGGTGAGCAAATGTCACTAATTCAACCAGAGAAAGGGGGGCGGCATCTCCCTGCCGCCATCCTAATTTAAAAATTCGCGTATAACCTCCCTCACGATTTTTGAGCTTAGGGACGATCTCATCAAAGAGCTTCTTGACAACCCCCTCATTTCGAAGGAGGGCAAAGGCTTGCCTCCTCGCATGAAGGGTTCCCTTCTTCCCAAGACTGATGATGCGATCTGCCCAACGTCGAAGTTCTTTCCCCTTGGCCAAAGTCGTCTTAATCCGTTCGTACTGAAGCAACGAGACCAGCATATTCCGGAACATCAATTCTCGATGTTGAGTGTGACGACTTAATTTCCTTCCTGCAACACGGTGCCTCATTCCCTACTCCTATCCAATGGCTCCTGATTCCAATTCTTCCTCAGATTTCTTGGGTGGCCAATGGTCTAATTTCATTCCTAAATTGAGCCCCATCTCGGACAATATTTCCTTGATTTCATTGAGTGACTTTCGGCCAAAGTTCTTCGTCGCCAAAATTTCTGCCTCTGTTTTCTGAACCAGATCTCCAATCAATTTGATGTTGGCATGCTTCAAACAATTCGCAGACCGGACGGAAAGCTCTAATTCATCGACGCTGCGGAGGAGGTTCTCATTAATCGTCTCTTTCTCCCCCTCTTCTTCTGAATAAGAAATCTCCGTCTCTTCTTCTTCCTCAAAGGTGATAAAAATGGAGAGTTGATCTTTCATAATCTTGGCTGCATGAGCAACCGCTTCTTCTGGATTCAAACTCCCATCCGTCCAAACCTCCAGGGTCAACTTGTCATAATCAGTGATCTGGCCAACTCGGGCATTGGTCACTGTATAATTAACCTTTTTGATTGGAGAAAAGATAGCATCGATGGGAATCGTTCCAATCGGTTGGCTCTCTTCTTTGTTTCGCTCTGCAGAAACATACCCTCTTCCCATCTTCACCGTCATTTCCATGGAAAGCTTGCAATCCCTGGAAAGGGTGGCAAGGTAATGGTCTGGGTTGAGGACTTCGACCGCATCGCCTGTGAGGATATCCCCTGCCTTGAGCACTTTGGGACCTTCTGCCTTAACGCGAATGGTTTTAGGACCTTCGGTATGAAGTTTCAGTCTGACCTCTTTGAGATTGAGGATGATTTCGGTGACATCTTCTTTGGTTCCGGGAATCGTTGAAAATTCATGAAGAACGCCATCAATTTTCACCGATGTGATTGCAGCCCCCTGCAAGGAGGAAAGGAGGATCCGTCGAAGAGAATTCCCAATCGTAATCCCGAAGCCTCTTTCAAATGGCTCCGCGGTAAACTTTCCGTAGAAGGGGGTCAGGCTTTCCTTTTCCACTTCCAACCGTTTGGGTCGAATCAAATCTTTCCAACTTTTCTGTTGCATATCGCCTCCAAATTACTTCGAATACAACTCGACGATTAACTTTTCTTGAATAGGGATCGTAATATCATCCCGGGTCGGTAGACCCTTCACGCTTCCTTTCATTTGCTCCTTGTCCAATTCCAACCATTGAGGGACCCCTCTGCGAGCCACCCCCTCCAAAGCCTCTAAGATGCGACCCATCTTCTTGCTCTTCTCTCGGGGCTCAATGACATCCCCTGGCTTTACGAGATAGGAAGGGATGTTCACCTTGGAACGATTGACCAAGAAATGGTTATGTCGTACGAGCTGCCGTGCTTCATTTCTTGAATTGGTAAAACCGAGTCGGTAGACGATGTTATCTAACCTCCTTTCTAAAAGGGAGAGAAGGATTTCTCCAGTAATCCCCTTTTGTCGATCCGCTTCTTTAAATACGTTACGAAATTGGTTTTCAAGAACTCCATACATCCTTTTCACTTTCTGCTTCTCACGAAGCTGGGCTCCGTAGTCCGAGAACTTTTTCCGATCTTGACCATGCTGGCCGGGGGGATAATTTCTCCGATCGAAAGCACATTTTTCCGTATAACATCTTTCCCCTTTGAGAAAGAGTTTAAGATTTTCTCTCCGACACAGCCGACAAGCGGATTTCGTATTTCTTGCCAATGTTGATCCTCCTAATTAAATTTCATTAAATTTGATTACATTGATTCTGACACAAGATCAAAAAACGATATGTTTCATCTGACAGTATTTATTCCCAAAGTTGATTACACTCTTCTTCTTTTGGGAGGACGACACCCATTGTGGGGGATGGGTGTGACGTCTTTAATGAGGTGGACTTTCAAACCAGCGGCTTGAAGGGATCGTAGGGCAGACTCTCTTCCCGCCCCCGGACCTTTTACATAAACATCAATGGATCGAACTCCATGCTCCATGGCCTTTTTGGCAGCATCTTCGGCTGCCATTTGGGCAGCGAATGGAGTGCTTTTTCTGGAACCCTTGAAGCCTTGAGTGCCGGCGCTAGACCAGGTGATCACGTTTCCCTCTGGATCCGTGATGGTGATGATCGTATTATTGAACGTCGCCTGAATGTGAGCAATGCCCACTTGAATATTCTTCTTCACTTTCTTTTTCTTTATTCCTTGCCCTTTGGGCATATCTCCTCCTTTACCCTAACCCCATCTACTCTTTCTCTTTTTTCTTCCCAATGATGGCACGACGCGGTCCTTTTCGCGTTCTGGCATTGGTGTGCGTCCTTTGCCCATGCACAGGGAGAGACTTTCGATGTCGAAGCCCTCGATAGGAACCGATATCCATCAGTCGCTTGATATTGGTAGCGACATCTCGCCTGAGATCTCCCTCCACCTTGTATTCCTGTTCGATAATATCTCGAATGCGGACGACCTCTGCCTCGGTGAGTTTGCTCACCTTAGTATCTTTATGGATATTTGCCTTTTCGAGAATTTTATTGGAAGAGGGCCTTCCAATACCATAGATATAGGTGAGGGCAATCTCCACCCGTTTATCTTTTGGAAGATCGACTCCCGCAATACGCGCCATAATATACCCCTTTGTTAAATTCCAATATCCAAATCACAAATCCTAAATAATTTTCAATTACCCAATTCGAAAGGACAAATGGTTCATCATCGGTCATTGGGATTTTGGTATTATTTGATGATTGGTGCTTGGGATTTGGTTATTCTCCTTCATCCTTGTCGTTGTTTGTGTTTGGGGTTCTCGCAGATCACTCGAATGACCCCTTTTCGTTTTACAATTTTACACTTGTCACAAATTTTTTTGACGGAGGCCCTGACCTTCACCGCTTCACCCTCAATTCTTTAATCCACCTGAACCTCACATGATTCAGGGTTTATTTTTCTCGAAAAATAATCCTCCCCCTTGTGAGATCATAGGGGGAGAGCTCCACCATCACCTTGTCCCCGGGGAGGATTTTAATAAAATGCATTCTCATTTTTCCTGAAATATGGGCCAACACTCTGTGGCCATTTTCCAATTCGACTCGGAACATGGCATTGGGAAGGGTCTCCAAAACCTTCCCTTCCACTTGAATCGCATCCTCCTTTGCCATAACCTCTCCATCCGCGCCCTTAACCAGGCGTTGCGTCCAATAGACGGATGATTTGATTAAAAATTTGATCCGGTCCCCCTACTCCTTGAATGGAGCGAAGGGTTTTTTTCCCCTGATAATACTGAATAAGAGGAGCGGTTCGCTTCTCATATTCCTTTAACCTTGTTCGGATAGTCTCTTCTTTGTCATCGACGCGTTGGTAGAGAATTCCCCCACACCGATCGCAAATCCCATCTCTTTGGGGTGGTTGAAAAAGGAGGTGAAACATAGCTCCACAGTTTTTACAAGTCCTCCTTCCCGTGAGCCGACGAACTAATTCTTCGGGATCTACCTCGATGTTGACGACATGATCGATTTTCTTCCCGATTTTGGCGAGAATGGGTTGGAGTGCCTCGGCTTGGGGAATCGTCCTCGGAAAACCGTCGAGGATAAAACCAGGATCACAATCCTTTGCCTTCAGGCGTTCCTCAATGATCCCAATGACAATTTCATCGGGGACAAGCTGCCCCTGATCCATAAATCCCTTTGCCTTCATCCCCAGAGGAGTATTTTCCTTCACCGCTGCCCTCAGAATATCTCCGGTGGAGATCTGAGGAATATGATAACGGTCTACCATCCGTTGAGCTTGAGTTCCCTTTCCTGCCCCAGGAGGGCCTAACAGTATTAAATTCATCCAAAACCCTCATTATTTCAATGACCAATGATCAATGAGTATTGACCATTGTCAATTGAAGATTTTAACCCCGCCTTCCTTTCAATCTTCCTTTTTTCATCAGCCCTTCATAGTGCCTGGAGAGCATGTGAGCTTCAATCTGTTGGACGGTATCCAGGGCCACCCCGACTACAATTAAAAGGGAGGTCCCACCAAAATAAAACGAGACATTAAATCTCTGATAAAGAATAGTCGGTAGCACACAAATGGCCGAGACATAGATGGCTCCCCCGAGGGTGATTCGAGTGAGCACTTTATCAATATACTCTGCGGTCTTTTGCCCCGGGCGAATGCCGGGGATATAACCGCCAAATTTTTTCATGTTTTCGGCAACATCATTTGGGTTGAACGTGACGGCCGTATAAAAATAGCAGAAGAAGATGATGAACCCAACATAGAGAAGATTATAAAGTAGGGCGCCTGGCCCTAAACTGTGAAGGATGGATTGAACCCAGGGATGGGCCTCCAGCCAAGGCTTTGGCATAAAATTAGCAATCGTCAGGGGAAACATCAGGATGGAGGAGGCAAAGATCGGAGGAATAACGCCTGAGGTATTCAACTTGAGAGGAAGATGGGTGCTCTGACCCCCATAGACCCTCCTGCCTATAATCCGTTTGGCATATTGGACAGGAAGCCTTCGTTGGCCGGTTTCGATGAAGATAATCACTGCAACGACCAACACCATCAAGAGGATTAAGAAGAGGATGGTGATAATACTCATCTGTCCCACCCTGAATAACTCATAAGTGCTTGCGACGGCATTGGGCATTCGGGCGACGATCCCAGCAAAGATGATCAATGAGATGCCATTCCCGATTCCCCTTTCCGTAATTTGTTCACCCAACCACATGATGAAAGCAGTGCCAGCCGTCAAAGTGATCACGGTTAAGATCCGGAAAGACCATCCCGGAGCCAACACGATCATCTCTCCGGCTGCACCTCGCATATTTTCCAGACCGACAGCAATTCCAAATCCTTGGATCATGCTGAGAACGACGGTTCCATAACGGGTATATTGAACAATCTTTTTACGGCCGATCTCCCCTTCTTTTTGAAGTTGGGCAAGATAGGGGATCACCACCGTAAGAAGCTGAAGAATGATCGAGGCACTGATATAGGGCATAATTCCCAAGGCGAAAACCGAGAGCCTCTCTAAAGCTCCCCCTGAGAACATATCGATGAGACTGAAAAGGGTTCCCCTAGCCTGCGCAAAGAAGGAGGCTAAGGCATCTCCGTTGATTCCGGGTGTAGGGATATGCACGCCAATGCGGTAAATAGCCAAAAAACCGAGCGTCCAAAAGATCCTCCTTTTGAGCTCTGGTATTTTAAATATATTCTGGGCCCCTGAAATCATGAGCCGATGACCTCCACCCTCCCTGAGGCACTCTCCACCTTTTTAAGGGCGGCCTGACTGGCTTGATGAACACGAATGGTTAAAGGATGCTGAAGCTCTCCATCGGAGAGAAGTTTTACGGGTTCCTCTTTTTTGAGAAGTCCCGATTGAAGCAGGAGATGGGGCTCCACGACACTATCCTTCGGGAAACGATTAAGGTCTCCCACATGGATAATCGCAAAGTGTTTTTTGAAAGGGGAACGAAACCCTCTTTTGGGAAGACGTCGTTGGAGAGGCATTTGACCTCCCTCAAAACCGGCTTTGGTTCCTCTCCCAGAACGCGAATTCTGACCTTTTGATCCTTTACAGGCCGTTTTGCCATGGCCGGATCCAACTCCCCTTCCCACCCTTTTTCTTTTTTTTCTTGCCCCTTTCGGAGGCTTTAACTCCTCTAATCTCATCAGAAATTCCCTTTCAATGATTCCTTCACTTCTACTAAATGGATGACACGATGAATCATTCCCCGAATCTCGGGACGATCTGGCAAGGTCAGCGTTTGATGAAGACGCCTAAACCCTAAAGCCCGTATGGTCTTTTTTTGATCGTCAGTTCGTCCAATGGCGCTTCTGACCCATTTCACAGTAATCGTCTTCTCCACCATAAACTCCTTAGCTTTCCGTCGCCGCCATCCGTCTTTTATCGACGACCTCCTCAGGAGCCTTTAGCTGATGGATGGCCTGGAGGGTGGCTTTGATGAGGTTGTAAGGATTATTGGATCCCAGGGACTTTGTCAAAATGTTCTGGATACCCGCCGACTCGGCGATCGCCCTGACTGCTGCACCTGCAATCACCCCTGTTCCCTCTGAGGCTGGTTTAAGAAGCACCCTTGCGGCTCCGAACTTGCCCATGACCTCATAAGGAATTGTTTTATGGATGATGGGGACTTTGATCAAGTTTCGTTTTGCATGCTCAATGCCCTTTCGGATGGCCTCGGGGACTTCATTGGCCTTTCCCAGCCCACTTCCAACATAGCCATTTCCATCTCCAACCACTACCAAAGCGCTGAAGCTGAATCGTCTCCCTCCCTTGACCACTTTGGCGACCCGGTTGATATGAACCACTCGATCGGTTAACTCTAATGTACTCGGATCAATTTTCGGCAATTTCTTCCTCCGTTAGAAAACTTCTGATTGCTTAGATAATAAAGGTTTCGTCCATCGGCAACGGTAACGATGCCCCTATCATGCTACGGTGAGGTCGTTCGTCTTACCGTAGCCGTTACCGTTGCCCTGGAACATTCTCATCGTTCGAGGATGACGTAGCCATCATAAAACGTTACATCAACAAGGAAACGATTACTTCAAGAGCTCTTTAAAAGATCAAACCATTTGCTCTGGCAGCTTCGGCCAATGCTTTGACTCTGCCATGATAAAGATATCCACTTCGATCAAAAACCACCTTTTGAATTCCCTTCTCAAGACATTTCTTAGCAATCAGTTCTCCGACCTTCTTAGCCGCTTCCACATTCCCTTGATAACGAAGACTTCCTTTTAGCTCGGAGCTCAGGGTGGAAGCGCTGGCCAAGGTTTTTCCAGTGGAGTCTTCAATCGCTTGGGCATAAATATGTCTCAAACTACGAAACACATTAAGGCGAGGGCGTTCAGCAGTTCCTTTTAAATGGCTCCTCACTCTCTTTTTTCTTTTTGCCCTGGCTAACTTCTTTCTCTCTTTCAATGCATTCCTCCCTGCCTGCCCAATCTTCCAATCTTCATAAGCGCCCGCCTCCCTGCCATTTAGTCGGGGAGGTAGGAAGCGGGTCAGCCGGTTTTTTAAGGTTATGCTTTGGTCTTCCCCACTTTCTTACGGATTCGTTCGCCGAGATACCGGATCCCCTTCCCTTTATAAGGTTCAGGGGGTTTAATCGATCGAAGTTGGGCCGTAACAATACCGACTTGTTGCTTATTGATCCCTTTCACGGTGATCAGGGTCTGCTTCTCGACCTCCATCCGGATCCCCTTTGGGATAGGATAAAGAATCGGGTGGGAATATCCTAAGGTAAGTTTTAGAATGTCCCCTTGAAGATCTGCCCTAAAACCCACCCCAACGATCTCCAGCTTTTTTTCAAATCCTTGGGTCACTCCTGTCACCATATTAGCGATGAGACTTCTCGCCATCCCGTGGAGGGCCTTTGAGGTGCGAAGGTCATTGGAACGGTGAACAAAAATCTTCCCCCCCTCTAATGTGATCGAAATTCCCTGAGGAAGAGGGTGAACAAGAAGACCTTTGGGCCCGGTTACCTCCACTCTCGCAGGAGTGTGAGCCACCTTCACGTCCACCTCTTTTGGAACAACGATGGGCATCTTTCCAATACGAGACATATTTCCATAACCTCATTTTAGATTTCAGATTTAAGAGTTTAGATTTTTCAATCCGAAATCAATTTCACCAGACATAACACAGAACTTCTCCCCCGACATTCGCCTTGAGGGCAGCTTGACCCGTCAGGATCCCTTTCGGGGTGGAGAGAATCGAAAGACCTAAACCACTCATGACAGAGGGGATGCGATCCTTACCGACATAGACCCTCCGCCCTGGTTTGCTGATCCTTCGAAGATGGATCACTTCTCTTCGATTCGCATCGTATTTGAGAAAGATTCGAAGGATTTCATGCTGGCGTTCGTCCGTGACAATTTTAAAATTTTTGATGAACCCTTCCTCCTTTAAAATCCTAGCTACCTCCCGTTTCATTTTTGAGGAGGGGAGATCGATCTTTTCGAATTTCGCTTTAGATCCATTGCGAATCCTTACAAACATATCAGCGATGGGATCAGTCATTGACATATCAAACCCCTATACCTTTCACCAACTGGATTTAATCATCCCTGGGATTTCACCTCGGGAGGCATATTTTCTTAAACAGAGCCGGCACATATTGAATTTTCGATAATAAGCTCGCGGCCTTCCACAAAGCGGACATCGATGGTATTCACGGACCTTAAACTTCTGTGATCTTTGCGCCTTATTCATTAAGGAAAGTTTGGCCAATTTTTCCTCCTAAAAAATAGGTTAAGGTTAGGGCAAAGATGCCTGTTTGGGAAATCGGCTATGTTTTCGGTCTTTTCTTATAACCTTGTCCCTTTTAACTCAACACCAAACTGACTTCGTAACCTTTACCCAAAGACTATTTTTAGTTACGAAAGGGCATTCCCAATAATTTCAACAGCTCCTTCCCTTCCTCATCTGTTTTAGCTGTGGTGACGATGACGATATTCATCCCTTTGATTTTATCAATCTTATCGTAATGAATTTCTGGGAAGATCAGTTGTTCACGAATCCCCAAGGCATAATTCCCCCTCCCATCAAAAGACTTTCCAGAAAGCCCCTTAAAGTCCCTGACTCTTGGAAGGGCGACATTCACTAAGCGGTTAAAAAACTCATACATCCTTTCCTTACGAAGGGTGACCATGCATCCGATCGGCATGCCTGTTCTTAATTTAAACTGGGCGATCGATTTTTTGGCTTTGGTGATCACCGGCTTCTGCCCTGTAATTTGACTGAGCTCCAAAGCCGCGGAATCGAGAATTTTGATATTCTGAATGGCCTCCCCCAATCCCATGTTGATCACGATTTTCTCAAGTCGAGGGACTTCCATCCGATTCTTATAATTGAACCGCTTCATGAGTGCAGGAACGACTTTCTCCTGATAGACCTCTTTCAGTGTGGCCATTCGATCACCTACTTATCTAAAAGTTCCCCACATTTTCGACAGACTCGTGCTTTCTTGCCATCTTCCAAAATACGGTGGCCGACCCGAATCGGTTTGTTGCATTTCTCACAGAGGAGCATCACATTCGAGAGATGCAGGGGGGCTTCCTTCTCCAAAATTCCTCCCTGTCTCTGTTTTCCATGGGGACGGGAATGTCTTTTCACGAAATTAATTTTTTCAATGAGCACCTTCTCTTTTTCGGGAAGGACCTTCAGGACACGTCCGCTCTTTCCCTTTTCTTTTCCACTCATGACCATCACGAGGTCATTTTTCTTAATGTGATATTTGGGGACAATCATATTCGCTTCCTTTTCTCACAGGACCTCTGGAGCCAAGGAGATGATCTTCATAAATCGCTTCGCCCGAAGTTCCCGTGCGACCGGACCGAAAATTCGGGTTCCCACAGGATCCCCCTGAGGATTGATGAGGACAGCCGAGTTATCATCAAATTTTATATAAGACCCATCCAGACGCTTTACCTCTTTCTTGGTCCGGACGATCACGGCACGGGCCACATCCCCTTTTTTAATCTTGGAATTGGGAAGGGCGTCTTTGATGGAGACGACGATGATATCTCCCACCGTGGCGTACTTGCGACGGGTGCCGCCGAGGACTTTGATACATCCTAATTTTTTCGCGCCCGAATTATCAGCAACTTCGAGTATCGTCCGCATCTGAATCATGACCCTCTCCTACGGCGGTCATTGGCTAAGCAGCCCGTTCAAGGATCTCTTTGACACGCCACCTTTTTTCTCTGCTGAGGGGACGGGTTTCGATCAATAAGACCTTATCTCCAATGTGGCACTCATTCTTTTCGTCGTGGGCTTTCACCTTTGTCTTCTTCCGGATATATTTTTTATAAACCGGGTGAAGGACGAGACGATTGACCATGACGATGATGGTCTTATCCATTTTTTCGCTCGATACCACGCCCATTAATGTCTTTCGTTTACCTCTCTCTCTCATTGGTTTGACTTCCCTTTTTCTAAAGCCTTTTCTTTAAGAATGGTCTTCACCCGAGCGATATCCCGTTTGACCTGAGGGATTCGCATGACGTTATCCAACTGCCCGGTGGCGTGCTGAAAGCGAAGATTGAAGAGCTCCTCCCCCAGATCTTTTTCTTTTTCAAGTAATTCCCCTTCACTCAGTTGGCGAAGCTCCTTTGCCTTCATCGCTGGCCCCCCCTCATGATGAATTTGGTATGAATGGGCAATTTATGGGAAGCCAGAAGGAACGCCTCCCTTGCCCTTTCTTCAGGGACCCCTTCCATTTCGTAAAGAATTCGACCTGGCCGGATCACCGCCACCCAATCTTCAGGGGCACCTTTTCCTTTCCCCATCCGAGTCTCAGCAGGTTTTTTCGTGATCGGTTTGTCCGGAAAGATCCGAATCCAAATTCGACCGGTCCGTTTGATGAACCGGGTCATTGCAATACGTGCAGCTTCGATCTGACGAGCAGTTAACCAGCCACACTCGAGGGCCTGAAGTCCGAAGTCACCAAAGTTCAGAGTATTTCCCCGTGAGGCGACCCCTCTTCTCCTTCCCTTTTGTTGCTTTCGATATTTTGTTTTTTTCGGCATCAACATAATGAATCACCTTAAAGGCTAAGATTGAGGTTAAGGTTGATGGAAAATGGACTTACCCCTAAACCTAAGCCTTGACCTGAACCTGCTTTATGCGGCGCGCTCTTCTCCTTCTTTGGTCGGGAAAACCTCTCCTTTGAAGATCCAAACCTTTACGCCAATAATCCCATAGGTGGTCTTCGCTTCCGCCAAGCCAAAATCAATATCTGCCCGAAGGGTGTGAAGGGGAACTCGACCCTCCCGATACCATTCTCTCCGGGCCATTTCTGCTCCTCCCAACCTTCCGGCGCAGGCAATCTTAATCCCTTTGGCGCCCAGTTTGAGGGCCGAGGTCACAGCCTTTTTCATCGCCCTTCGAAATCCAACCCGCCTTTCCAGTTGAAGAGCCACATTTTCAGCGACTAATTGCGCATCAATTTCTGCTCGTTTGACTTCTTGGATATTAATAAAAATTTCTTTGGCGGTCATTTTCTGGAGCTCCTTTTTCAGGTTCTCCACCTCCGCCCCCTTTTTCCCAATGATGATACCAGGCCGAGCAGTATAAATGCTCACCTTTGCTTTTTTTGCTTTGCTGGCCGCCCGTTCAATCTCAATTTTAGAGACGCCTGCATGATAGAGTTTTTTCTTCAAATAGTCACGGATCCGAATATCCTCGATGAGAAGTTGAGAATAATCCTTCTCGGCATACCATCGAGAATCCCAAGATTTAATCAGCCCCAATCGAAAACTGGTTGGATGTACTTTCTGTCCCAACGTTTATCCTCCCTTACCCTTCGTCCAAAATAATGGTGATATGACTGGTTCTCTTTCGAATCAGGGTAGCGCGTCCCAATGCCCTCGGTTGGTAGCGTTTCATCGTCGGCCCTTGATCCACAGTGATTTTCTTGATATAAAGGCGATCGATGTCGATGTTCTTCTTTTGCGTAGCATTGGCGATGGCCGATTTTAATAATTTGATGACGATCTTCGCCGCCGCCTTTTTTGTAAAAGTTAGAATGTTTAAGGCTTCTTCGGATCCTTTGCCTCGGATCAGATCGGCCACCAATCGTGCCTTTCTGGGGGCAACCCGTACAAACTTCAATGTTGCTTTCACTTCCATCTTGTCGTTCACCTGCTACGGTGTAGCTTTCCCTTTGATTTTAGTTTTCCGATCCCCGGAGTGCCCATGGAAGGTTCGAGTCGGGGAAAATTCTCCCAATTTATGCCCAACCATCTCTTCCGTGATGAAGACCGGAATAAATTTCTTCCCATTATGAACCGCAAAGGTCAACCCTACCATTTCAGGGACAATGGTGGATCGTCTTGACCAGGTTTTGATCACTTTTGCTTCCTTTATCCTTCGGGCCTCCTCCACTTTTTTCATCAAATGGGAATCCACAAAAGGCCCCTTTTTGATTGAACGGGCCATCAATCTCTCCTCTTCAAAATATATTTATCGGTTGTCTTACTTCTTCGAGTTTTTCGTTCGGGCACGCCCCAAGGGGTACACGGATGTCTGCCTCCAGAACTCTTGCCTTCTCCTCCCCCCAATGGATGGTCAATAGGATTCATGGCCACTCCGCGGACCGTAGGCCTCCAGCCTAACCAACGATTTCTCCCGGCTTTTCCAAGGCTGATATTTTCATGTTCAAGGTTGCTGACCTGTCCGATGGTGGCATAACAGTCTTGAAGGATTAATCGGACTTCGCCTGAGGGGAGCTTGACGTGGGCATACCTCCCTTCCTTTGCCATCAATTGTCCGGAGGCTCCTGCGCTTCGAATGATCTGGCCGCCCTTTCCCACCTTCAATTCGATATTATGAATCAATGTTCCTGTTGGAATATTTCTGAGTGGAAGAGCATTGCCAGGTTTAATATCGGCGTTTGGACTTGCGATCACCTGTTCTCCAATTCGAAGTTGAGCGGGGGCCAAAATATATCGCTTCTCTCCATCGACATAATGAAGCAGGGCTATCCGGGCAGACCGGTTTGGATCGTATTCAATCGAAGCCACTTTTGCTGGGATCTCCCTCTTGTCTCGTTTGAAATCGATCAATCGATATTTCCGTTTATGACCACCTCCTCGATGCCACGCGGTGATCCTTCCATAAGCGTTTCTTCCCCCCGTCTTTTTTAAAGACCGAAGCAGGCTTTTTTCTGGCGTCGTAGAAGTGATTTCTTCAAACTGAGAAACCGTTTGAAATCGTCTCCCGGGAGAGGTGGGTCTGAATTTTTTAATCGCCATCTTTTAACCCCTAAAATTCTAAACTCTAAATTCTAAACTCTAAACAAATCCTAATTATCGAAATTTTAAATTCAAAACTTGTAGACTTCTTAATTTGAGTTTAAATTTTGAACATTGTTTTGACATTCGTGTTTAGGGTTTAGAGTTTCCCCTCGAACCCTTTCAGGGGGTTTAGGCTCCTTCGAAGAAATCGATACGATCCCCTTCTTTCAGGGTAATGATCGCCTTCTTCCAATCCGGCCTCTTCCCATATCTTCTGCCTAAACGTTTCATCTTGCCCAAAACGTTGGAAGTTCTCACCTGAAGCACCTTGACTTTAAAAAGGCGTTCAACGGCCTGCTGAATCTCAATCTTATTTGCATCCCGGTGAACCTCGAACACATACTGACGCCCTTCTTCTTTCTGTCGGGTGCTTTTCTCTGTGATCAGAGGTCGTTGGATGATTTTCTGTGCTTCTTTCATGACATCAGCGCCCCTTGGATTTTCCCAATCGTCGGATGGAGTAAAATCAGGTGGTCATGTTTTAAAATGGCATGGACACTTAAGCTTTCATGACGGAGAACTTCAATCCCGGGTAGATTTCGAACCGATCGCTCTAAGAAAGCATTTTTCCCATCCGTTACAATCAGGGCATTGGTAATGTGAAATCGTTTGAGAACCTCCAACACCTGACGGGTTTTAAACCCTCCCAATGGAAATTCATTTAGCAAGACCAATTTCCCCTCCTGGCATTTCATGCTAAGGGCCGCTCGGAGAGCTGCATGCTTTACTTTTTTGGGAAGAGAAAAAGAATAATCCCTCGGCATGGGGCCAAAGATCGTGCCGCCCCCTCTCCAAAGAGGAGATCTTCGCGAGCCTGCCCGCGCCCTTCCGGTCCCCTTTTGTCTCCATGGTTTTGCCCCCCCTCCCCGGACAAGAGCCTTATTCTTAGTTGACGCCGTCCCTTTTCTCTGAGAAGCAAGAGTCATGCGAACGACATCATAAAAAAGTGTAGGATGGACCTTCGCATTGAAAATCCGATCATCCAATTCGATATCGCCCAATTTCTGATTTCCAATGTCATAGAGGGCTAACGTGGTCATCCCATATCCTTTCATTAAATCGACGAGGTAGTAGAAACTTTTTTTTCGGTACGAGTCCCTGCCTACTGTTCGGTCAGGGATTCCGCCTTGGTCGAATTTCGTATGAGGACATATCCCGTTGGGCTTCCTGGAATTCCCCCTTTGAGAAGGATGAGATTCTGGTCCTCCTTGACATCGACCACTTTAATATTTTGAACTGTTACCTTTCGATTACCATGTTTCCCAGGCATCTTTAACCCTTTAAACGTGTGATGAGGATAGGTGGCAGAACCGACGGAGCCTCCGTGTCGAAAATATTCATGAGTTCCATGAGACCCGGGTGACCCATGAAATCCATGGCGTTTGATCACACCTGTAAATCCCTTCCCCTTGCTAAGGCCTGTGACATCGACCCTATCCCCAGGTTTAAAAAGATTTACGTTTACTGCCTGACCTAATTCATAGGCATCCACATCCTCGATTAAGAATTCCTTGATCGTATAAAACCCTCCTGTCCCCGCCTTCTTGAAGTGCCCAGAAAGGGGTTTGTTCACCCTCTGAGCAATCTTAGGAAGGAAACCGAGTTGAAGGGCATTATAACCATCTTTTTCTTTGGTTTTCTTTTGAATCACCGAGCACGGACCGGCTTCAACAACCGTCACCGGAATGACCGAACCATCTTCAAGGAAGACTTGGGTCATCCCTAATTTTTTCCCGATGATTCCCAACGTTCTTTTCATTATTTTCTATCCCCAACACCCTTCCCCTTTTCTTATGCGGGGAAGAGGGACTATAACTTGATTTCGACATCAATGCCTGCGGCAAGATCGAGTTTCATTAATGCGTCAACAGTTTGCTGGGTGGGCTCAAGAATATCCAAAAGACGCTTGTGAGTCCGAATTTCAAACTGTTCCCTGGATTTCTTATCGACGTGAGGGGATCTCAACACACAAAATTTGTTGATCTTGGTGGGAAGAGGAATCGGACCCGCCACACTTGCCCCCGTCCGACGGACGGTATCGACGATCTCAGCGGTCGATTTGTCCAGAAGTTTATGGTCATAAGATTTTAAACACACCCTGATCTTCTGTGTTGTCATGTCCAAGCCCCTCTCCCTTATTCGAGGACATCGCTGATCACACCGGCCCCCACTGTGCGACCCCCCTCCCGTATCGCAAACCGCAACTCCTTCTCCATCGCTATCGGCGTAATCAACTCCACCGTCAACGACACATT
>JACAEV010000119.1 GCA_013388645.1 Syntrophaceae bacterium | reverse complement strand
CTCATCCAAAGGCGATTCCGAATTGGTTATAACCGAGCGGCTCGGATCGTTGAAAAAATGGAAGAGGAAGGGGTGGTCGGACCCTCTGATGGAATTAAACCCAGAGAGGTGTTGGTTAAAAAGATTGAACCATAGACTATAAATAACCAATGGCCCATTGTTCATCGTTATAACGATGGAAAAAGTGAGGTTGACGAAGATGAAAAAAATATTTTTAATGCTCTTTTCTATCCCAATGCTCTGCACCCTGATTTTCACCCCGCTTGCCTTTCCTTCGACCGGTCAGGAAGTTTTGAAGGAAATTCAAAGCCGATATGAAAAGACGAATGACTTCGAGGCCAATTTTATTCAGGAGTATCTTGGTAAGGTGATGATACAAGCCAACCGAGGAGAAGGAAAGGTGTATTTTAAAAAGAAGGGGATGATGCGATGGGATTACACTCTACCAAACCAGAAGCTAATTTCGGATGGCCGCACCCTGTGGTACTATCAACCCGAAGAGAAACAGGTTTTTCTATCCGATATCTCAAAAGTCATCCGAGAGAGAACCCCTTTAGCCTTCTTGGCTGGAGAGGGGAATATCAGCCGCGATTTCAACGTCCTCAATTTGAATGAATCGGTTTCCCAAAAAGAGGATCACTATATCATTGAGCTAAGTCTCAAAGAACCTCTCGCCACTTTATCGAAGTTGATTTTAACGGTTGATAAAAAGACCTTCACCATTCTTCAAACAGATGTCTTCGACGGGTTGGGGAATGTGACTCGAACACGGTTTTTCGATATCAAAACGAATGTCGGGCTTTCCAGTACTTTTTTCCAATTTGCTATTCCGCCCGGGACAGAAGTCATCAAGATGCAAGAACCGTCTGTCCCTCGCAAGTAGAAAAGGGACTTCCAATAGACTCCTTTGTTCCCCTCTTTTGCCCATCGGTAGGGAGAGTCATCCTCCCCTGAAAAGAGGGGAATGATAAAATGGGAGAAAAGTTCAAATAATTTTTTTTAGGATTTAGAAATTAGAGTTTAGGGTTTTCGTTCTTACGATGCCTCTCTTCATGACCCAAGCGATTGTGATCCGATCTCTGAACTACGGAGAGTCCGATAAAATTATCACCTTCTTCACCCGGGACTATGGCAAGTTGAAAGGAATTGCGAAGGGGGCGAGACGGAGCAGAAAGCGATTTCAGAATGCCCTGAGTCTCTTTTCTCATCTTCGTCTTCATTTTTTTGATAAGGAGGGGATGGGATTAGTACGGGCTGAGAGTTGCGACATCCTTCATTCCTTTCCAAGAATGAAAGCGGACCTCCAGAAGATTCTTTATGGCAACTATTATCTGGAATTGGTGAACGAGATGGCAGGAGAACGGGAGGGCAATCCAGAGGCCTTCGAGCTCCTTCTTTCTTTTTTGTCAAACCTGGAAGAGATGGAGACTCAGGAAACGCATTTGAGACTGTTTGAAATTCGGATGCTTTCTCTTTTTGGTTATCGCCCCAATATGAAGAGATGTCATCTCTGCAAGAAAGATTTAGAGAATTTGAAGGAGACTCCCACAGTCTTTTTTTCACTTGAGAAGGGAGCGCTGATTTGTGACCGGTGTTCAAAGATTCGGAATCATCTCATCCCCCTTTCATTGGGAACGGCAAGATTAATAGAAACCATTTCCCAGATGGAACTTCAGCAGATTCACCGATGGCGGTTTACCCCTCAAGCCTTATCTGAAAGTGAGGAGCTTCTGCCTCGATTCATTCAATATCAGTTAGGAAAAGAATTGAAGTCACTCAAGGTGCTGAGGAAAATGGCACGATGACATCGAAATAATGGTGTTGCCGTTATGCTGTTTTGCGATTCAGTTTAAAAACAGCAGCACGGCAGCCTCTTCATCCTGAACACCCACAGGGTTGACATCCCAATGTTGAACGTGCTAAAGCCTAATCGGTTACCTGGATGGTAGGAGGAGCGATGAATTTTCAGGAACTCATTTTCGCCTTGGAGCGATTCTGGGCCGATCAGGGGTGTGTGATCCAACAACCCTATGATACAGAGGTAGGGGCTGGGACATTTCACCCAGCCACCTTTCTCAGGACCTTAGGCCCTGAGCCATGGCGGGTGGCTTATGTGGAACCTTCTCGTCGCCCCACCGATGGTCGATATGGCGAGAATCCCAATCGGCTTCAACACTATTATCAATACCAGGTCATCATGAAACCCTCCCCTCTTGATATTCAGGATATCTATCTTAACAGTTTAAAGTCCTTTGGGATTGATCCCCTTGATCATGATATTCGGTTCGTCGAAGATGATTGGGAGTCTCCCACGCTTGGCGCATGGGGGTTAGGTTGGGAGGTCTGGTTGGATGGGATGGAAATCACCCAGTTTACTTATTTCCAGCAGGCAGGTGGCATTGAATTAAACCCCATTCCAGTAGAAATCACCTATGGGATTGAGAGGATCGCCATGTATCTTCAGGGGGTCGATAATGTCTACGATCTCGAATGGGCAAAAGGGGTGAAATACGGTGATGTTCATCACCGTGGGGAGGTTGAATTTTCACGATACAATTTTGAGGAGGCCAATGTCGAGATGCTCTTTCGCCTTTTTGAGATGTTTGAAGCAGAGGCGAAAAGAATGGCCGAGAGAGAACTGATCCTCCCAGCTTATGATTACTGTTTAAAGACTTCCCATGTCTTCAATCTCCTGGATGCCCGGGGTGCGATCAGTGTGACCGAAAGGGTCGGGTACATCTTAAGGGTGAGAACTCTGGCAAGGCTCTGCGCAGAAGGGTATCTCAAGCAGAGACAGGAGATGGGATTTCCTCTGATGAAGCAAAAGAAGGAAAGCAGTAAGTAGGAGGCCGATAAACCTTTTTTATTTCTCTTCTGCCGATTGCCTTCTGCATACTGCCTGTTATTTGTGACCGGTTGAACCTGGCATGGTCCACTGACACCTGGAGTTTTTCATGAAGGAACTCTTATTAGAGATCGGGACGGAAGAAATTCCGGCTGGATTTATTGAGCCCGCTTTAATGGAATTGGAGGACCTCGCTAAAAAAGAGTTAGAAGCGAATCGAATTAACTTCAATGGGGTCAAAACCCTCGGGACTCCAAGACGATTGGTATTGGTAGTTCAGTCCGTCTCAGAAAAACAGAGGGATGAGGAGACGAAAAAAGTCGGCCCCTCGAAGCAAGCTGCTTTTGATGAAAAAGGGAACCCCACCCAAGCAGCGATCGGTTTTGCAAAAAGCCAGTCCGTTGCTTTGGAATCCTTAATCCTCATTCAGACAGAGAGAGGGGAATATGTCTGTGCCATAAAAAAAGAACCAGGAAAATTGACCTCTGAGGTGCTTTCTTCCCTCCTTCCCAAATGGATCCTTTCCATCCCGTTTCAGAAATCGATGAGGTGGGGAGATGTCGCGATTCGTTTTGCCCGACCCATTCACTGGATTTTAGCTCTCTTTGGAGGGGAGGTGGTTCCTTTTGAATTGGGTCATCTCCGAAGCGGGGATCAGACCTATGGCCATCGCTTCATGCATTCTGGTCCTATTCGGGTTAAGGATTTTAACTCCTATCTTCAAAAAACCAGGGAAGCCTTTGTCATTGTTGATCCTGTGGAACGGAAGAGAAGGATTGAAGAGGCGTTGATTCGAGAGGGAGCTAACGTTTCAGGGAGAATCCTAAACGACGAAGAGCTTCTCAATGAGGTTAATTTTTTGGTGGAATATCCGGTGGCCCTCTGTGGTTCCTTCGACCGCAAGTTTCTCTCGCTCCCTCGGGAAGTCCTTATCCATTCCATGAAAGAACATCAAAGGTATTTTCCTTTGGTGGATGACCATGGAGCTTTGCTTCCCCATTTCGTCTCGGTCAGCAATATCTATTCAAAGAACCAGCCTATGGTGGTGAAGGGAAATGAGAGAGTCCTTAAGGCAAGACTCTCTGACGCCGCTTTTTTCTTTGAAGACGATTTAAAAATTTCTCTCGATCAAAGAGTGGAACAACTGAAAAAGGTGGTTTTTCAAGCCAAATTAGGGACTTCTTATGAGAAGGTGATGCGATTGAGTAAACTCGCTCTGTGGTTGACTGAAAGGATTGATCCGAAGCTGAGAGATTTGGTGGAAAGGACATCTCTGATATGCAAAGCGGATTTGGTGACAGGAATGGTTGGTGAATTTCCCAAACTTCAAGGCATCGTAGGTAGGGAGTATGCTCGTTTATCCAAGGAAAGGCCAGAGGTTGCGGAGGCCATTTATGAGCACTACCTTCCAGGGTTTGCTGGAGACCGATTGCCTTCGAATCCCATCGGAGATATCGTCAGCATCGCTGATAAAATGGACACCATTGTGGGTTGTTTTGGGATCGGCCTTGTTCCTACTGGGACAGCAGATCCTTTTGGCTTGAGGCGACAAGCCCTGGGGATCATTCGCATCGTCCTTGAGAAAAAATATCCCCTTTCTTTAAGCGGATTAATTGAAGAAAGCGAAAAACAGCTAAAAGAAAAAATGGAGCGTCCTGTTGAACAAGTGAAGGGGGAGGTTCTGGATTTTTTCCGGGTCCGTTATCAAAACTTTTTATTGGATAAAGAATATCCCTTCGATGTGACCGAAGCAGTAGTGACCATATCATTTGATGAATTGCTCGATGTTCAAGGAAGGATCGATGCCTTGCAAAAGGCAAGGCAGTGGAAGGATTTTGAGTCCATTGTGATTGCTTTTAAACGGGCGATGAATATCTTAAAGGGGGCCCCTCCTCCAAAAGAGCTCACCCCATCCATCTTGACTGAAACGGTCGAACAGAACCTCTATCAATCGTTTATCAAGACGAAGGAAAGAATGGATCATCATCTCTACCAAAAAGACTATCCTGCGGCACTCCTCGAGATGACTCGGATGAAGAAACCCATTGATGAATTCTTTGACGGAGTCATGGTGATGGTGAAGGATGAAATGATTCGGAATAACCGTCTTGCCCTCCTCGATGCGATCGGAAAACTTTTTCTGCGAATCGCTGATTTCTCAAAGCTCGCTTGATTGACCATTTTTCTCCGCAAGCCTATTGAAACAGATGCTTGTTCGATCTGAGCATAGAGATATCTTTTTGAAGAGATCAACGTCGATGATTTGAGTTGGGTCAGCCTCGTTGATTTATGTGAAGCGGTGGAAGAAAGGAATCGAGCTTTGTAGGAGAATCGCAGACATCTTTCTTCTCACTCTTGGCATATTCACGAGTTATAAGGTGAACACCGGTGAGTGGTTCTTATCCACGGAGTTTTGGGTCGGAGATATCGCGGAGTCCATCGGCGATGAGGTTAAAGGAAAAAACAGAGGTGAAGATGGCGAGGCCAGGGAAGAGGGAAAGCCAAGGGGCATTTGTGAGTTGATCCAGACCGTCTCGAATCATGGCACCCCAACTGGGGGTGGGGGGACGCACTCCCAGACCGATAAAACTGAGGCTGGCCTCAACAATGATCGCCGTCGCAACCCATAAAGTCCCCATGACCAGAATTTCTCCAAAAATATTGGGTAGAACATGAACGAACAAAATCTTTCCATCGTTTTGCCCGACCGCCCGAGCTGCCTCAATATACTCTTTTCCTTTGATGGAGAGGGTGGACCCACGAGCTAAACGTGCGATACGAGGGGTGAGGGCAACCCCAATGGCAATTACTATCTTGATCAGGCCCGGACCCATAATGGCTAACACAAGAAGTCCTAAAATGACGATGGGGAATGACATGAAGATGTCGATGAAACGGAGGACAAGATTGTCAATCCTTCCGCCCTTGTACCCTCCGACCATCCCAAGCGGAATGCCCGCTGCCATGGCGAACAGGACAGAAAGGATCCCTACCACAAGGGAGACCCTGGACCCCCAAAGGATTCTTGAAAATTGGTCCCGGCCATAACTATCCGCACCAAAAGGATGTGCCCAGCTTGGAGGGGCATGTTGTATGTTCATGTCCTGAGCAATGGGATCATAAGGAGAAATCCAGGGAGCGATCAGTGCGATGGTGACCACACCGAATGCCATCAACAGGCCCACGACCGATGTCTTATTACTTTTAAATGTCTTGATCAGAATTTCTTTTTGGCTGATTGGCATCGTTTTTCTCAATGATATTCGATTCTGGGGTCGATGATGCTATAAAGTAGATCTGTGATCAGATTAAAAAGAAAGACGAAAGCAGAGAAGATGATGATCACGGATTGAAGGGCAATATAATCCCGATCTTTGACCGCGAACACCATCATTTTTCCCAACCCCGGTCTGCTGAAGATAATTTCTGTCAGCACCGAACCACCCATCAAGATGCTCATATAAATTCCAATCACCGTGACCGTAGGAATCAAAGCATTCCGAAGCGCATGTTTATAAATGACCGCCCTCTCGTGAAGCCCTTTGGCCTTGGCCGTTCTCACATAATCTTCCCTGAGGACGTTCAACATGGAGGAGCGCACCATCCGACTGATGAAGGCCGTCATGATAATGCCCAGAGTCAGAGCCGGGAGAAACAGATGATATAGCCGACTGCTTAAGTGGCTGAGGTCACCCCCTCCTAAGACAGGGAAAAGATGTAATTTGATGGCGAGGAGATACATCAGGAGAATGCCTAAGTAGAATTCCGGCATGGAGATTCCTACCAGGGAGAGAATTCTCCCGATATAGTCTGGCGGCCGATTTCTCCTTAAAGCGGTGATAATCCCTGTTGGGATTCCAAAAAGGATTCCGATGATCATTCCTCCGATGGCCAGATCAAGTGTGTATGGCAAAGCCCTTGCGATTTCTTGTGAGATGGGTTTATTGGTGATTAACGACTTACCTAAATTCCCCTGACACAGATTCATCAAAAATTTTCCATATTGGACCAGAATGGGTTCATCGAGCCCCATCTGTTTTTCAAGTGCCCGAATAGATTCTTCTGTCGCGTACGAACCAAGCGCCGCTACCGCTGGGCCTCCAGGAACAATGCGGATTAGAAAGAAGACAAAAGTGACCACGGCCCAGAGGGTGGGAAGGACAAAAATCATTCTTCGGATAGCGTACTTGATCACTACTTCTTCCTTAAAATCATTTCGGGGCACTTGATCTGAAAGATCAAGTGCCCCATTCGACACTTTCGGGGTTCTTATTTGCGAATGTCAGTGGTCTCTTTGATGGTCGTGACCAAGGTCAAGGTGGACCTCATCTCGTATCCGAGATCGACATTTACTTTTCTTGCAAAGACAAACTTGGTGATGCAGAGTGGAAGGGCAGCAGCGTCCTCGATAATTTTTTTCTGGGCTTCAGCCCAAATGGCTTTTTGTTTTTTCGTGTCGGGTTCCACTCTTGCTTTTTCAATCAGGTCGTCTATCTTATTGTAATGAGAAAAATTGGTGATGGCGGTGGGTGTGCCAACGATCGATTTGGAGTGATAGAACTGGGTGAGCATAGGATCTGCGGTTGGGAAGCGGGCACAAACATATAGGACTAATGGGTTTACATCTTTCCGGATTTGCTCATGGAAGGCGGAATGAGCAATCACGTCCATTTTTAAGTTGATTCCGACCCTTCGGAGTTGTTCCTGGACCTGCTCCATGGGCCGACGGTAATCCGACATTTCGGTGATCACCATAGAGAGATCGAGACCTTTGGGATACCCCGCCTCTGCTAAAAGTTTTTTAGCCTTCTCTGGATTAAATTCATATCCGGGAACTTTATCTGTTCCGCCCAGATAGTTCAGAGGGATGGGTGAAACAAGCTTTTCGGTTACATCCGGTCCTAAAAATTTCATCAACTCCTCTAAATTGATAGCGTGACAGATGGCCTGTCTGACTCGGATGTCATCCAAGGGTTTTTTGGTCATGTTAAAATGGAGAACAAGGGTTTCCCCAGGGCCAAAGATTTCAATGGCTGTCCCAGCGACTTGCCTCATTTTGTTTACCCATGCCTGTTCTCGTTCACCTTCTACAATATCGATCTCGCCCCTCCGGAAGGCCATCTCACGACTGCTCGCATCGGGCATGAACCAGAGCTCAATCCGGTCCAGTTTGGCTTTTCCTCTAAAATATTCTGGATGTCTTACCTCCACCACCTTTTCTTTAGGAATGTATTCTTTCAGCATGAAAGGACCAGTTCCAATCGGATCTAACTTAAACTTGTCACCTTTCTCCAAGACCGCCTTCTTCGAGACAATATATCCCCCATGGTAGTTGGTTAAAATCCCCAATACAGAAGGAATGGCGCTCTTGAACGTTAAGCGGACCGTGTACTTATCAATGACCTCCACTTTGTCCAGAGCGGAATAATCTGCCGCAAAACCAGATGTGGCCTTATTTGCCGCCTTCTCTAAAGAGAACTTCACATCCTCAGCCGTCAATTCTCCATAGCCTTTGTGAAACTTCACGCCTTTGCGGAGATAAAAAGTCCAGACCAGACCGTCTTTTGAACGGTCCCATTTTTCCGCCAGATCAGGCTCAATCTTTTCGGGATTGATGTCCTCGGGTTTGAAACGCACCAAGCCATTAAACATGGGATCGATGCAGGCATAGTCGATGGTGGTCGTCCCATAATGAGGATCGAGGGAGCGGATATCTGAGGCCTTTAAGGCCATCCTGACTACCTTCTCTTGAGCCCAAGTAGAAGAGGTGAGGCAGAACCCTACTCCCAAAGCTACCCATAGAAAAAATAAACCGAACTTTAAAATTTTCATGTTAATCCTCCTCGTATAATGTATTTGAATTTATTCTCTTTACGATTCTTTAACTCCCCTCCTTTCATTCGTATTGGATTGATTACAGCTTGAGAAAGATACGATCTTATTTCCGGGTTTCCAAGGTACCATTTATTCATATCATAAGTGACGATTTTGTCAATCTTTACTGCTTCGTTTTAGATCCGTAGTCACACCATTTTTGAATGGGGCAAGTCTCGCAGAGAGGTTTTTTCGCCTGACAGGTTCTTCGACCATGCCAAATCAGGAGATTTGAGAGATGGGTCCATTCTTCTTTGGGGACGATTTCCATCAGATCGAACTCAATTTTTGTGGGATCATTATTTTGGGTCAGGCCGATTCTCTGGCTCACCCGTTGGACATGCGTATCAACTACGATCCCTGGTAGGTGAAAGGCATTCCCCAAAATAACATTGGCTGTCTTTCTCCCTACTCCTGGTAGGGTGATCAATTCCTCCAGAGTATTTGGAATTTTCCCTTCAAATCGTTTTAGCAATTCTTGACAGCATTTCTGAATCGATTTGGCTTTATTTCGGTAAAATCCGGTGGGCCGAACATCCTCCTCTAATTTCTCCAAACGTGCCTCTGCATAATCTTTTGCCGAACGGTACTTTTTAAAAAGGCTCACGGTGACTTGATTGACCTTCACATCGGTGCATTGGGCAGAGAGAATGGTGGCGATCAGAAGTTCAAGGGGAGAGGAGAATTTTAAAGCAATCGTAGAGTCGGGAATCTCTTTGGTAAGAATTTTAAGGATCTCCTTGATCCTTTTTTTTAAATCCTCTGGTTTTTTCATGCTACCCTCTCATTAAGACAACCTCTAAAAATGTCATTCCTGCGGAAGCAGAAATCCATAAACTTTTGAAATGACTGGACTCCCGCTGGAGTTTACCCCGTAATTGATACGGGGCGGAAGTGACGAATTAGGAATTATTAGAGGTTCCTTTAAGATAATAAACGATGAATAATAAACAATGAACTTAAAATTGCCAATTCCTAACTCTAAACTCTTTTTTCTTCTCCTCAGGATATTTACATAATCTCCAATCAATGTCCAGTGGGTAAGGGTGCAGCTTGAATTCGAGGGATATCCTGTATCGACTGGGTTCACCCAATCCATACCAATGGCATATAGAGTATTATAAAAGAGTTTAAAACTACAGGCATAGCCTTTTATAAACGACAATACGGTTATCACGATCATTACCGTTAAAAGAAACCGGTTTCTCAAATAAGGAATTGGACAAATTTAACTTAGGAGAGACAAAAAATGGCATCCATGTTTGTCTATCTTGATGGGTCAAAATAAATTTCTTTTAAATATCAAATAATTAAAAATAAGGTCAGGTTTGGTATAGAAAATGCTATCAATTAGCGTAAATTCTAATAGAAAGGATGGAAAGCCATGCTAAAGGATATCGAAGATGCGGTCCTGACGACTCAAGAGGCTTGTGATTACCTCCGAATCTCAAGGCCGACTTACCTTAAATATCTTTATATAGGTAGGATAAAGGGAACGAAGGCGGGGAAGGGTTGGAAGGTTCTTAAATCAGAGTTAGACCGGTTTCTAAAAGGAGAGGATGGACATTCCAAAGCTGCCTGAATTGTTCCGATGTCAATATCGGTCAAGGGAGAATCCGCGTGAAAGGGTTAGAAGAAAAATTGGATGACTTTGAAGAGAAGGGGATGGATGAGAAGGTCAAGCTGACCAAAGGATTGATTCAAACTTTCCTCCAAACCCTGAAGGCCTATCGACTCTATGAAGCCAATCACCCCATTCTTTCTAAATTTTTAGAACGACTCAAAAATGAATTTGATCATTATTTTGATACTCATGATGCTTTCTCCCTGCAGATTGGGGAACACCAACTCTATTACCAGGGAAAGGTTGTCTATGAAAACCAAGATATCAAGGAAAGTTTGGCCTTTATCTTTTTCAAAGACGGGGTTCGAGAACTCCAATTTTCGAAAGGGCTGGAGTCTCAGGAAATATTGGATTTTCTCAATGTGGTGAGAAAGAGTGATTTTCTCAACCGAATGGAGGACGATCTCGTCACTCTGCTCTGGGAAAAAGATTTCATCCATATCACGTTTACGACCGTGGACGAGTTTTTAGAGGGAAGCGGCATCTTCGTGCCCGCCACTCAAGAAGATTTGATCAAGAGATCAGAGTATAAAGGCTCTTGGGAGGATTGGTCCCAAGAGAAGTCAGAGGGAAGGGAGAACCAAGGTCCACTCCCCTCTGAACCAGAGGGGTTGGAACAGGCGATCAATCCCACACCTGGCCAATCCTTGGTCCAGGCTTGTCAGCTCACCCCAGAGGAGAATGCAGAAATCCAACGGGAAACGATTCGAGAGCAACAGCCTGAATACATCTTTATTTTAATTGATAACCTGATTGAAATTCTGCTCCACCTTGGGGAAGATATAGACGCCTATGAGAATATGATTTCTTTCTTCGATCGGGTCATCGAATATCTTCTCGAACAGAAAGAGGTGGAAAAAGCGGTGACGTTGTTGAAAACCCTCTCCGATACCATGGAAACCATGGTGTTGAAGGACAAGCAGATTTTCGCCATACAACGCATTCTTGAGAAAGCATCTAGCTCACATCATGTTGGACTCTTAGGAAAAGTGATGAAAGGAAACGCGGACGTCCTTTCAGAACCCATCCTTCACTATCTTCGATTTCTGACCCAGCAGGCTGTCGACCCCCTCTGCCATTTACTAAACGAGCTGGAGTCTGGGAAATGGAGAAAAGCCATCTGTGATCGAGTAGCCGAACTTTCTCGGGAGGGAATTGAGACTCTCGGTAAATTTTTATCGGACCCGAACCCTTTAATGGTCTGTCACATCCTTTACATCCTTGGAAAGATCGGACATCCTTCCACGGTAAAATATTTGGGACCCCTGGTTACCCATCCGGATCTGAAGGTGAGAGAAGAGACCCTCCAGGTGCTCAGTAAATGCGGGGAGAGGGGAAGCGACCTGATCCAAACATTTTTAACCGATTCTGTATCTAAGATCAGAGGAAAAGCCGCGCTCCTTCTGGCAAAACACGCCAAGTCAAAAGCGGTGGAGCCCCTTTCGGAGATCATCCTCTCTGAGGATTTTTTCAAGAGGGATTACGACGAAAAGACCCTTTTCTTTAAAGCCCTGGGGGAGACCGGATCAAAAGAGGTCATACCGATCTTAAAGGAAATTGCCAAGAAAAGAAAATGGTTTCAGAAGGCAAAGTGGGATGAGATGAGGCAGTGTGCCAACCATACACTCAAGATGATGGGGGCATAAGTGAGACGACAACAAAGGATTATTCAAAGCTGAGGGGATTTTTTTAGGGGAGATAGGATGGACATTATTCAATTTACGACCCAACCCAAACGAGTAAACCCAAAGTCGGGAGATGGCATGGACCCCGTTCTGTCGAAATGGGGAAACAATCTCGTGACCAAATTCCATGTGTTGATGAGGATATCTCAGATATACGATTCTAAAAATGTGGCTATCCAGCAATTCGTTCAAGAATGTCTTGAGGCCATCAACACCTTGGTCCAGAGAGAAGGACCGCTTTCCCTCAAGGTCATAAGAAATGACTTTTTTCTTAACGGACAACGGTTGCGTTATTCAGTAGAGGGATTTACCAGTTTTAAGTATCTTCTCACTCAATGGAAAAAGAAGTTAATCGGGGAAGTGATTTTTAATAGTCTGGTGGATGAGGGGATGTTGAAGCATTTCATCTATACCTTGATGGAGCTGGAAGAAGGTCGCCAGGAGAATGCGAATCTCTTTAATGAAGCATTGGCCCGGAACCGGATCCTCACGATCGTCGTCAATCCTTTGGAGATCGTTGAGGGAGAGGAGGAATCCTTTACCTTTCAGAAGGAAGATCAACGAGAGGTGGGGAAAAAGGTTTTTTTTGAGACCATTGGAACGATCAAGGAGGTGATCACCCAAATCAAGGGGAGGCAACGTGCCGATATCAGGAAGTTGAAGCGATTGGCACAGAAGGCGGTCCACCTCGTCATTGAGGACGAATCCATCTTGTTGGGAATGACGACGATCAAAAATTATGATGAATATACCTTCAACCATTCGGTCAATGTCTCGATCTATTCATTAGCGATGGGGAAACGATTGGGATTTTCGAAGAAGACATTGACGGAATTAGGGATCACCGCTCTGTTTCATGATATCGGAAAATCAAAAATCCCGATCGACGTGTTGAATAAGCCCGCTTCTCTGAGCGATGATGAGTGGGGAATGATGAAGAAGCACCCCCTGATGGGGGTGGAAATCGTTCTTAATCTGAAACAATTAGGGGAGATCAATCCCAGAATGGTGATCGGGATTTTCGACCATCACCTCAAGAACGATTTTTCAGGATACCCGAAACTCTTTCGGAAGAAGGAGATCAGTCTTTTTGGGAGGATCATTCAAATTGTAGATTCCTATGATGCGATGACGACTCCAAGGATTTACAAGAAAGTTCCTTATACACCGGAGCAGGCCCTCGCCATCATGTTGAAGGAAAGAACGGTTCATTTTGACCCCATTCTTCTTAAGATCTTCATCGGTTTGGTCGGAATTTATCCTATTGGATCCTTGGTTCTCCTTAACACCCATGAAATGGGAATTGTTTACAAACCTAGTCATGATCCCAGATGGTTGGATCGACCGATCGTCTTATTGGTGGATCGAGGTAAAGAAGGAGAGGCGAAGAAAGAAGTCGTGGATCTTACTGAAACGGACGGGATGGGTCGTTACAAACGGAGCATTGTCAAGACCTTGGATCCTTTTAAATATCACATTGATATTGCCAAATATTTCCTTTAGTTCGTGGGTATTTTTCTTCGCGATTCCATTCTTCATCTCCCTATCTTCTTTTTCTTGGGTGGGGGAGGAGGCGGGGCCTGACACTGCGACCTTTCCCATTCTTCGATGAGTCTTCGAATGATCTCCTGCTGCTGTCGAACGGAAAAGTCAGCATATCGGGGGTCTCTTTTCCGATAGGTTTTTTCAACGAAGTCGATGGAATTCTGAGCACTTCGAAGTTGGGAAAGAATCATCTCGCATTTATTCAATCCCCATCGTGATTCAATCGGATCCCCAGGGTGAGGTGAAAGCCAGAGATAATTCTGGTAGAGGTGGTAAAAGGTGACCAACCGACCTTTTGCGATAGGGAGGAAAATGGTCTCCATTTTCTTCCTTATCCATTCTTGATCCATCGAATTTGATTCGATCAGATAATGAAGATGGTCCATCAATAAGATTATTTTACCATCTCGGTTAGGGGTGCTATGGGTTTCCCATAGAGGGGAACCTTCCGGGCACTTTCCCTGATGACATTGTCGGTATCCTTCCAAGACGATCGGGATCCTCTCTCTGAGATATTGAGCGGTGTAATCGAGAACCTTTTCCATTTTGTCCCATGGATCATAATCCGTGGGGTCGATCCTTTTTGCCACCGCTTCTACAAAATCACTATAGCCTTCTGAAAAACTCCCAGAGTACTGTTCCAGAGAATAAAAAGGATGTTCCAGAGCGGGGAGGTATTTCCATTGGCCATGGTTCAGGATGGGCCAGCGAAATTTTACCAGACCCGAATAGATCGTCGATTCCGGTCGGGTGGTTAAAAAATCCCTTTCACTCATTTTCTGGAGTTTGACAGGGGAGGTTGCCTCCCAGGTTTGAAGGGGATGAATTCTGCTTCCATCTAATATGACACGGCCAATGATTCCAGCATGGGATTCGGTGATGAAAAAAACTGTTCCTGCAGTGGCTGAATCCAGACCGATGCGGACGGGGTAAGTATCGAGAGGAAGGGTTCGTGTGGTCGTCTCCGAAAGCAGATAGTGGAGGGCTTTTCGAAATCGTAAATCTTTATGCCATTCGGAGTGGATCGGTATCTTTCCCCATTCGGTAGACCAGTGGCCGATCCATTTGCCATCTTTGGTGGTAGCCGCTGCAGGGAGGTGAGCGATCCGTGCGTAGATCCACCGCACTGCATACGGAACATCTGCACAGTCAATCGGAATGTTGTAGCGGATGAAAAAATCCTCGGTAATATTTTCTTCTACCCATTTCCCAAAACGAACTTCCTCCTCGATGGTCCACCGACGATCCCCCACTTTCCATAGCTGAAGAGGAGATTCCTTTATGGGTTGGCTAAGGGAGGGGGT
>JACAEV010000019.1 GCA_013388645.1 Syntrophaceae bacterium | reverse complement strand
TCCGATTCTGGTGTGAAGGGAAGTTGATCGATACCCATAAAGTCAAAAGCTCTGATCTCGAAGGTGTGCACTTTTAAATTGAAAAGTGTGCACTTTTAAAAAGTTGGTAACAGAGAAAAAACGTATGAGGTTATGGTTTGGATGCGATAAAGGCTTAAATGTTGAAGGGAATGGTCACCTTTTTATTATTTTTTAGTTAAATCAATAAGTTAAAATTTCTTGTTCATTGATTGATTTTTTTCTCATTTTTGAAGAATCAGTCTATCTGAAGAGACTATTTTTTTGAGTTGAAGGCCATTCTTGATTGCGAAGCCATAAGCATCGTTATTGAAATAGACAAATATCGTTTTCCCTTTTTCTTTCCAATTTAGAAGTTTCTCTGCCCATTGTTTTAATTCCTTGTCAGAATAATTCGAGCCATAGAGCACTTCCCCTCCGTGAAGGCGGAGATAAACAAAGTGAGAGGTTATTTTCTCTGCCAAGGGAAGGCCTGATCCGTGAGCCATGCAAAGGGAAAAATGAAATTCTTCTAATAACCGAAAGGCATCGTTGCAAAACCAGGATTCATCCCTGAATTCAAAGGCATGGCGATGCTGTTTGGAACGAGGGAGGGTTGAAAGAAGCACACAGAATTCCTCAAGCCGCTCCTTCTGGAATTTGAATCTTGGCGGGAGCTGCCATAACACCACACCCAATTTTTCTTTGAGCGGGGAAGCATGGTCGAATAAAAGGGAAAGGGGGTCCCTACAATCCTTTAAGTGTTTCACATGGGTAATGAACCGGCTTCCTTTCATGGCGAAGATAAATTTTTTGGGTGTCCGTTTATACCAACCCTCGAACACCTCTTTCTTAGGAAGGCGATAGAAGGAGACATTCAGTTCTACCGTGTTGAAATATTCGGTATAAAATTCAAGCCATCTTTTCTGTGGAAGATCAGGGGGGTAAAAGACTCCATTCCACCAGTGGGGATAGTTATAGCCACTTGTACCGATGTAGATCATCATTGCAAAGGGTTCGAGGATTCGAGGGCCCATGGGTTCAAGTGCTTACTTTTCAGAGTTTTCACTTGACCCCTTGCACCCTTGACTTCTTGAGTCCTAAACACATCTTGGTTTGATTAATGGTAATAGCCTCCACTCCCTGGGCCTCTTTGAGACCATTTCCGTTTATAATATTCACGACGAATTTTTTGCCGGAGGATAGGATAGACCATATAGAAGATGCCAAATACAAGACCACCCAAATGAGTGAGGTGGGCCACTCCTCCTCCCGACCCTCCCATGGAGGAAAAGAATTCGATCAGGCCGAAGATGATGACGAAGTACCTGGCAGGAATAGGAAAGAGAAAGTAAATGAAAATAGGACGGTTGGGGAAGAGCCATCCGAAGGCAAGAAGTATTCCGTAGATCGCTCCAGATGCTCCAATGACAGGGATGTGTTGATAGATCCTCGGCGTGAAGAGAATGGTACAAATGCCGGCTCCAATTCCACAGAAGAAGAAATAGAAAAGGAATTTTTTTGATCCCCAATAATTTTCTAATTCCCCACCAAACATCCAGAGGGCCAAGAGGTTGAAGAGGATATGGGAAAATCCTCCATGGAGGAAAATATAAGTAAAAAGCTGCCAGAGAAAATAGTTATTCCGAACCAAAATGGGAACTAACCCAAAATAAAATTCGATCCACCCATGGACCAACATTTGAAATAGAAAAATAGCTCCCATGATGATCATTAAATTTTTGACAACAGGGGTTAACCCATATCCAAAAGAAAAACGGTAGCGATAATAGGTCATTTTATTCCTCGTAATCTATTTTAGACTTCGGATTTTTGATTTTTCTTAAACCATTCCCGATAGGGGAACAGACCAAAAATGCCTCCCGTATGAAGGAAGAGAACCTTCTGTCCCTTTTTGAACCTCCCCTTTTTTATCTGGTCTGCCAGACCAACCATGGCTTTTCCTGTATAGATCGGATCCAAAATGATGCCTTCTCGTTGAGCCACCTCCTTTATTAAAGCCATTTCCTCTGGTCGGCTCTTTCCATAACCTTTTCCGACATATCCATCGATCATCTGAATTTCTTCTTTGGTTAGAAAGAAATTCATTTTCATAAGATTCTCCAACTCCTTGGCACATTCAAAGATCTTTTCACGAAAGTAATCGGCCGAAGCGGCGATATTGAATCCAATGATGTCTGCCTTGATGTGGAAGAATTTTTTCCCAATCCAAAGTCCTGTGTAGGTTCCACCTGATCCCACCGCCAGGACAATCGCATTGAATTGGAGGCCTGTTTCGTTTATTTGATCCCGGATTTCTTCCATCGCCTTCACATAGCCGAGAGCGCCCAGACCATTTGAGCCACCTTCTGGGATCGAATAAGGCCTTCTCCCTTTTTGGGTGAGTTCTTTCTCAACTTTATCAAATATCTGATCCCGATTTAAATATTGCGACTTCGTGACGAAAGTGATTTTACTCTTGACTAAAAGGTCCAGGAGGTAATTGCCATCAGGGATTTGGATTTCTTTTCCCCTCAAGATGAGATGACAATCCAATCCCGCCCTTTTTGCGGCGATGGCCGTTGCCCTGGCATGGTTCGATTGAATTCCACCACAAGTGACCAGCGTATCTGCCCCCTGAGCTTGGGCGTCTGCAAGAAAGAACTCCAGCTTCCGAACTTTGTTCCCACTGAGTAGACAACTCGTGTCGTCATCTCTTTTGATGTAAATCTCGGGGCCTCCCCACCTTTTAGAGAGTCTTTCTAAGTATTCAATTCGACTGGGAGTATGAGCCAGTGGGACAGTTTTCGGATAGGGGAAAATGTCTGACATCTTATTCCTCCATGCTTTCCTCCCCTTCTTTTGAAGAGGGGGGGTGAAAACGGATTTGATACTTCTTCATTTTATATCGCAGTGCTCTTTCACTGATGCCGAGGCTTTCAGCCGCTTTCGTTTGAACTCCATGATGTTGATGGAGGGCCTTTAGAATGGCGTCTTTTTCAACCTTTCCCAAAGACTCTGGAAGCGTCTTTTCCCTTTCGGGGGTCCCCCACTGGCTTTCAGATTTTTCTTCCTTAAGGTGAAAAGGGAGATCTTGGGTGGTGATGACCTCTCCCCTGCAAAGGACCACTGCTCGTTCGATCAAGTTTTCCAATTCCCTGACATTTCCGGGATAAGGATAACGAAGAAGAAGGCCTCTTGCTTCTTTGGAAATATCTGAAATCGTCTTTTGATTCTCATCCGAATATTTTTTTAAAAACCAGTCGATCAGGAGAGGAATATCCTCTCTCCTCTCTCTCAGGGGAGGGAGGTTAATCGAGATCACATTCAGCCGGTAGTAGAGATCCTCTCGGAAGAGTTCTTTTTTAATTGCCTCTTCGAGATTTCGATGGGTAGCTGCGATCACTCTCACGTCGGTCTTGAGGGTGAGGTTTGATCCCAGCCTTTGAAATTCTTTGTTTTGTAAAATCCTCAAAAGTTTCACTTGGGTGCCTGGTGAGAGGTCTCCAATCTCGTCGAGAAAGAGAGAACCGCCATCTGCCTCTTCAAATCGACCAATCCTCCTATGAGTGGCACCCGTGAAAGCCCCCTTCTCATGACCGAAGAGTTCACTTTCAAGGAGAGTTTCCGGGATGGCTGCACAGCTCACTTTTACCAGAGGTTTTTCAGAACGAGGACTTGCATAATGAATGGCGTTAGCAATGAGTTCTTTTCCTGTTCCGCTTTCCCCCCGGATGAGAACCGTGGTTTGACTGGGAGCCACTCGAGCCACCAGCCCCATGACCTCTTCCATTTTTGGACTTCCATAAACAATTTGGGTGAATGCATAGCGTTCCTGAAGTTGAGCCTTGAGCTGCCTGTTTTCCCTAATGAGGGTCGTCCGCTCTATCACTTTTTGGAGCATCAGGAGAAGTTCATCCAAATCGATCGGCTTGGTGAGATAGTCTAAGGCTCCCTCTTTCATCGAAGCGACCGCTGTCTCCACTGTCCCGTAGGCGGTCATCATGACGACAGGAAGATCCGGGCAGAGTTTTCGGATTTCCCGAAGTGCATGGAGGCCATCGAGTTCTGGCATTTTATAATCGATCAAAGCCACATCGAAAAAATTCCCTTCGAGTCTCTGAATGGCCTCTTTTCCATTGGCCACTGCCTCGACAGCGAAACCTTCCTTTTTCAAGAATCCCTCTAAAAGCTCCCTTTGGTTTTTTTCATCTTCAGCAATCAGGATCTTTGCTTTTTCCATTTTTTCCTTTTTGTTGATCACAACCTTCCGCTTACCGCTTTCTCCTGACTATTCTAAATCGGAAGCGTCACCCTGACCTGGGTTCCCACTCCCATCCGGCTCTCTATTTTCAATTGACCACCATGGGATTCAATAATTCGATGGGCAATGGGTAATCCTAATCCGACCCCTTTTTCTTTAGTGGTGTAATAATAATTGAAGATCTTCTCCATCTGTTCCGGTGAAATTCCGGAGCCTGAATCTGAAAAGAGGACTTCTATCATTCCCTTCATGGGTCTGGATTCGATACGAAGCACCCCTCCTTGATCCATGGCCTCCATTCCATTTTTCATAATATTGATAAAGGCCTGTGTCAATCTCTCTGGATCCATAGGGATGATCGGTAAATCTGAAGGGATTTCTGTCTGCAGGGTGATTCCTCTGGAAGCCGCTTCTTCCTGGAAAAGGGTGATCAGGGGTTTCAAGAGTTCCTGGAGGGAAGATGCTCTGAGATTCAATTGAAATGGCCTCGAAAGGGTCAAAAACTGTTCAATAATGGCATTGACCCTTCGGATCTCTTTGAGGATCAATTCGATGAAGGAGAGATATTCCTCCTTTTTTGATTCTTCGGGAGGAGGGAATTCTCTCTTGAGTCTCTGAAGGCCCATGCCCATGGCATTCAGAGGATTTCGGATCTCATGGGCGACTCCTGAAGCCAAGTGCCCGAGGGACGAGAGTCTTTCTGCCAATTGAATCCGGTCTTCCAACTCCTTCATTTTTTTGAGGTGCCGATTCTGGTTCACCCAAATCAATGTGATAGCAGAAGTCCCCAAAATAAGAAAAAAGGAGATCGAAAGGGCGATACTCTTCTTGATCTGACTGAGCACGGGGTAAATTTCTTTAGGGGAGTATCCAATTCGGATGAGACCCATGGTTTTATCTCCCAGCGAAAAAGACTTTACCACTTCAAAAATTTCCTCTTTTTGGAAGGACGAATGGCGCCGCGTGAGAGCCTTGGTTTGATGAAGGGCATTTTTTAGGAATGCATCCTCCTCCCTTCTGCCAACCCTAACCGTACCTGTATGCGCAAGGGTGTTCAGAGCAAGATCCTGAACCGCAATATAGAGAATCCCTTCTCTCAGGCCGATATCGGAAATGGCTTTTTGAACGGCAAATTGCCGGAGGAGTCTTTTCATTTCTTCTCCATTAAGGGAAAGAAGGAGGATCCCAGGTTTGATTCTCCTCCAAATGGCGATGGAAAATAAATGGTCCTCAGAAAGGGGTTTGCCAAAAAGGTCAAGGGCAACGGGTTGTTTCTTCTCGATCAACTCTCGGAGGAAAATTTTTTTCTCTGGTGAGAGAGAGGGAGAAGGCCAACCCATCAGAAGATTTCCCTTGGGGTCATAGATTTCGATGGAGCTGATTTGGTATTGAGCCACCAGGGTTTGAAGGTCAGAGGGATTCAGAGGTTTTTCTTTTTCAATTTGATCCACCTCATGAATCGTCTCCAGCAGATATTCAGCGACAGAGTCTTCCAAACCAAAAAAGAATCCCGAGACAGACACGCGGCCAGAATTCTTTCTCGACTCACTTTCCATCCATGGAGGAGAGGTGAGGGCGTCTTGGATATTCTTCTCAAAGTGTTGAATGAGAATGATCGCTTCCCTTTCTAATAAAAGATAGAACCCGTTTTCAGTTCGGTTGATTTCTAAAAGTCCGTTGATGAAGAGGATGATGAGAAGGATTCCAGATAAAATCCCAAGATAGAAGGGCGAGAAACTTCTTTTGATCTCATTCTCCTTCTTGAACAAGATACACCCCGTCTTTATTCCTCTCTAAACCGCTTGGGACCCATCGGACTGGGTCCATACCTCATTTGTCTCAGAGAAGGAAATTCTTGTTCCGGACACCAATTTTGAATCTGTTCCAGAGTGAGAAGTTTTCTCACCTTAATCAGATATTCGATGGCTTTCTCTTCTTGTTTCGATTGGAGGTCGATGATTTCTTGATGTTTGGCACGAATGGATTCTATTTTTAGGGTGGGGTTGACAAGAAATTCCCGAAGTTCTAAACGCTTTGCAAAAAGTTGGGCCCGAATGAGTTGAGCCTCTTGAAAGTAAGTTTGCTGAATCTGTTCAAGACCGCGGCTCTGTTCCTGGGAGAGATTGAGCTCTGACGAACTATAGCAGGGACCTCCTGGTCTCCAAGGTCTCATTCCCATTGCCGGACCGCGCTTCATTTCTGGCCCTTGGGAAAAGGAAGAGGAAGTTGGGAGGGTAGCCAAGAGACAGGAAGCAAGTAATACTATGACTGCTGTTTTGATCATGGGTATTCTCCCTATGTCGTATAACCGTTTATGATTTAGAACCATATCCAAATGGTATGAAAAAGTCAAACCTTACAGACCCCGGGGAGATTGTAAGATGCCCCCTGAGTCGCGATTTTTTTCATCTCCGAGAGGGGAGATGAAGGTTAGCGAACAGATTAAAATAAAAGGGGAAGACGATGGTCTTCCCCTTTTATAATGGATGGTTAGAGCTTAGGATTAGTAGCATCCATAACCAGGTCCCCTTCCGCCCCAGCCCATGCCAGGACCATGGCCCATCATTCGACCACGACCATAACCAGGGCCCATTCCATAACCCTGCCCAAGATTACCTATTTGCTCTGGAGTGAGGAGATTTCGCGCCTCCAATTTATTTCGGATGACCTTATCTTTCATTTGATTTTGAAGGTCTCTTAATTCTTTCTCTTTATCCAAAATGGCCTTGGGATCAGCCTTCGGGTTTGTCCACAGAGAGCGCAGCTCCAATTTTTTGGTGAGCATCGCCCCTTTTAATTGAGCTGTTTCCTCATCGAATTTCCGATGTAATTCTTGGAACTTTACTTTTTGCTCAGGAGTCAGGAAAGACCATTCCTGAGGCCTCCAGGATTCATGAGGTGGCATCCCTTTAGGCCCCTTTCCAAAACCTGGTCCTTGTGCATAAACATATGTCAGTCCAAGAAGCAGGACTGCTGCGATACCAAAAACGATAATCATCTTTTTCATTCTTTTTCACCTCCTTTCTTCTGACATTGATTTATTTAAAAGCAAGACCTATGCCAATTCCTTTTTTGACCTCATCCATTATTTTCAAAATAATGATTGATACTGATATTTCAATGGGTTCAACTGTATTTGGAGGATGAATCAATTCGGTTTTTAAAAAATGAATTTTTAGGGGTTTCATTTCAAAGCGGAAATACTTGTCGAAATTTTTCGAAATAATCATTTTTCTTCCCGGTTTTCGCTTCTTCAATGTACAGGGAGTTTGACCATAAGTAGTTGAAGTTCAATCGGTTTATCAAATGGGTCATGGATAAAAGCACTTTATTTCAATCCAAACTTGCTCTCGACAATTTTGACGAGGTATTTCGACAAGAATTTCCTTTGGCTGAGAAATCTTCTTGTCAGAGGCAAAATCTCATGAGATACATTTCCGGTGTTTCCAATAATAAGGTGTTACTCATCCGTGGAAACCCGAAGGGGTGGGCAGGGATGTTTGAGAAAATTTTATAGCCGAAACCTTAAGGGGTCCCTTGACTCCCCCTCGACCACACTTCAGTGAAGCATTACTTCCAACTAAATTGAGCGATTCGCACAATTTCTATGGAGAGTAGGGATACCTCAAAGTCTTTTAGAATGCGATTTTTTCTTAAGTGAGGTCAATCCCTTTTCATGGCACCCAATCGGTGAATGGTTCATCAGCTCTCAATCGCGCTTCAGCATCCCTGCTCTCCATCCGGGGACGCTGAATCGCTCAGATTAGGTTCCAATAAAAAATTTTGCTTGACAAGGCAAATTTCCGTGTCTTAAAATATCGGTATAATATACCGCATAGCGGTAAAGCCATGAAGGACTCCAAAAACTTCATCACCTCGCTCTCACGCGGTCTATCTCTTCTCTCCGTCCTTGCAGAGAGCCCAACCCCTCTCAACCTGACCGAACTTTCCAACCGCCTACAGCTAAGCATGAGCACTATCCAACGCCTGGTCTTTACCCTCAAACAGTTGGGGTATCTGGAGCGAGATGAGGATACCAAAAAGTTTCGAACAGGTCCTAAAATTCTCTCCATTGGCCTATCCGTCATTAGAAATTTAAATCTCCGCAAAGTTGCTTTTCCCTATTTGGAGAAAACGTCAAAAGAGGTTGGAGAGACAGTGAATTTGGCGATTCTGGATGGAACAGAGATCGTCTATGTCGAAAGAATCAAAACCCAACAAATCCTCAATATCAACCTGGAAATTGGTTCACGGCTCCCTGCTTTTTGCACTTCGATGGGCAAAGCGATTCTGGCCTATTTGCCCAAAGATCATTTAGAAGCGCTTCTAAGCAGGACGGAATTGGTCCCTCGGACTTTCAACACCATCACTCAACGAGAGGCCATCCGAAAAGAGTTGGAAAAGGTGAGGAGGCGGGGTTTCGCAACGAACAATGAAGAGCTAGCAGTAGGATTGAGGTCAGTGGCAGCTCCCGTAAGAAATTTTAGGGGAGAGGTGATCGCAGCCGTCAACATCGCTGTTCCCTCCATTCGGGTTCCCCAGAAAAAATTGGAAACCGTCTTTGCACCAAAAGTGATGGAGACGGCCCGACGGATTTCATCCAATTTAGGTTACAAAGAGGTCAACGATGATCAAACGAAAAAAAGGGTCAATCCCTTTGAGACGAGGTAGGGGAAAACGCATCGGGGCTCGGGATCAGAAGTGTTGCTGAAGCAATCCGGCTCAGAGGGTTTTATCCTTATGGGGACCTCTAATAATTCCTAATTCGTCACTCCCGCCCCGTATCAAGTACGGGGTAAACTCCGGCGGGAGTCCAGTAATTTCAAAAGTTTATGGATTCCTGCTTCCGCAGGAATGACATTTTTGGAGGTTGCCTTAAGTTGGATTGCTCATGAAGATTTTGGTGGCAGGATAACTCATTAAGCAGAGAGAACGAAAATGGTTTACGGATATCCAAAGGGACATATTTTTTATCGGAAATTGGGAAGGGTTTATCCGTTAATTACTCATGGAGAGGGAATTTATCTTTATGATGAGAGGGGAAAGCGTTATATCGATGGGTCGGGTGGGGCACTCGTCGTCAATATCGGCCATGGGCAAAAAGAGATCCTCCAGAAGATAACCGATCAGATGGGTAATGTGGGATATGTCCATGGAACGCAATTCACCACCCAATCGATTGAAGAGTATGCAGAGGCTTTGGGGGAAATTCTGCCTCAAGGATTGGAGAAGATTTATTTCCTTTCAGGGGGTTCAGAGGCCGTTGAGGCAGCCATCAAATTATCAAGGCAATATTTTTTAGAATCTGGCCAATCACAGCGATGGCGAGTGGTGGCTCGATGGCACAGTTACCATGGAAATACCCTTGGAGCCCTTTCCCTGACAGGCAGGGTTGGAGCAAGAAAACCTTACCTCCCCCTGTTAATTGATTTTCCTCATTTCCCTCCTCCCTATTGTTACCGATGTCCCTTTGGTTATGCCTATCCTGAGTGCGATCTGGAATGTGCGAAGGTATTGGAACAGGTCATCCAGATGGAAGGGCCGGAAACGATTTCTGCGGTGATCTTAGAACCTATTGTTGGAGCGACGATCGGTGCCGTGGTTCCTCCCGAGGGGTATCTTTCATCCATCAAAAAAATTTGCGAGCGTTATGGAATCCTGTGGATCGATGATGAAGTGATGACGGGGATGGGAAGGACTGGAAAGTGGTTTGCTGCGGAACATTGGGGATTGTCACCTGACATCATGGTTTTAGGGAAGGGGATGAGCGGAGGCTATTTTCCCCTTTCAGCGATGATTACGAAAACAAAGGTCGTTGATCTTTTGAAGGAACGAACCGGAGGATTTGTCCATGGCCATACCTTTTCTCATCATCCTGTTGCCTGCGCCGTGGGTCTGGCTGCCCTTCAATTCATGAGGGAGAATAATCTTGTTGAACAATGCGCGAAGCGGGGTGAGTATCTTCTGAAGAAATTGGAAACATTGAAAGCCTTCCCGTTTGTCGGTGATGTGAGGGGAAAAGGTTTGATGACAGCGATTGAATTCGTCAAGGATCAGAAGACCAAAGAGCCTTTTTCCAGGGCCGCCAAAATCACCGAAAAGATATTGGACTTGGCTTTTGAGAATGGTCTGGTCCTCTATTCTGGCACGGGTTTTGTCGATGGGATTAATGGAGATATGGTGATGGTAGGTCCTCCCTTCATCATTGAGGAAGCCCAGATTGAAGAGATCATGGAGATCTTGAAGAAGACCTTTACCCAAATCGAGAAGGATCATCTATGAAATCATTGGTATTACACCATGAGAGATGTACGGGCTGCTCCCTGTGTGAGTTGATTTGTGGGCTAGCCCATTTTAAAGAGAATAATCCTAAAAAGTCGGCCATTCATATCGAGAGGAAATTCCCAGTGCCTGGGGCATTCGAGGTCCATGTCTGTAATCAATGCGGCCGATGCAAAGAGGTCTGTCCAACCGAAGCCATTATCGAGAGAGATGGGGTCTACCTCATCGATCCAGGGAAATGCACTTTTTGTGGGATCTGTATCGATGAATGCCCTTTGGACGTTCTTTTTACCCACAAAGACCTTTCTTATCCTATCAAATGTGATCTCTGTGGCGAGTGTATTCAGGTCTGTACTCCTGAAGCCATCCATTGGAGTAAATGAAATGTACGGATACGGTGGGAAAGTCATTCGAATCGATTTGACCAAAAAGAAGATTGAAAAAAAGGAATTAGATCCTTCTCTGGCCAAAGAATGGCTTGGAGGAAGAGGTTTTATTGCAAAAATTCTTTATGACGAAATTCCCCAAGGCACTGATCCCCTCAGTCCTGAAAACAAACTCATCATCGCCACCGGTCCCCTTTCAGGGACCTTCTGGCCGAGTGCAGCCAAGATTGTCTTTGGGACAAAATCTCCGCTTACCGGAGGTTATGGTGATAGCAACCTCGGTGGTTTTCTCATGGCTGAATTGAAATTTGCAGGCTACGATATGATTGTGTTAGAAGGGGCCTCAAGAGAACCTCTTTATCTTTATATCGATGATGACACCCTTGAGCTTCGAGATGCGAATCCTTACTGGGGGAAAGGAGCCTTGGTCACAGAAGTCGAATTGAAGAGGGAAATCGGAGAGGCTTTTCAGATCGCAGCGATCGGTCCTGCAGGTGAAAATCGGGTTCGCTATGCGAATATCAACCATGAATATGGCCGTCAATCAGGTCGTTGTGGCATGGGCGCGGTCATGGGATCGAAGGGGTTGAAAGCGATTGCCGTTCATGGAACGAGAGGGATTTCCCTTTATGATCCAGATGGCTTGATTCAAATTACCAAAGCGGCCCTCCAACATATCACCCACCAACCCTATTTTAAACGGTTCCGACTTTATGGGACAACAGATATCACGGATTGGTGCCAAGGCATGGGTGTCTTGCCAACGAAGAATTTTATGTTTGGCGATTATGAGAAGGAGGAGAAGTTAGCTCCTGAGCCCATGAGGAAAAGGATTCTTGTAAGGGACAAGGCCTGTTTTGCCTGTCCGCTCAACTGTGCCAACTATACATTTTCAAAAAAGTATGGGACCTATATCGACGGACCCGAATATGAGACGATCGGAATGCTTGGTTCCAATCTCCTTTTAGATGATATCGAAGAGGTCCAGTACCTCAACACCCTCTGCGATGATTACGGGATGGATACGATCGCCTTTGGAGGGACGGTTGCCTTTACGATGGAATGCATAGAAAAGGGGATCCTGAAACAGAGTGACCTTGATGGCATTGATCTTCGTTTTGGAAATTTTGAAGCCATCCAGACCATCCTGAAAAAAATCGCTTACCAGGAAGGGATCGGGAAGATATTGGCAGAAGGGTCGAAGGCTATGGCAGAGAGATTAGGCCAAAAAAGTGAGCACTTTGCCATCCAGGTAAAAGGTCTCGACTTTTCTGCTTATGAATGCCGGGGTGCACCTGCCATGCTTCTTTCTTTCATGACCTCAGACATCGGTGCTCAACACACTCGTTCCTGGGCGATCGTCCAAGACATGGATATGGGGAGGGATAGTATCGAGGGTCGTGCAAAACTGGTCAAAGAGCTTCAAACACTGAGGCCATTAATGGAAATGTTTGGGGTATGCAGGTTTCCTTGGCTGGAGGTGAAACTCGATTTTGGAGAGTATGTGAAAGCCTTCAATGCCGTGACCGGATTGGGCTACAGTAAAGAGAAACTATTTCAGATCTCTGAAAAAGTCTGGAATTTAACTCGTGCCTTCTGGGTACGAGAGATGAAGGATTTTGGTCGGAAGTACGATCTCCCTCCTGGTCGTGTTTATGAGCCGATGCCTTCAGGCCCGGCCAAGGGATTGCATTTGACAGAGGAAAAGGTCAACCGGATGCTGGATGAATATTATGAGTTTCGAGGCTGGGATCAGAATGGCATTCCCACAGAGGCTAAATTGAGAGAGTTGGGATTGGAACAGGTAGCTGAGGATTTAAGGAAGATGAATAAAATTTAATTCCGATCTGCTTTCTCTTTAAACAGGGGAGAGGGGATTGAAAATCCATGGTGCAGGGCAAAAGGGAGGTGAGAGGCAAATTAACCGTTCAACCTTTAACATTCAAAACTCTATCTTAAAAAATTTCAAAGGAGGTAAAGAGATGAGACGCTTAATGGTTTTGGTGACGATGGCAGCAGTTTTGGGAATGGTCTCTATGGCTTGGGCTGCGGACATAATCAAGATTGGAGTGGTAGGACCCAGGACAGGTCCTGCGGCAGCAACCGGTAAGGCCTTTGAGGAAGGCATTGCCATTGCTTTGGATCACCTCAATGCAAAAGGAGGAGTTTTAGGAAAACAAGTGGAAGTAGTTTTTGAAGATACAGGAGGCGTTCCGGAAAAAGCCGCCTCGGCATTTGAAAAATTGGCCACTCGGGATAAGGTGCCCATCGTCGTTGGAGAAAGCCACTCCTCTTCTGCTCTGGCAGAGATTGAGGTGGCGAATCGCTACAAAGTCCCTTTCATCATCTGTGAGGCTTGGCATGATGATATTACCAAGAAGAATTATAAATGGGTCTTTCGGGCAGGGCCTGTGAATAGCGGCGTGGTGGATTTCTACATTGCTCCTTTTGTAAAGGATAATGGATTTAAGAAAGTGGCCATTGTGAGGGAAAACTCCGATTGGGGGGTCGGCATTGCTGAGCGTACTGAGACCAACATGAAAAATTTTGGAATCCCTTTTACTACTTTGAAGGTAGAACGAGAGAGCAAAGATTTCTACACTGAATTGACTAAGATCAAGGCAGAGAATCCAGACATCATCCTTGCCTATATCTATGGGACAGGGCTCCATTTCTTTGTGTCCCAGGCCAATGAAGTCGGTCTCAGCCCCAAGTGCCTCATCTTAGATGGAGCGGGTCCTCCCAGCCTTTGGGACACCTTTTGGAAAAATGTCGGCAAGGCGGGCGAGCTGGAACTCTTCATGTCAAGTATGCATGAGAAGGTTCATCTAACGCCCACCAGTCGGAAATTCTGGGATGATTATAAAAAGAAATATGGGAAGGATCCCACTGATTATAAGACCCGCTCGATCTACAATGTGGTGCTGATCGCTGCGGATGCGATCCATCGGGCGAAATCAACAGAAAATGAGGCTATTGTGGCAGCCTTAGAAAAGACAAACCTCGAAGTGACAACAGGGATTGTCAAGTTTGGATTGAAACAGGGGAGCTACGAGTATCACCAGTGGATGCCTCCGATGCTTGTGGTCCAATGGCAGGATCAAAAGCAGGTGGTCGTCTATCCCAAAGATGCGGCCACAGGAAGCTTGAAGAAATGAAAATAACTTAGAGATGGGCGATCAGGGTTGGGGATAAAGGTTTCACTCCGTTCCAACCCTGATCCCCTAAAACCGAATGGGAGAAGCATGTCTGAATTTCTGATGTATTTGACCAATGGAATCGTCATGGGGGTGATTCATGCCATCTCCGCAATCGGAGTCTCTCTGATTGTGGGGATCATGAAAGTGGTCAACTTTGCCCACGGGGAGTTGTATATTTTTGCAGGGTACTTCAGCTATCATTTAAGCATTAGCCTTGGAGTGCCTCCGCTTCTGGCGATGCCTCTCTCTGTATTCTTCATCTTTCTTGTAGGGATTGGGATGGAAAGGACCCTGATCCGACCTACCTATGGCGACGAGATGTATTCCTTAATCATCACCTTTGTCCTCTCCATCGTCCTTCAGAATGCAGCCCTTTTAATCTTTGGTCCTTATCCCAATAAGCCACCCAATCTGATCAGTGGAGCGACGAATATCTTTGGCCTTTACCATTATGGGAATCAAAGACTTCTTTCCTTTTTTATCTCAATAGGAATTCTTGTCTTCATCTTTTATTTGATCAAAAAGACATGGTTTGGCAAGAGTATTCGAGCAGTCTCACAGGACAGGGGAATGGCCTCCCTGGTAGGAGTGGACCATTATCGGGTCAACATGCTTTCCTTTGGCCTGGGCGCCGCATTAGCCGGTACTGCAGGAGTGGTCATTGCTCCCATCTTCCCTGTTACCCCAACAGGGAGCTCAGCCATCAGCCTCACTGCTTTCGTTGTGGTTGTCTTAGGAGGGATGGGATCCCTGAAAGGATGTGTCGTGGGAGGGTTGATTTTGGGGATGATGGAAAATTTGGGTGCGGCCTATATCTCAACCATGTATCGTCAAATTTTCGGATTTATCATCTTGATTTTGGTTCTTGTCTTTAGGCCATGGGGACTGTTTGGACAAAAAACACAGTAATTCAGCTATCGAGTCTGTTAGGTGAATTTGAAGAAATCTTGAGTGATAGAGATGAACGTTAAAAAATTCTGGATTCCAGTCGTTTTTATCATCCTTGCCATCTTCCCCCCCTTTTTTCTATCCCAGTATTGGCTCCATGTGATGATCATCAGTCTCTTTTATGTGATGATGGCATCTTCATGGAACCTGATCGCCGGCTTCACTGGTCAGGTCTCCTTTGCTCATGCCGCTTTTTCTGGGATAGGAGCATACGTCTCAGGGATGTTGGCCGTTTATCTTGGCCTCTCGCCCTGGTTAGGCATTTTGGTTGGGATGGGAGTGGCCGCCTTGCTCGGATTAGGATTAGGATACCTTTGCATCCGGATGGGTGGGATTTACCTCTCACTGACCACCTTAGGTTTTTCAGAAATCCTGAGAATCATCATCACCAATGAAGATCGATGGACCCGAGGGACCATGGGGCTTCAGGTTCCAGGGTTTTTTACCGAATATTCGAAGGCAAGTTATTATTACCTTTTTTTAATCATCGCTATTTTACTTCTCATTGTCATCTACTGGATTATCCATTCAGAGATGGGATTAACCTTCCGAGCCGTATTGAACGATGAATTGGCTGCATCATCCTCTGGAATCAATACGATCCAGGTTCGAATCCTTGCCTTTACGATTTCAAGTGCCATGGCAGGTCTGGCAGGAGGCCTCTACGGCCATTATTTGATGCTGATCACGCCGGATATTCCTTCTTTGGGGCAAATGTTCTTAGTGTTGGCCATGGCGGTCATCGGTGGGATGGGAAGTTTTGTGGGGCCCATCTTAGGATCATTCCTTTTGGAGATTCTCTCCGAATATATACGAATCTATGGAGAATATCATGTCCTCATTTTTGGGCTGGTCGCATTAAGTGTTGCCCGATTTGCTCCGGAGGGTGTGATAGGCATCTTGGGAAAAAAGTGGGAGAGCGTGTGGGCACGATAGTCGAAGGAAAGGGATTGAGTAAATCGTTTGGAGGATTGACGGCTGTTAAAAAGATTGATTTTTACTTAGAGGAGGGTGAAATCGTCGGTCTTATTGGACCAAATGGTGCAGGCAAAACCACCCTTTTCAATCTTGTCAGCGGTATCTTTCACCCTGATGAGGGGAAACTCTTTTTGAATGGAAGGGATATCACTGAGCTGAGACCTTTTGAGATCTGTCGTTTGGGCATTGGTAGAACATTTCAGATTGTCAGGCCTTTTTTAAAGATGAGCTGCCTCGAAAATGTCATGGTGGGCATTATTGGACGAAATGATCGAAATAGAGGAAGAGCAGAGATCGGTCGAGAGGCAGAGGATCTTCTCAAATTTGTTGGCCTCGATGGATTTGAGGGAACGATCGCAGGCAACCTCACCCTGATTCAAAAGAAGAGGCTCGAGATGGCCAGGGCGTTAGCAACTGAACCGAGAGCCATTCTTCTCGACGAAGTTCTGGCAGGGCTCAATCCCTCCGAAATCCTTCAGGCCTTAGCATTAATCGAAACCATCCGGAGCAAGTTAAAGATGACCATCTTCTGGATTGAACATGTGATGGGTGCCATCATGAAAGCTTCAGATCGAATCATTGTCCTTGATCAGGGAGAGAAAATCAAAGAAGGAAAACCAGAGGAGATCGTTTCCGATCCCAGGGTGATTGGAGCTTACTTAGGAGAAACGGATGCTTGAGGTAAAAGGGATCAATGTCTTTCGCGGAGAAGCTCAAATTCTCTGGAATATGAGCATAAGTGTTGAGCAGGGTGAGATCGTCACCGTACTGGGGGCCAATGGTTCCGGGAAGACGACCCTGGTTGAATCGATCCTTGGTGTGCATCACCCCAAAATGGGGAAGATCACCTTTTTAGGGGAGGAAATTACTTTCAGATCTTCTTTCCTCATTGCAAGAATGGGAGTTTCCTGTGTTCCAGAGGGGAGAAGAATCTTCAAAGACATGACGGTTTATGAGAACTTAGAAATGGGAGCTTACCCGATGAAAGCTCGTTCTTTCCTAAAGGAGACAGTGGGATGGGTCTATTCGCTCTTCCCTGTTTTGAGGGAGAGGGGAGGTCAAATTGCCGGAACCCTGAGCGGCGGGGAGCAGCAGATGCTTGCCATTGGCCGGGCCTTGATGTCGAAACCAATCCTTCTGCTTCTTGACGAGCTTTCCCTTGGACTTTCTCCTAAGATCACCAAAGAGATCTATGGAACCATTAAAAAACTTCATCAAGAAAAAGTGACCATCCTTCTGATCGAACAGAATGCCACTCTTGCCCTTCGACATTGTTATCGAGGTTATATTTTAGAGACCGGAAGAATCACCCTTCAAGGGACGTCCCAAGAGCTCTTAGGAAATGAACATATCCGAAAGGCTTATCTGGGATTGTAGAAATCCATTCAAGTTTTGTGAGGTGGATTGCGGAATGGATCCCTATAGGACATCAGATGATCATGGAATCAAGAGATCAGGACTCGTTGAAAGATTTATCACTTGAAATCCTGGTATTCCAATTGTCATCATTTGGTTACCTGAGATTCTGATTGCTTTGAGCCGGGAGAATATGGAAAAACTCATCATCACGGTTGGTATTACAGGTTCTCGAATCACTCGGCAGCAAACACCCTATATCCCGATTGCCCCAAAAGAGATTGCCCGATCTGGTATCGAAGCTTGGAGGGCAGGGGCTTCCATTCTCCATATCCACGTGAGAGACCCAAAGACTGGACTGGGAACTCAAGATCTTTCTCTCTTTAAAGAAGTAGTGGACCGTCTTCGCAGCGAAACCGATGCCATTCTTTGTTTAACGACTAGTGGCATACCAGGTAGAAATCTACCCATTGCTGAGCGGTTACTCCCCCTCAACCTTTTACCCGAACTCGTCTCTTTTGATGCAGGGTCGATCAACATGGGTGAAAATGTTTTTCTCAACCCCCAAGAGTTTTTAGAAGCCCTAGCAAGGGAGACCTTATTAAAAGGAATTAAGCCTGAGCTGGAGGTCTTTGAAGCCGGAATGGTCCACACCTGTTTGAAATTACTTGAGCGGGATCTTTTGAAATCTCCTCTTCATTTTCAGTTTGTCTTAGGAACACCTAATGGCATGCCTGCCAATGCAAAATCACTTCTTCATCTATCAGAGATCATTCCTCAGAATGCAACCTGGTCGGTCATTGGAATTGGACCGGGTCAACTCCCCATGGCTGTGATCGCTATGGCAATAGGAGGGCATGTCCGGGTCGGGTTGGAGGACAACATCTATTATTCGAAGGGTGTTCTCGCAAAGAGTAATGCCGAACTGGTTGAGAGAATGGTCAGGATTGCCAAGGAATTCGGAAGAGATATTGCTACCTCATCGGATGCCAGGAGAATCCTCAGTTTGTAAGCGATTCAAAGAGGGCCCCCCCTTCAGCAATTCTATTCTGACTGGTCGATCTGATAGGAATACATCTCTAACTTAATCAGGCACCCCTTTGAAAAGGACGTGTTGATAAATCATTTTTTCCGAAAATGAAATGACTTTTTGTCTTATACAATTTTTTGTAGTCCATTGTTTTAATTGAATTTTTATAAAATTTTTGACATTTTATACCTCTCATAATTTCAAATTAATTAGTCTCAATTTTAAATTCCTCTTTAATTCCAATTAGTTTCACCCACTATTTATATTGGCATAAGACTTGCTTTAATTCAGAGATTATAGGAGGCGGGTGATGAATCTGGTGATTAGAGAGTTTGCTCTTTCTAATTTATTTATTATTTGGTTAATCATTTTCGGTGGTTTTGCATTTTTAAAAATTGTGAAAAAGAAATTGGAAGAGTGGTAATAAATAGTTTTAATAAACTAAATTGTTCTTTAGGCAACCTCTAAAAATGTCATTCCTGCGGAAGCAGGAATCCATAAGCTTTTGAAATTACTGGACTCCCGCTTTCGCGGGAGTGACGAATTAGGAATTATTAGAGGTTCCCTTTATTTACAAAATGGTTGTTGGAGTGCAGAGTGACCAGTCAAGAGATGTTTGGAATCAAGGAAACCGCCGAGGGGAAAAAAATTGAGATTAGTTTTCGGAGAATCATCAGTTGGACATTGGTTTTTACGAATGCATTCTTCCTCTCCTATCTTTTTGCTAAATTGTTTCATTGGATATAATTTTCTGTTTACTTTAACCATTTTGAGAGTTCCCTAAACTCTTCAGTCCCAGCCTCCTTCAACAGTTGAAAGGCGATGATCTCGGTGGTCGAGATCATCGCCCCCCTTTTTTCCATCCATCTCAACCCAATCTCCCAATCCAATTTTCTTCTCGAACAGATGGCGTCCGCGATGGCATTGACCGTATAGCCTTTTTGGATTAGGTCATCCGCCGTTTGCAGAACGCATACATGGGTTTCAATCCCCGTCAGAATGATCTGGTTTCTTCCCCTGTGGTCGAGTTGTTGATTAAACATTTCCACTCCACAACAACTGAAAGCGATCTTCTCGATCGGGACGATGGAATCCAAGTGCTTTCTTATTTCAGGGACAGTTTTTCCCAATCCCTTAGGATATTGTTCAGTGACGAGAATGGGGATGTCCATTTTCTTTGCAAAGGCAATCATTGTCTGGATATTCCGTATCACTTTTTCTCCTACCTTTTGGTCCATCTGTTTCATCAAAAGGTTCTGGACATCAACAATGGCGAGCACGGCGTTTTCTCGTTCCATTTTGACCTTTCCTTTCTTCCTGTCTTTTTCTGATGCAGGAGCTTAACAAAAGCAAGGGTTACGGTAACCGCTCTGATGCACTCCGAGAAATTTTAGTATTGAATTTTAAATCAATATGTTCTATTTGTAAAATGATCGGAGTCCTTTCATTCCCAAACGGATTTAAAAATCGAAACCCATCATTGGATTCGGAGCCCTCAATCTGGATCTAATTCTTTTCACCTTTTTATGGCCATCGCAACATGCCGATTCACCTTACGTTGTTTAAAGTATTCGCCATTGATATTCCGGTCAGCAAGATCGACCAATTTAACGACCAAGTTGAGCAACTCTCATTATTTCGGCTTTCCTCAAGGACGCCAAATCGCTCAGATCAGGCGATCGATACGAGCTTCTATTCAATCATGAAGGAGGTTCAACAGGCAATGACTGACAGAATGACTTACGCAGGCGTTGGTGTTGATTATGAGGCCATGGATCCATTTAAACGGTTGGCCCAACGGGCCGGACGGGAAACAGCAAACACCATTTTACGCCTCGGTTTTTCGGAAGTTGAGATGAGCCGGGGGGAAAGCGCCTATCTCATGGATGCCGGAGATCACTATGTGGCACATGTGGAAGAGGGGTTAGGCACCAAAAATCTGGTGGCGGACGCCATGTATCGCTTAACTGGAAAGTCTTACTATGATCACATTGCCCAGTGTACGGTTGCCATGATCGTCAATGACATGATCACCCTCGGCGCCCTGCCGCTTTCCGTGGCTATGCATCTGGCAGTAGGCGGTGCAAGCTGGTTCAATGACGAAAAGCGCTCTCGCGATCTCATCGATGGTTGGAAGAAGGCGTGTGAATTGGCGCGTTGTGCATGGGGTGGAGGGGAAACACCAACATTAAAAGATATCGTCCATTTGGAAGCTGCTGTTCTTAGCGGCTCGGCTGTTGGCGTGATAAAGCCCAAAAGCCGTCTTATAAATGCAGCTGCCATTCAACAGGGGGATGCCATTGTCCTCTTTGGTAGTTCCGGTATTCATGCCAATGGTTTGACACTGGCACGGGAGGTCGCTGGAAAGTTACCAAAGGGTTATCTTACAACACTCACCGATGGACGAACCTATGGTGAGGCGTTGCTCGATCCAACCATCATCTATGTTCCCTTTGTTGAGGACTGTTTTAATGAAGGGGTCAAAATTCATTACGCGGTGAACATTACAGGTCATGGTTGGCGCAAGCTGATGCGGGCCCCACAGTCCTTTGCCTATATTATTGAGCATATACCCGTACCCCAACCGGTTTTCTCTTTTATTCAGGAGCATGGTCCAGTGGATGATCAGGAGGCTTATGCCAATTTCAACATGGGAGCGGGCTTCGCCCTCTATGTAAGAGAAAGCGATGTGAGTAAAGTGTTAACCATTGCATCCCGACTGGGTATATCTGCTTTACGAGCTGGCACGATTAAGCCCAGCCAGGTCAAAAAAGTCATCATCCAACCCTTGGGTCTGGAATATCTTGGTTCCACCTTGGGGGTTCGTTGAGAAGAAGGGATTGACTTTTTTTTTAAATAATTTACTCTGCATATAGGCAGATAGCTAACGATTAGTACCACAGCGAAACTTATATAAATAACCTTGTATTACCAGCAGAAATAATTTCCACAGCTGGACATCATGCCTGCGAAAGCAGGTATCCAGTGTTTTGTTAAATGCCTAAAGAATCCTGGATTTCCGTTCCCCGATTGATGTCGAGGACAAGTTTCACGGGAATGACGAAAAAAGTCCCTATAGGATTAGAAGAGCTCGTTATTGATAATTCATCACGACAGAATTCAATGAGGGATTGAAAATGGAGATCAGCAATGAGAAGATCAGGATTTTAGTTTTTGCAAGTGGTGATGCACAGGGAGGGGGATCGGGGTTTCAAGAGTTGGTCGAATTTTCTCGAACGAACCCACCCGTCCTAAACGCTCAGATCGTCGGAGTCATTTCTAACCATCCATATGGAGGAGTTCGTAAAAGAGCTGATGCGCTTCAAATCCCTTTTGAGTACTGGCCGGGACCTTTCGATGCTGAAGGGTATCGGTCATTTGTTGAAAAATATCGGGTTGACTTTGTCATGTGCTCGGGATGGTTGAAGTTTGTGCGAGGGCTCGATCCCGCTCAAACCGTCAATATCCATCCAGGACCATTGCCACGGTTTGGAGGTCCAGGGATGTATGGCCATTATGTGCATGAAGCTGTCATGGCCGCCTTTCATCGGGGGGAAATCATCCAGAGCGCGGTGACCATGCATTTTGTTGACGAGACCGCCTATGATCATGGTCCCATTATCTTTCAAATGCCCGTACTGATTAGGCCAGACGATGATGCCGAGACTCTGGCAAAAAGGGTGAATGAAAAAGAACGGGCCTGGCAAAGTTATATTTTGAACTTGGTTGTCCATCGGAAAATTTATCTTAACCATGGACAGGTCTTTTACGAAAGCGATATCGCCAAAAGGCTTTTTTATTGAGGAAGAAGGGGAAATCATGTACCACTTTTTTTTGCGTAAAAATGAAAACTTGGAATACTGCTTCAATGTGGAGACGGCCGCTCCGTTAAATGTAAAGGAGCTTTCGATTTTAAGGCAGATTTTGGCCGATGGTTTTATATCCAATAGTATATCCACCCAACCGGTTCTGCCTGATGGAGTGGAAGTGGTCGAACTCGGTCCGCGCATGAATTTTGCGACCGCCTATTCGACCAATCTCGTTGCCATTTGTCACACCTGCGGGCTTGACCAAGTGGTTCGCATCGAGCGGTCCCGTCGATATTACCTGACGGCAGCAATGGATAAAGAACGCTTTATTCGGGAACATCACGACCGAATGACGGAATGTTTGTATAATCACCCCTTAGAGACTTTTGAATCTGGGATTCAGCCGGAACCTGTATTTGAGGTTCCCCTGATGGAAAAAGGGGTGGACGCTCTTGCCGAGATACCAGGGCTTGCGATGGATGAGTGGGACAGAAATCTCTACTATGATTATTTTGTCAAGGAAGAGAGAAGAAATCCAACGATTGTTGAGATCAGAGATTTGGACAACGCCAACAGCGAACATTCGCGGCATGGGTATTTCAAAGGAAAACAGATCATCAATGGAAGGGTCATGCCGGAAACGCTTTTGAGTATCGTTCAATCAACTTTAAAAGCAAATCCATCCAATAGCATCATTGCATTCAAAGACAATTCAAGTGGAATCAAAGGATATGACTGCTGGACGATTCTCCCTGAACGACCTGGAAGACCATCGCCTTTCAATAAAGAGAGGGTTCATTACCATATCCTGTTTACTGCGGAGACGCACAATTTCCCGACTGGCGTTGCTCCTTTCCCAGGTGCTGAAACAGGCACGGGGGGACGCATTCGTGATGTCCATGCCACAGGAAAGGGAGGGTTGGTGGTCGCCGGAACAGCGGCCTACTGCGTTGCCAATTTGCTGATCCCCGGCTATGATCTGCCTTGGGAAGAGAAAAAATCTGTGTATCTGTCAAATCTGGCGACCCCTCTCACCATCGAAATCAGGGCCAGCGATGGGGCCAGTGATTACGGCAATAAATTTGGCGAACCGGTGATTTTAGGTTTTACGCGGTCGTTTGACCAAAGGCTTCAAAATGGCGAGCGCTGGGCCTGGATTAAGCCGATCATGTTTACAGGAGGCATTGGACAGATCGACGCCAGACATATTGAAAAGGAGGAAGCCCAAAAAGGAATGTTGATCGTTCAAGTCGGTGGCCCTGCTTATGGCATTGGGGTGAGCGGAGGCTCAGCCTCGAGTAAACTCCAAGGCGAGAACGTGGAAGAGCTTGATTTTAATGCGGTCCAACGTGGTGATGCAGAGATGGAGCAAAAGATGAACCGAGTGATTCGGGCCTGCATTGAAATGGGCGATCAGAATCCGATTGTCAGTGTCCACGATCAAGGAGCGGGCGGACCTGCCAATGTCCTGAAAGAGCTGGTCGAAAAAGCAGGTGGCAAAATCGAACTCAGACGGATCAAATTGGGAGATCCCACCTTGTCGGTACTCAAAATTTGGATTGCCGAATATCAGGAGCGATGTGGTTTCTTGATTCCCATTGAGAGAATCGGGGAATTCAAATCCATCTGCGAAAGGGAAAAGGTCAATTGTGAAATTTTGGGGGAAGTGACAGGAGACGGTCGCTTCGTGGTCCATGATGAGAGAGATGGTTCAATGCCTGTCAATCTTAATCTCGCCAAGGTTCTTGGCAATATGCCGCAGAAAACGTTTAGGGATGAAAGCATCGAAACTTTCCTTCCGCCGCTGGATTTACCCGACCCGCTGTCCGTGGAAGAAGCCTTGTCCCGTGTTCTTCGTAATCTTGCTGTCGGGTCAAAAAGATTTTTAACCAATAAGGTCGATCGAAGTGTGACGGGATTGATCGCCCGTCAACAATGCTGTGGTCCCGTTCAATTGACAGTTGGCGATGTGGCCGTGATCGCTCAAAGCCATTTCGGATTGACAGGAGCCGCCACTTCGATTGGCGAGCAACCGGTTAAAATGCTGGTAAGTCCAAAGGCAGGGGCTCGGATGGCTGTGGGAGAAGCGCTGACCAATATCATATGGGCGAAAATCAGTGGGATGGAAGAGATCAAGTGTTCGGCCAATTGGATGTGGGCACCCAAGCTTCCGGGTGAAGGGGCAGCCCTTTACGAGGCAGCGAGTGCCATGAGAGATCTAATGATCCGGATTGGGATTGCCGTGGATGGAGGAAAAGACAGTCTTTCCATGGCCACCCGTGTAGGGGAGGAGGTTGTAAAATCTCCTCGTGAGCTGGTCATTTCTGCCTATGCAACGATGCCCGATATCACGAAAGTGGTCACTCCGGATATCAAAAACCCAGGGCACAGTCAGCTTCTCTTCATTGACATCGGCAAGGGACGGGCGCGGCTTGGCGGGTCTGTTTTGGCGCAGGTTTACGGACAGATCGGAAATAATTCCCCTGACGTGGATGATCCCGATATGCTTCAACGTACCTTTTATGCCATCCAGAAGTTAATATCGGAAAATTTAATTCTTGCGGGACATGACATCAGTGACGGAGGTCTGATCACGACGCTTCTTGAGATGGCCTTTTCGGGAAACTGTGGATTGAAAATCCAAATGGATGGCCCATGGCGTCCCATCGAGAGACTCTTCGCTGAGGAGTTGGGAGTTGTCATCGAGTGTCATCGGGCCCATGTCCAGAAAGTTTTGGAGATTCTTCATTCTTTCGGACTTCAACCGGAGCTGATCGGAGAGACCACAGAGGAAAAGGAGATTCTTGTCACCTACTCATCGCAAAGAGTACTTGAATCGGACATGCGCCTCCTTCGTCAGTGGTGGGAAGAAACCTCCTACCAGATCGAGCGACTTCAGATGAATCCTCAATGTGCCGATGAGGAGAGGAAAAATATCTTCGATCGGAAAGGTCCAACCTATTCCCTTTCTTTCCAACCCCAGCCCACCCCAGCCCATCTTCTCGAAGCGAAAGATAAACCAGAGGTAGCGATTCTCCGGGAAGAAGGAAGCAATGGGGACCGGGAGATGACCTCTGCTTTCTATCAGGCAGGTTTCAGGCCATGGGATATCACCATGACCGATCTGATTCACGGACGGATGACCTTGGAGCGTTTCAGAGGACTCGTTGCAGTCGGGGGATTCTCTTACGCGGATGTTCCGGAAAGCGCCAAAGGATGGGCGGCGGCGATTCGATTTAATGAAAGGTTGAGGAAGATGTTTGATGATTTTTACAATCGTCCAGATACCTTTTCTCTTGGAGTGTGCAATGGTTGCCAGCTCTTTGCCCTTCTCGGATGGGTCCCTTGGTCAGGACTCTCTGACCATCAACAACCCCGTTTCATCCAAAATTTATCCGGGCGTTTCGAATCTCGCTGGGTGAACGTAAAGATTTTGGAGAGCCCAGCGATCATGCTCAAAGGGATGGTTGATTCCATCCTTGGAATCTGGGTGGCTCATGGTGAGGGGAGGATTTATTTTCCCGAACCCAGGCTGATGGATGAGGTGATCAGCAAAAAACTGGTTCCACTCGTCTTTGTGGACGATGAAGGCCGGACGGATGGGAAGATTTCACAAAGCTATCCTTTCAATCCGAATGGGTCTCCTTTTGGTATTGCGGGACTCTGTTCGCCTGATGGACGACATCTTGCAGTAATGCCTCATCCAGAGCGAGCCTTCCTAAAATGGCAATGGGCATGGATGCCCAATGACCTGAACGATCGGCTCAAGGCATCTCCTTGGATTCGAATGTTCCAGAATGCAAGAGAATGGTGCGATCAAAAATAGAAGGGGATGGGTGTCATAGAAGGGATGATATTGGAAAAGATGGGTTATTATTTGGCGGCGTGGTGGCGACTTTCAAGGATTCCTTTTCTCTCCGTGGGGATTCTACCTCTGATCTTAGGATTTGTTTTGGCATGGCGATGGGGTTACAAAGGGCCCTTAGAACTTTATGGCCTTTCCACTTTAGCCGTCATCCTTATTATGTGGATGACTTATTATGTGGGCGAATGGAATGATCTGGAGGGAGATCGGATCAATCCCAATTCTAATCCGTTTTCAGGCGGATCAAGGGTGTTAGTGAAAGAAATTCTTCCGGCCTGGTTTTCCCTTTTTTTGGGGTATGGGTGTCTGATGGGGGCGATTCTCATCGGTTTTTATATCTACCGCCAATACCAGAACGACTTTCGAACTCTTCTTTTAGGAGGGATGGGTATTTTTTTTGGGTTTTTTTATTCGAACAAACCCTTTCGGTGGTCCTATCGGGGATGGGGTGAAGTTCTCATTGGGTTCTGTTATGGTTGGTTGCCGATCGCCACAGGGTTTTTCCTCCTTGCAGGGTTCTTCAGTCCACAGATTTTATTACTTTCCGTCCCTGTCGGCCTCTCCATCTTTAATGTGATCCTCATCAATGAATTTCCTGATGAAGAAGCTGACCGAGCCATTGGGAAAAAGAACTTGGTCGTTCGGTTTGGGAGAGAGAGGATGGGAGATCTCTATATGGGACTTTCCATTTTAACCGGCTTTTATTTTATCAAAATGATGTGGGGGTTGGGTAACACTCCCCTTTGGCTCCTCGTCCTTTCGGCCTTTTCACCTTTCCTCATCCTATGGAATCTCATCCAAATGTGGAGTGGATCTTATCAGGATGCAAAGAAGCTGGAGCGTCTGTGCCGGAATACACTTCTCGTGAATCTTTCCATCACCATGTTTTTAACGATTCAACAGACCTTTTTCTTTTCTATCAGAGGGAGTTCAGGGTAACCCAGGTGGTGGAATATGAGTGACCCGGCTAAAAAGAGATAGATGAACATGAATCCATGACCGATTCATTCAATCGAGATTTCATACCATCGACAGGTTGAATATGAAGGAAGTTCAGGTCCTCTTCGAACAAATAAAAATTGATATTTCGAATGGAAAATCAGAGGAAGAGATCTTTCAATTAATCCTCCCCCTGTTAGAAAAAGACCCGCAAACGGGTGGGAAGTTGGCTGAGTTAATGGTGGCCCTTCCGGATCAAAAGGTCGGTGGCCTCCTCCATCGAATGTTTGAAACAAGCCAAGAGAAAAAGATTCGAAAAATGATCAGGCGCTCTCTTTACCGGCTGAAAAGTAAAGGAGTGGTAGTGGAAGAGGTCTTTCCTGACAGAAAGGAGTCGATCCTCCGGCCTCTAAGGGTAGAACCTCCCCAAGGGTTTGGAAATGTTTACGATCTCTCATGGAATCGGTTTCTCATCATCACCCTTCCCCACCCGGGCAGGGGATGGATGGTATTTCATGGATTGGTCCATGATACGAAAGGCTTAGTCAACTTCTCTGGGGAAGAGATTTCCCGGAAAGGGCTGAAGGATTTCTTCGATGAGATTAGAAAAGCGAGCCCGACTCCGGTCGTTGAAATGGAGGCTTCCTACGTGGGTTTCCTTTTCACACAGGCCTATCAATTAACCCTTGCGAATGGGGGGATACCCCCTCCTGATTATCTCCATTTAAAGAGTGAGGTTGAGAAGATCAAAAAGGAGTATCCCAGTCCATTGGCCTATTCCTATCTTCAAGTTGATGAGATCATAGGAAATGACCGGATCTTGATGAAGGGGGCAGATCTTCTTAAATCAGATTTATTTTATATCTGGAGGATCGAGGAAGATCTCCTCCGACCCTTTGCAGAAGAAGTACGGGAGGCGGAAGAATCGAAGATCGTTCTCAATCCGGTGCAAAAAGAAGCACGGTTCCAAGGGATTTATCAGAGGGCATTGATGGACCTCTTCTCGGAAGAGAGGAGGTTTCTCTATCGGCGGCGAATGGAGGAGATGGCCTATGTCCTCTTCAAATTGGGAAGAGAAGAAGAGGCAAAAATTTCATTAGCGGTCGCCCTTGACCTCGAGAAACCCCTCAATCCAATTCAACCCAATCCCTTTCTCTTTCAACTGGTCATCAGGTCCATCCTTGGCCTTTTGGCTGAATCCTATGAAGAAAAGTCGAGGGAGCCCTCTTTGATTGTTAAACCCTGATGTCATTCGGAGTCATGAGTTCATCGTTCGGGGTTTTTGATTTAGAATTTTTCGCGCTGAGCCCACAACTTTGAACTCATCGATATATCGAGAGAGTTAAAACCATGAAGAAATGGTTCATCCTGATAGGCGTTCTTTTTCTGCTATTGATCGGAGGATATTTCGTCCTTTCTTTTTATGCCGTGAAATTGATTGAACCGCGCCTTCAAAAGGCAATGGGACCTGGATTGACCTTGGCAGAGATACGATTCAACCCCACCTACCTCTCTGCCACGAAAATCCAATATGAAGACCCCGAGTCAAAACAAAAATTCCTTGAGATCGATGAGGTGAGGGTCTATCCCTCTCTTCTTTCTCTCCTGAACAAATCTCTACGGGTAAGAGAAATAACAATTCTTCACCCCTCTTTTTCCATTGATCGATCTCGAGAGGGCCATTACTTTGGCCCCTGGTTAACCCTAAAAAAAGAAAAAGAAGAGGGAAGCGTCTCCGAAGAGGTTAAGAAAAAAGAAAGTCAGGGAACGCCCAAAGAGAAAGAGAAAAAGAAAGAGGGACCTGTTCTTATTCAGATTGATCGAGTTCGCATCCAAAGAGGTGCCGTTGATTTTAAAGATAGAAAGGCAGGAGAGCCTCCGGTCCCCATCCAATTAAGGGAGTTAGACGTTGAAGTCGAAAATATCCATTATCCTCTTACCGCTTCACCTTCTCCTATTGAATTGAGGGGAAAAGTGAAAGGGAAAAACGGCGATGGCAAGATTGATATGAAAGGATGGATCGACCTAAAGACCATGGATTTAGAAGCCAACCTGAAGATTCGAGCGATTGAGGTGGAGACGTTTCAACCCTATTATCGAAACAGGGTTTCTGCAGGAATTGATTCCGGTACGATCGATATGCAATCCCAAATTGTTTTGAAGGAAAAGAGAATCGATGCGCCTGGGGAGATGAATTTAATCGATCTTCGTTTCAAAGAAGGAGGGGGAACCGTTTTTTGGATCCCAGCGGAATCCCTCTCTTCTTTATTAAAGAAAAAAGGAAATCACGTTAAGGTTGCTTTTCATATTAGAGGAAATTTGGAGGATCCACAGTTTAATCTTCAAGAAACCTTCCTAACCCAAATTGCTTTTTCTCTTATGGAGGAATTGGGGCTTCCGGTCAAGAGTATAGGGGAAATGATTGGGGGGAAGGGAAAAGGAATGGAGGGATGGGTGGAGGGATTTAAGTCGATCGAGGAAATGTTTAAGAAAAAGAAGGAGAAAAAAAGATAAGTCTTCTCAATACGTTGAAATAAGGGCAAATCGGAATGTGGGAGTGATAAACAGCAAATCATGCCC
>JACAEV010000149.1 GCA_013388645.1 Syntrophaceae bacterium | reverse complement strand
GAAAGGAGGGGAGATTATGGGAAGCGTGGTCAAAAAACGCCGAAAGAAGATGCGTAAACATAAGCACAAAAAGCAGTTAGACCGCGATCGTCATAAGAAGAAGAAATAATAGTTTTCATGCGAAGATATATTCTCCATATTGTTCTTTTTTTATTAACCGTGGCCTCCACATTAATCATTGGAGGCCCTGCTTATTCCTTTACAATCATCTTCATCCTTCTGGGGCATGAGATGGGCCATTATCTCATGTCCCGAAGGCATCGAATCCGAGCAACCTTGCCTTTCTTTTTACCTCTCCCCCTTCCACCATTTGGAACATTGGGTGCCGTCATCCGCATGGAGAGTGCGATCTCTTCTCGAAAGGCCCTTTTCGATACGGGTGTGGCAGGACCATTTACCAGTCTTATTCTCAGCATCCCCGCGATCGTCATTGGTTTAAAACTCTCTAAGGTAATTCCTGTTTCACACATTCAAGAAGGAGCTATCCGTTTGGCAGATCCTCTCCTCTTTTATTTTATTCAGCATCTGGTGATGGGAAACGTCAAGGAAGGTTATGACATTCTTATTCACCCGATTGGGTATGCTGGATGGGTTGGCCTTTTTGTGACTTCGCTCAATCTCCTCCCCATTGGACAGCTCGACGGGGGTCATATCGCTTATGCCCTCTTCGGGAGGAAGAGTCGAGCGATCTTTCTGATTGCGATCGCAGGCATGGCTTTTATCACCGTGTTTTATAACCCAGGATGGCTCCTCTTGGTCATCCTGTTTATCATTTTTGGCTTTCGCCATCCCTCCCCACTGGATGATCAAACACCTTTAGATGGAAAGAGGAAATGGTTGGGAGGAATCGCTTTTTTAGCCTTTCTCCTTTCCTTTAACCCAGCTCCCTTCCCTGAATATATTGAGGAGATTAGACAAACCCTCCATTGGTTCTAAATGGTATGGAATAGCTCCATGCCGTTTATTTTGAATGATGGCACCAATTCAAAATGTCTTTGAGGGAAAGGGTGTTGAGGACATCTTTGGCTTCGAGCCATCCCCGCCTTGCCACGGCCACCCCTAAACTCATCATCCACATCTGGTCCAGATGGTGAGAATCTGTCCCAATGGCTAATTGGATTCCTACCTCTTTCGCTTTCCGGCAATGGATGTCATCTAAATCGAGGCGCTCGAAGTAGGCATTGATCTCCAATGCCTTTCCATATTTCTGGGCGGCCTTCATCAATTCTTCGATGTCGACTTCATAAGGATCCCTGGCACCCAGAAGCCTTCCGGAAGGATGCGCCAGGATATGGAGGTATGGGTTTTGGAGGGCTTGGATGATCCTTTTCGTCATCTTCTCCTTATTTTGTTTAAATCCGCTATGGATCGCTGCCACCACTAAGTCAAGCTTCTCCAATATCTTTTCGGACAAGTCTAATTTCCCATCCGTGAGGATATCGACTTCTGTTCCTTTTAGAATTTGAAAACCCTTCCATTTCTCATTGAGGCGATCAATCTCCTCGATCTGTTTCATCAACCCTGATTCATCGAGTCCGTGGGCAATCTTAAGTGACTTTGAATGGTCACAGATCGCAACATATTGATAACCCCTCTTCTGGGCAGCTTGAGCAATCTCTTCAATCGAGGAAGTTCCGTCACTATATTTAGAATGGACATGAAGGTCTCCTTTCACTTCGACCTCCTGAATCAATGGAGGGAGACGTCCTTTTTGTGCCGCCTCAATCTCTCCACGATCTTCGCGGAGTTCGGGCTCAATCCAATCCATTCCAAGAACTCGGTAGACATCCTTCTCTTCTTTTCCTGCAATTTTCTTCTTCCCTTTGAATACCCCGTATTCATTGATCTTGATCCCTTTTGCCTTTGCGATCCCCCTGAGATGGATGTTATGACCCTTCGAGCCGGTAAAATATTGAAGGGCAGCGCCATAGGAATCTTCTTCCACCACACGAAGATCAATCTGCGTCCCTCCTTCCACAATGACAGAGGCTTTAGTTTCCCCAGAGGCTAAGACCTCCTTCACTTCTGGAAGATGGGTGAAGGCCTGAATGATCTTCTCCTTATTCGGACCTGTTGCTAAGATATCAATGTCTCCGATATTCTCTTTCATCCTCCGAAGGGAGCCCGCCCATTCAATCTTCTTTGATCCTGTCTTTTGCCTTAAAGTCTCCACGATTTGTTTGGCTACAGGAAAAGCCACACCCAAATTCATCCTGCCTTGACTCTGTTTTAGGAGTTGAATTCCTCGTTGAATGTTTTCAATCTTTTTCTCACCGATGCCAAACAGTCCCAGGAGGGACCCATCTTCTAATGCCTTTTCCAATTGAGCAAGGTTACAGATTCCTTTCTCCTTATGGAGCATTGAAAGAGTCTTGGGCCCCATCCCGGGAATATCCATGATGGCAATCAGTTCATCCGGTATCCCCTTTCGGACTTCTTCAAATTTGGACACCTTTCCGGTCTTGAGATATTCCCCAATCTTCTGAGCCATGCCTTCACCAATACCAGGGACCTTTTTGAGATCCCCTTGCTCAGCAATTTGTTCGATATCTTGCGTCAGGTCTCCGATGATCCTCGATGCTTTCCGATAGGCACTGATCTTAAACGGATTTTCTCCTTTAAATTCGAGAATGTCTGCCATTTTTTCAAAGAGATCGGCAAGTTCTTTGTTTTTCACTTTAATCCTCCTAAGGATAATCCCTTTTTACCCCCTTTAGAAAAAAGGGGGATGTCTACCTATCGGTAGGTGAGGGGGGGATTTGAGTCTAATTTTCCAAACATCTGATCTCTGTACCGAAGATAATGTTTGAGGCAGATCCGAAAATTTTCCACCACGGCCTTTTTGCTATTAACGATAAAGACCCGATTTCGAAGGTGGAAAAGTTCTCCAGAAAGCCTTTCCACAGGATAGAGGTTTTTTGATTCTTTTCCATATCTCATTGCTAAATCTTCTTCAAACATGACGACCAATTTATCCCTCATTCTTAACTGTGTGTCATTGAAAAGAAATCCCACATCGGGTAGGAGATCGTCCATTCTTGAGAAGAAGGTAGAAATCTCGTTCTGCTCGATTCCTTTGGGTGGAGAGGACTTCACTTCCACATAAACTAATCTCCGATTCCATGAAGCAATCACATCGTAGTCGCCACCCGATTGAGTATTTCTAACGCTGACGCCATAGATGGCAGGGGAGGCAAATTCTCGTTTAAACATCTCAGCGATGAACCATTCGAGAGTGGGACCAAAACTGTAAAGGGGGGAAACCCAAGTTCGATATTTACTCCTTCCATCTTTGATGATCACCCCCATTTCATCAAGGAGGTGACAATATCCTTGAACGACCGAAGAGGAACAATAGTGGGTTAAGTCCTGGATGCGAAACTGTTCGTGGGATTTGATCATATCTCGCAAAACGAGGCGGAAAGAGTATTTCTTCATCATCTCGTAGAATCGAGTTTTATCAAAAGGGGGAAGATCCGGAGGAAAGAAGAGGCGATCGATGGGATTTTTTCGAAATACTTTGATGCCTCTCATCCTGAGCAATTTTTCTACTAAAGAAGGATCTTCGATAGAAGCCATCTGAATGGATTCCATCTCTCTGGTGAGTCGTCGGACTTTCTTCCTCAGGGTTTGGATCTCTTTTAGAGCTTCCTTCAATTTCACCTAAAACCCTCGATAGAGGCGATAGTGTTTCGCCCACTGAATGGCTTCCAAATATTCTTGGTGAGTGATCCGACGGTTAATCTCAAGATATTCATGAGCTTGGTATTCAGGCCGATATTGATCCATGATATTGATATAGGAGTGAACAGAAATTTCTTCTGCAATGAACTTCAAAACGGCCTCTGAAGAGGCCACTCCATTGGGCATGACCAAATGTCTGATCAGAAGCCCTCTCTCAGCAATCCCCTTTGAATTGGTGACTAAATCCCCAACCTGACGGTGCATCTCTTTTAAGATTTCCTTAATCACCTCCGGGTAATCAGGAGCATTGGAGAATCGCCTCGAATATTGCTCGTCCATATATTTTACATCAGGCATGTAGATATCAACTATCCCTTCTAAAAGTCGAATCACCTCAATGGATTCATACCCGGAACAGTTATAAACGATGGGAAGACGAAGTCCTCTTTCAATCGCTTCGGGTAACGAAGAAATTATCTGGGGTGCATAATGGGTGGGGGTGACAAAATTAATATTGTGACAACCGATCTCCTGGAGTCTTGCCATGATACGTGCCATGTCCGAGGAGGTAATGCGCTCACCGTTTCCAAGATGACTGATGTCGTAATTTTGGCAGAAAATACACCGAAGGTTGCAATGGGTAAGGAAGATAGTGCCTGAACCGTGATATCCGACCAAGGGAGCTTCTTCGCCAAAATGTGGGAAGGCACTCGAGATTGTGAGTTCTGATCCAGCCTGGCAAAAACCGATCTCTCCCTCCAGACGATTGATCCCACACTCTCTTGGGCAAAGCCGACATTCCCTGAGAAGCTCTTTGAGAAGCTGAACCCTTTTGCTGAGGTCCCCCCTTTCAAAGAGATTAATATAAGAAGGAATAAAAGCCATAACAACCGGTTTTTGTAGAACAGTTATGAAGCCAGTTTCGGTTATCGGTGACAGTTACGCAAAAAGACGACAGACGATGCCTTCTAATAACGGATACGTGCTTCGTTACCGTTGCCGTTAGACGAAACCCTTATTTTCTCTAATTAAATTACCATAAAATGGTTAGAAATTCTATTATGAAAGGGATGAGCCAGAGAAAATAGGTCCATACCTTGAAAGGCAGACAAGAAGGAACTCTCCCCTTGTTTCGAATTAAATGTTTTGATAGGCGGTAAGGAATTTCCGGTAGTAGTTAGATGGGATTTTCTCTTTTCTCTGAACAAGGCCCTTAACATAAGTGGGACCATAATTATAAGCTGTAAGGGCAATTCCGATATCATCGAAATCAAGGAGAAGGCGAGAAAGGTAGTAAATTCCAATTCTTATATTAAAGTAAGGATTAAAAAGGATTTGGTCTCCACTCCATTCGATACCTAACTCCCGAGCTATAGATTCTGCAACATAAGGCATGATTTGCATTAATCCTTTTGCGCCTTGTTCGGATACAGACCAATTCTGGAAGGAACTTTCTATGGCTATAAGTGCCAGTATAAATTTAGGATCATGCTTATGTCGAAGTGCCTCCTCGTAAATGACCTCGGCAATTTCCGCCTTTGTGACATCTGCCAAATCCATTGAATGCCTGTCCAAAACCTCTAAAATCTCTTTAATCGTTTGCTCTCGATGATTGAAAGCAGGAATGAGATTGGGAAGATGAAAGGAAAGAATGAAGATAAAGGTAAAAAGGAAAACCTTGCAGAGCAAACGAAAGAGGAAAAGTCCTTTCTTTTTATAAGTCGTTGCGTGGGGAGGATGTTCGGTTCGTATCATCGGTTCGTGTAGATTCATAAACCAACCTTTTTGTGATTACTTTTCACAAGCTTAACATAAAGTATTTTGTTTTGTCAAGTCTAAATTAGTTTTACTGGTCACTTATACCCCAATCTATAGTAGGAAAGAGAGAAGATTGGGATACTAATAGTAAAATTGGACGTCAAGGTCAGTATCTTTACGACTATTTTTAATGATCATATTTGCAAGGATTTAGATGGGTTTATTTCTGGTTTTGAACGGACACCATTTTATGATAAAATTATTGATTTTGATTAAGAAAATGCTTTCTCATCATCATTTAAGAATCTGACCATCAAAGAGGAGAGGGCTGTCAGGACACCCAACCCCAATATCCCTATTCTGAAATTCAAATGATCAGCTACTATTCCTAAGACAAAGGGGCTTCCCCCTGTCCCAAAGATTACTCCGATAGCTATGATGAATCCAATCGTCATCGACCTTTCAGAAACAGGAGTCAACTTTGATATAGCCATAAAGGCCACAGGAAAGAAGGCAAGTGATAGAAGTGCTTGTAGAATAAGGGTAATAAGAATTAATAAAAGGGTAGAAGAGAGGGCTAAGCCTATTGTACTCAGACCAGTTGCAAAGATGCTCCATTTGAGTATGATGCGGAATCCATAACGGTCGGTGATAAAACCTATGGTCAAAGGAACAATCACCCCTGCGGCGCGTGAGATTCCAAGCAAGGTATTGGCAAACCCAAAATCCATCCCTCGTTCCTTGATCAAGTAGAGGGGGAGTATAGAATAGATCCCTAAGCTGGAGGCTGCAGAAAAAATCCAAAGAAGTCCCATGATCCAAACTGTTTTATTTCCAAAGAGATTGGTAAATTGACTCCTCTGATAAACTTTCTCATGCTTCGGCTCGATTGAGACCCTCCAAAAGGGGATAAGGACCAAGAGGGGAACGGTTCCAAGAATAAGTAGCAACTCCTTCCAAGGAAAATAGCGGAGGCCTAATGTAACCAAGATAGGGATGGAAAAAATAGAAAGACTGGCTGCCGAGTCATGAAATCCAATTGCCTTTCCCCAATGTTTAGAGTCATAAGTTTCTGTAATAATAGGAAGAATTGATGGAATGTATGTCCCTGTTGCTGAGCCCAAAAAGAATAAGAGGAGATGAAAAGCTACATAACTCTCCGCCCATTGGAGACTAAAAAGGACGAGACCAATACAAATAAATCCAATCGCTACGGTCCTCTTATATCCCCAGTTCGAAACAAATCGACCAGTGAGAAATAGGGTGAGGCTGAAACCGATCGAAAGAGAAGTGAAAAGCCCACCCGCAGCTTCATGCGAGAGGGATAGGCTGTCCTCGATCAAGGGGAGGATGGGAGAAAGTATCGTACGAGTGGAAAAATTAAGAAACCAGAGGCACCAAAAAATAAAAAGAGGGAGAAGTTTCATCTACTTCACTCGTTTTAGGCGAGGGTGACCCATTGCCGGTTTTCCCTCTTTCTCTTTCCTTCGTTTGAGCACATTCTCGTTGAAGAGGGTATTTTTCAAACTCACCGCATTGATGATACAATAGATGACCACTGCTCTTTCCCAATCCTTTGTCCCATCAAAGTGTTCAATTCTCAATCGATATTTTTCCCTCATGGCGGCTAACGAGGCTTCATCAAAAGAAAGAATCTGTTCGGCCAATCTCTGGAGAGCTTTTTCCATCATCATTCCTTGATAAGTTTTAAGTTTGGAGTAATTCACTCGTATCTTCAAATGAAAAACTAATTACTCCGTACTTCTAAAAATGGCCCGACATTCTTCACAGAGGTGATCCAAGAGGGGAAAGCGCCCGCCTCTCGTTCTATAATGGCCGCAATTTCTGCAAAGAAAGAGATAATCCAAGCAGACTGGACAATAATAATAACCGATATGATTGGGATGAGATTTTGCACAGGCATTTTCTTTCCCGGTAGGATCGAGACATAGATACTTCCTGCATCGATAGCAGAACTCAAAGGAGTATCCTTCCAAAAGGGCACCACAAACCTCACAGCTATGGATCTCCATCCTCAGTTAAATAGGGTGAGGGCTAAGCCAAGGAGGCCAGTTTCGCCGATGGGTTATATATTAGGTGGATAGTACTTTAACCCCTTACCTGTTAACCCTAATCTAAACTGGCTTCTTTGCCTTTTCCCCTAAACATAAAACTTATATTCTTCTCAGGGTGCGAACTTCGTAACCTGATGGGGAGCTTCGAAGGTTTCGTGAAGGGCCCTCAAGGCATCCTCTGCCTGATCGGCTTGAATCACACAGGAACAACTGGAGATAGAAGTGCTAATGGCTAAGACGTTGATCCCTACTGTCCCGAGAGTATTGAACATTAGACCAGAGATCATCGGTCTTTCTCTGAAGTGGGGACCAAAGACGCTGATCGTAGCCACGTTGGGGTGGTAAGATATTCCTTTCGCCTCAATAAGAGACTTGATTCCCTCTAACACCTCTAAGGCTGCTTCTAAATATTTTTGATCGATACAGAAGGTCATATTTCCATTGCCTTCGATATCGACGTTGAGCACAACAAATTCAATATTGATATTCTGTTTCCCCATCGCATGAAGCACCATCCCTGGTACATCCGGACGGTCTGGCAGTGAAAGGATGCTTACCGTTGCCAGGCCACCATTCGCCATGATCCCACCGACTTTGACTTTTCCTTCGTTTCCCATCCCCTTGTCCCCGTTAGAGAGCTCTCCTGCTTGTAGTGGCTACTCCCAAATCCTCCGATCATCAATTTTCTTAGCTCGGTCCGGAATGCCTCCTCTCTGGACAAACTCCACTTGGCCCTTGACTTTAAGAACCTCCTCTATCTCTCTCTCCACCTTTCTTTTTATAGCGGATTGATCTGAAATGGCTTCTTTTAATTCGATGTACATGATCATCTGGTCACGATATTCTTTTCGGGTGACCACGATTTGATAATTGGCCACCTCCTGGAATTTCGCCATCAACTCGTCCACTTGCCATGGATGAATGAAGATCCCCCAAACTTTGGTCACTTGATCCGTTCGTCCAAGAATCCTTCCGAGACGCATTGACGTCCGGCCACAGGGGCAGGTTTCTTCAATCAGATAAGAAAGATCTCCTGTGGCAAAGCGAATCATCGGAAAGACCTTGCTGAAGTTGGTCGCAACGATCTCTCCGGTCGCCCCTGTTTCTAATTGCTTCCCTGTCTCTGTATCCACAATCTCCACAATCACATCCTCAGAAATGTGCATCCCTTTCTTCTCCGGGCATTCGTATCCGAGGCAACCGACATCCACCGTGCCATAAGCCTGTCGGATGGGGATCTCCAACTTTCCTTCCAGCTTTTGTCGTAGAGATTCAGGAAACATCTCCGCCCCGACAAAGGCTGCTCTCAAATGAAGATCTTTTCTGAGATCAAGATGCATACCTTCCGCCGCATCGATAATGGACATGAGGAAACTGGGTGTTCCCAAATATCCGGTGACCTGGAGTTGTCGCATCAGACTAATCTGCATTGAAATATTTCCGGGACCGACTGGAATGACGGTTGCTCCCACCATCCGGAGTGAGTCATCCAGCATGATGGCCAGGGGTGTTAAATGGTAATTAAAGGTATTCAGTACAAGATCTCCTTTTCTCATCCCACAAGCATAAAGGGCCTGAGACCAACGTTTGTCTCGATAGGGCCACTCTCCGGGTTCAAACACCGGTCCCGGGGACATATAAATTCTTCTGAATCCCTGTTTCGGGACCACCTCATACCCTCCAAAGGGAGGATTTTGTTTTTGAGAGTTGACCAAATCGGCTTTTTTGATAATGGGGAATTTCTCGAGGTCTTTGAGTGTGGTCATCTTGTCGGGCTTTACTCCGGCGGCATCAAACCTTTCTTGAATCGCCTTTGAATAACGATACCCATAGCGAAGAATCTCGGAAAGTCTTTTCTTCAAATAAGCCTCTCTTTTTTTTCTCGACATCGTCTCCTTTTCTCTCTGAAAAAAACCATGGGCTCGATCAATCATTGTCATCTCCTAAAACCTTAATGGTTTTCAGTGAATAGGCTATGGTTAAAATACCCATTTCGTCGAAAGGTTATGTTATTCGTTTTGAAATTTTTTTGGCCATCACCCTGTGACCCTATTCGATACGGGCTTCGTAACCTTAACCCAAGTGACTTCGTTTTGGATAGTGTGCCCCATTATAGGATAAAAACAGGGTCTACATCAACATCCAAATGGACACCCTTTCCTTTCATGAGGATCTCCATCCTAAAGGCCACCTCCTTTGCAAATTGATGAAGCCATTGAGAATTCTTCGCCTTGGCTAACATCTGCCACCGAAATTTCCCCCTCATTTTAGCGAAGGGAGCAGTGCTTGGACCTAACATCTCAATTCCTTTTACATAACCCTTCTTCAATAGGGATTGCCCAATCCTCCCCATCTCTTCTGCCAACCCCTTCGTCTTTTTTTCACTGTTTCCAATTAACCTGAAATTGACCAGGCGGGAGAAGGGAGGATATTCCAGGGCTTTCCTGAATTGGATCTCTTCCTGAAAAAAGCTGAGATAGTCATGATCTTTTGCTCTGAGGATGCTATAATGGTCCGGCGTATAAGTTTGAATCACCACCTGTCCTAAGATTTCTCCCCTGCCTGCCCTCCCCGCTGCTTGAGTGAGAAGCTGAAAGGTCCTCTCGCTGGATCGAAAATCAGGAAAGTGAAGGGCAGTATCAGCAGAAACCACTCCTACAAACGTCACGTTGGGGAAATCATGACCTTTGACGATCATCTGGGTGCCCACCAAAATGTCAATATTCCCTGATTCGAGTTTTTTCAGAATCTGGAGATGCGATCTTCTTCGCGAAGTGGTATCGCGATCCATCCTTCCCACCTGTGCCTTCGGAAATAATAATTGAATCTCCTGTTCCAGGCGTTCCGTCCCAATCCCCACTCCTTGAAGGCGGTGCCCCTGGCATTTAGGACAGTCTCCAGGTGCTTTGATTTGGTAACCACAATAATGACATTGGAGGGTTCGATCCCGAAGATGATAGGTGAGCGTCACACTGCAGTTCGGACACTTGAACGTTTGACCGCAATCCGGACAGAGGATAAAATTGGCAAACCCTCTGCGATTAAGAAAGAGCAAACTCTGTCTTCTGTCTTCAATATTTTTCTGAAGCGCCATCCTCAGTTTTTCCGAGAGAAGGCTTCCCTCCCTCTTCATATCCACCACGTCTACCTGGGGAAGAGGTTTTCCTTCGACCCTCTCCGGGAGGCTTAAGAGATGAAACTTTCCCCTCTTGGCATTATAGAATGATTCCAGCGAAGGCGTGGCCGATCCGAGCAGAAGGGTCGCTTCCATTTGCTTCGCCCGGACCACGGCCACATCCCTGGCGTGATATTTGAGCTTCTCTTCCTGTTTATAAGAAGGGTCATGTTCTTCATCCACGATAATGATTCCCACATTTTTAAAGGGAGCAAAGATGGCGGAACGAGCACCTATGGCAATCTTCACCTCCCCCTTCCAAATCCTCCTCCATTGATCGTAACGTTCTCCTCTTCCAAGTCCACTGTGAAGAGGAGCCAAGTTTTCACCGAACCGATCTTTAAATCGGGAAAGAAGTTGAGGAGTCAATGATATCTCTGGGACCAGGACAATGGCTTCCCGACCTTGAGTCAGCACCTCTTCAATGGCTCGGAGGTAAACCTCCGTCTTTCCGCTTCCGGTCACACCATGAATCAGGAAGGGTGAAAATTTTTTTAAGCCAATCCCCTTTCGGATCTCACCGAGCAGGGTTTCCTGATAAGAGGTCAGTTCAGGTTTCGGATAAGGTTCGAACTCCGATCGAACAGTGAGATCACGACATACCTCTCTCCTGGAGAGCGAGAGGAGTTTTTGAAGTTGAAGGGTCTGAATGGATTTTGAGGGAAATTTAAATCTCTTACTCAATTCGGCAAAAGAGAGCTCTCCTTTCTCTTTGACATACTCGAGAATCTCTGCCTGCTTTTTCGAAATGGGTTGGCAAGGCTCCCCTCCCTGATATTGGATCACCTTTTCAAATTTTGGTTTGACTTCCTTCCCTTTTATCTCCGTTTCAATATCGAGAAGGCCCTTTTTCTTCCATGAAAAAAGCTGAAACCTCGAGACTTCTCCAGGAAATTGTCTCAGTATCTTCTTTAAGGCAATCTTTCCGCATCTCTCAATTTCTTTAAAGACCTTTTCCTGAATCGGTTCCAATTCACCTCGATTCAAAGAAGCGATTCCGTTTGGGCAGAGGCTTAAGGTCAATTCGCTTTTTAGATGAAGTCCCGGGGGAAGACCTGTTTTGATCACTTCTCCTAAAGGATAAAGATAGTAATCTGAAATCCAGTGATAAAAACGGAGCATCTGGGGGTCGATCAATGGGGCTTCATCAAGGAGATCTTCCACCTCTCTGAGCTTCTCCTCTATCCCTTTTGAGGGTTGCTCCAGAAGATCGACGGAAAAACCGATCACCTTTCTCCCTTTGAAAGGGACGAGCACCCTCATTCCAACCTGAAGAGAATCCTTCAACTTTTCTGGAATGCGATAGTGGAAAGTCTTAAAGACAGGAAGACCGACCGCCACTTCAACAATCTCTTTCATCGCCCCCAAATTATCCCCTTTATCCTGATTTGTCAAACCTCTTTGGGGTCCAATGAATGACAAAAAAGTGAGTGGAGGGTTTTGGCAAAGAAGTAAATATGAAGATTAAATTGAAAAGATTTATTTTAAAATCGTCAGAATAAATCCTTTATCTAAAGGGATCAAACAGGACGTTCACACACGCTCCAGTCTCCCATCTCCTCTTCGGAGATGCCTAAGATGTAGAGAATGTTTCTGAGACGAGCCCGACCCAAGCTCATGCTGGCCGCTCGTTGGAGTTTTTCCTTGGCATTATAGGCGATGCCCAAACCCGCTTGGCCTAACATCAACACGTCATTGGCCCCATCCCCAATGGCGACGGTCTGATCTAAAAGGACGCCCTCCTCTTCGGAAACCATATTGACGATTTTCGCCTTATAGGTATTATCCACGATCTTTCCTAATACCTTCCCCGTGAGCGCTCCGTTTTTGATCTCCAGTTGATTCGCATAGGAGAAATCCAGACCCAACTTTTTCTTCAGAAAATCAGAAAAATAATCAAACCCCCCGCTCACCAGTCCAAGTCTAAAGCCCAATTTCTTGAGCGTGTTCACTAAATCTTCAGCCCCTTCGGAGAGTTTCATCTCATTCCGAATCTTCTCCAATTCTTCCACTCTTAATCCCTTGAGAAGCGCTACCCGCTGGGTCAGGGATTCTTCAAAATCGATATCCCCCCGCATCGCCTTTTCTGTAATTCTTGAAACCTCTTTAAAGACTCCGGCTTGTTGGGCCATCTCATCAATGATCTCCATGTCGACGAGGGTGCTGTCCATATCGAAGAAGACGAGACGTTTATTTTTTCGATAAGCCTCCATCTTCTGAAGGGCGAGATCGATATTGAGCTCATGACTTTTGGCGATTACCCTTGACTTCAATCGACTGAGGTTCTTGACGTCATTGACATTGATGGTTAACTCAACGCACATGGCACAGTGACGGGTGAGATTGCTGATCATCTCGATATTAGCATTTTCCTCAGCCAAGATCGTTGAAATCTCTGCCAGAGCACGGGTCTCGCCAAAATAAGTCAGGATGAAGAGGTTCTTGTTATTCCTCGCCTTCATCTCTTTCTCGGAAAAGATTCGGAAATTGAGGGTTAATCTAAGCCGACTGGCCTCAAAAAGGAGGTCTTTGAGAACGCCATCTTTGGATTGTTTTGCTCCACTCATGTCCAAGAGAAAAGAGAGACCTAAAAAATCTTGTAGGGAAGCCTGTTCGATATCCACAATTTCCACCTGATTGTCCACCAAAATCTTGCTGAAAGCAGCGGTAATCCCAGGTTGGTCTGGACCCGATACGGTCACCATCACAAAATCTCTTTTC